>NZ_JBIWLW010000046.1:0-50773 GCF_044766385.1 Streptomyces sp. NPDC102274 | reverse complement strand
GCGTCGCACGCACCCCGATCGGGTGAGTAACGAACCACCGCCACTCTGACGGTCCGTCAGCCAACTAGACTCCGAAAGGGCCCCTTGACCAGGGCGTATGGAGAACTGCAACTGGAGTACTAAATGCCTGACGCCCCATCCGTCCCGCCAGTGATCGAACCGGGACGCGACTCCGGGCGCATCGCCGCGGATCGGGGGACCGCGACCGCCTTAGCGTTCAATCCCGGGCTCACCAGTACGAGACCCCGTGAATTGCTGGTGCCCTATGACAGAGAGCAGTTGTAGTTTCCCCTGGCTTTCCGTGCCGGGGCGCGTGGTCATCACCAGCAGGGTCTGTGCGAGGTTCTCGGTGAACAGGACCTGGCAATCGACGTCGATACGGCCGAGCTCCGGGTGAACGAGGGTTTTGCGGTCCTCGAAGCGCTTGGCGACCTCGTGCCGTTCCCACACGCGGACGAATTCAGGGCTGAGTTCGTGTAGTTCGGCGACGATCCGCGCGGCTCTGGGGTCGCCGCGGTCAGAGGTCAGCGCGGTCCGCAGGGCGGCTGCCTGGATCCGGCTCTGCCGCGGGTGGTCTTCTTCCGGATAGTGGCTACGCTCGGCCGGGTCGGTGAACCAGCGGTAGTAGGCGCTGCGGGCCAGACCGGTGTGGCGGGTCTGGTCGCCGAGCAGTGCGATCGCGAGCGGGTTCTGCACCAGGGTGTCGGCCAGATCGGACAGCACCAGGGCCGGGGTGTCATCGAGGCGGTCCAGGACCCGCATCAGAGCCGGGCTGATGTGCTCGGAGCGATGGAAGCGGGCCGGGGCGTTGTGGCCGATGAGGCGGAAGAGGTGGTCGCGTTCGTCCAGGGTCAGGCGCAGTGCGCGGGCGAGGGCGGCTGCGATCTGCTCGGAGGGCTGCGGGCCGCGCTGCTGTTCCAGCCGGGTGTAGTAGTCAGTGGACATGCCGGCGAGACCGGCGACCTCTTCGCGGCGCAGTCCCCGGGTGCGCCTGCGCGGGCCGTCGACCAGTCCGACGTCGCCGGGCTGCAGCGTCTCACGCCGCCGACGCAGGAAATCCGCCAGTTCCTCTTTGTCCATGCCCTCCATGGTGACTGCTGCCTGCCCATTCATCCAGGGACCGCCGATCCCCGGCTCGGCCCCTCGCGGGCGGAGCCAGCCGCCACCGGCACACCTCGGCAGGGATCGCGGATCCGTGGACAAGCGCTCCTCTCCCGCCCCTGCCGGAGGCGCCCGCATAGTCGGCGGTGCGGGGCGTACCAGCTCCCGCACCGAAAGAGAGAGAACATTCCCATGAAGATCACGGGCAACACGGTTCTGATCACCGGCGGCACCTCGGGTATCGGGCTCGGTCTGGCCCTGCGCTTTCTTCAGGCCGGCAACAGGGTGATCGTCGCCGGACGGCGCAAGGAACTGCTCGGCCAGATCACGACCGACCACCCGGGCATCGAGACGATCGTCCTCGACGTCACCGACCCCACGTCGATCGCCCACGCCCGCACCACGGTGACCAGCACCTATCCGGAGGTGAACGTCCTGGTCAACAACGCCGGCATCATGCTGCCGGAAACCCTCCTCGACGCCGACTCCCTGCAGATCGCCGAGGACACCGTCACCACCAACCTGCTCGGCCCGATCCGAATGGTCCACGCCTTCCTGCCCCACCTGGTGGCCAAGGACGACGCAGTCATCATCAACGTCAGCTCCGGCCTGGCGTTCGTACCGCTGCCGATCACCCCGACCTACAACGCCACCAAAGCCGCGGTCCACTCCTTCACCGAGAGCCTGCGCGTCCAGCTCTCAGACACCTCCGTCAAGGTGATCGAACTGGTCCCGCCGGCCGTGCGGACCACCTTGATGGGGCAGCAGGACAGCGAGCGGGCCATGCCACTGCAGGATTTCCTCTCCGAGGTCATGACCCTCCTGCGCACCCAGCCCGACGCTGGCGAAGTCCTCGTCGAGAACGTCAAGTTCCTGCGCCATGCCCAGGTCAACGGCACCTACGACAACGTACTGGCCATGCTCAGCGGCCACTGACCTTTCTGCCCAGCCACAGCAGCAGGGTCGCTCCGCCCGGACCTGGCCCGCCATGCACTGGCACCCCCTGGCGCACCCACCACCAGACCCGATGTCGGCGGCTTGTCGGCGGCGTCCGGCACCGGCGCGCAGCACGGCGGTGGTGCTGGCGCAAGACTCTCGTGACGCTGGTCGGCCACAGCTATGGCGGCATGGTCGCGGTCGGCGTCACCGGCCGGTTGCGGCACCCGGCCGTGCGCCGTCCGATCTAATCGACGCGCCCGACAGGCTGGTCGCGCTGCTGGACGAGGTGTGCACCACCGAGGGAGCCATCGCATGACCGCGGTGACACCGGCGGCGGTACCGGCCGCACGCCCGGCGCGGACCCCAGTCCCGCACCTGACCCGGGCACGCCCCGGAACGACGGCGCGGGCAAGCCCACAGACGCTCCTGGGCAGGCCCGCGCTGTCGGCTGGCGCATGAGCTGGCGAGTTGGTCGGCGAGGGTTGTTTACCTCGGCCGTTGCAGGTGTCCGGGAACGCGTACGGTCTCGTGGCGGCCCTCGACGTACTGGCTTTAGGCGGGCTGTCCGACTGGTGGCCAAGAAAGCAAAAAGTGCCTCTGACCAGCGAGAATGAGGATTGCCGAGGTCCTTGTTCCCGCCACCGTCGGAGGCACTTTCCAGATGAAGAAGCGTATCGGGTCCCACCCGCGTGTCCGCGTCGAGGGCGGCGGTCGCGGAGTGGTTCGCAAGCCGGTGCGGTACTGCTGGTCGAGACGGTCCGCAAGACAAGGTCCTCCTGGACGTCGCCCTGACGGTCGCGCTCGGCGGTGACTGCCTCGCGGATGTCGCGATGCTGCGGTGCGAGCCGGCCGTCTTCGGCCCGGTCGCCTCCGACCCGACGGTCTCCCGCCTGATCGACGTCCTTACCGCCTCCGGCGAGAAGGCCCTGCAGGCCATCCGGTCCGCACGGTCCGAGGTGCGTAACCGGGTCTGGTCGCTGGCGGGCAAACACGCTCCGGACGCCGGTGGACAGGTCACGGTCGACCTCGACGGTGCCCTGGAACTCGGCTGCGTCCTTGCCGGAAGCACCCGATCGGCCCGGCTCGGTAGCATGCAACGCATGGCCATCAAACTTGAGAACGTCGGCATCGCCGTCCGCGACCTCGAAGCAACGATCTCCTTTTTCACCGACCTCGGCCTCACGGTCGTCGGCCGTGACACGGTCAGTGGTGAGTGGACCGACACCGCCGTCGGCCTTGATGGCAATCACGCCAACATTGCGATGCTCCAGACGCCAGACGGTCACGGTCGCCTTGAGCTCTTCGAGTACATCCACCCCGAAGCGATCGAGTCGGAGCCCACTCGTCCCAACGAGATTGGCATGCATCGCGTCGCCTTCTCAGTCGACGACATCGACAAAGCCCTTGAGACAGCCGCAAAGCACGGATGCCATCCGCTTCGCGGTGTGGCGACCTATGAGGACGTCTACAAGCTCACGTACGTCCGCGGTCCCAGCGGCATCCTTGTGATGCTCGCCGAGGAGCTGAAGAAGAACTGACGGCTGATCGGGTCGATTAGCCTCGCAGCCGGTCGCCGCCCTCCTGAGACCGGGAAACGCGGACTCGAACACGGCCGCCGACCACATCGCCACCTCTCAAGTGGCCCTGGCCCAGCTGCCGAAGAAGTACCGGCGAGGGCGACAGACCCTGATCCGCACGGACTCCGCCGGCGGCACTCACCACTTCGTGTCCTGACTCGCCAAGCGACGGGGCCTGGGCCGCCGAGGTCACCGGCAAGCTGCTGGACGGCTGGCCGAAGGGCATGCGGTTGATCGTCCGCAAGGAACGACCGCATCCCGGAGCCCAGTTGAGGATCACGGACGCGGACGGCACGCGGATCACCTGCTTCGCGACCAACACCCCTGACCGGCCGATCGCTGAGCTCGAGCTCCGTCACCGGCTGCGCGCCCGAGCGGAAGACCGGATCCGGGCCGCCAGGACCACCGGACTGCGCAACCTGCCCCTGCACCACACCGCGCGGAACAGGGTCTGGCTGGAGATCGTTCAGATCGCACTCGACCTGCTGGCCTGGATGCCCATGCTCGCCCTGACTGGGCACAGCCCGGCTCTGGGAACCCCGCCGACTGCGGTTCCGTCTCTTATCCGCGGCCGCCCAACTCGTCACCACCGGCCGGCGCCGCATCCTCCGATTCACCCGCCACTGGCCCTGGACAGGCGAGATCACAGCCGCCCTCGAACGACTCGCGCTCCTGCCCAACCCGGGCTGACCAGCAGACCTCCCGTCCCGACGGCAGCACCACCCCACCCCGGGCAGTGGAACCCTGCGCCCACCCGTCGCGACAGCCGGGCCACCGGCCTGCCCACCACCCGCCCTGGAACGCGAAAGGGTCCACCGACTCCGTCCACGGACCCTCACGCAAGATCGAGGCTAATTCTCCGGCTGTAGATCGTGATCCGAGAGAGGCGCGTCGGCGAGGGACGGCCGTTATTCCAGCCACATCCCGTCGCGCATGATGACTCTCCCGCGTAGTTCTGGCTCGCCGCGCCAAGCGCGCACAGTCCTCGGGACCAGGCGTACGTACAGAAAGGAACCCTCTTCCATGCGTGGATCCCACCCGAACTTGTCGGCGAACGCCTCCGCTGCGCCTCCGGGCACCTCCTGGTCCGGGAAACACTCCGCCTCACCCTGGAGGAGCACCACGTCGAAGGTGTCCGGTAGCGACAGGCGCACGCGCGGCTCTTTGCGGACGTTTCGCGCAGTCACGGAAGTGGCGCTGGTGCACATCCACACCGCTCGCCCATCCCACAAGAACCACAGCGGCACCTGGTGCGGCCCGTGATCAGGGTGAGCCGTCGACATCCATACATCCCGCTCGGTAACGAGCCGCTCCAGAGCGTCGCGTATACGCTCCGCCGTCTGGCGACGAACGATTCCTGTGGTCTCCATGAGGACCGACCCTAGCCAGCAGGCACCAAGCGCGCCTGAGGCGCAGGGCCTACTCCCAGCGACCGATGAACCCCTCAGCTTTTGGCTCGGGGCGACCAACTTCGGTGCTCAGGGTGGGCAGCGGAAGTGCTCAGTCACACGTGTCTCCGGTAATGGCCGGCTCGTGATCGCGCCTGATGGCTGCGTCGCCAGGCGGACCAGCTGAGCCGGTGGGCCGGGCCGTGAACGGGCCGGCAACAACACTGATGAACAGGCGCTGGATCTCGTTGCAGGTCAGCGGGGTCAGGTCGCCCGGCGTGGGGCGGTGTGCGTGGTCGTCGGCGCGGACGACGGCGCGGAAGGCGTGGGCCAGCATTGCGAGGGTTACCCAGCGGGCCCAGGAAGGGTAGCGGCGGACCTGGTGCTCATCCAGTCCGGTCGGCCCCTTCTCACTTTGGAAGGTTTCCTCCACCCACCATTTGGAACCTGCGACCTTGATCAGGGTGGTCAGGGATGCCGAGGTGGTGGAGTGACAGCGGTAATAGGCGAGTTCACCGATGGTGCGCTTGCGACGGACCAGGAGCTGATGGTGGCCCAGTGACACCTCGACGAGGTCGATGACGGCCCAGTCGTAGAACCGCTGTCCCTTCGCGCCGCATCCGGCCGAAAGCTTCTGCCAGGCCCTCTTCGGCACCTTCTTCACCAGCACATCAGCGCGGAACGTGCCTGCGCCGGTGGTCATTTCGGCTGAGCGGGCCACCGCGAGAACATAGCCGATGCCGCGGTTTTCCAGCGCGGATCACAGTTTCGGGTTGCCGCCATAGACCTCGTCACCCGTGACCCAGCCGACGCGGTGTCGATTCCCCGACCCACTCCGCGATCGTCCAGCAGTTCTTGCGCGGCAGGTCGGACAGCAAGCCCAGCACCAACCGCCCAGCCCGCAGGCGGGGTTCGACCTGCGCGAACCGACCCGCGATCCGGCCCATGGCCACCTCGAACGCCTCCCGCCAACGCACGCCGCCGTGGCCGTTGAGCGAGCGCAGTGTGTGGCGGGAGGTTGACCTCCTTCCCTTTGCCCACTACTTGTCTGTGCATCCCAACGGGACCGCCGAGCCGATCCGGTGGTGGGATCCTCCGGCCCCGGAGCTGCCGACGGATCTGGCCGCTCCCGAGTTGCGCAAGGCGCTGGTTGCGGCGGTCGCGGCGCGAGCGGGCGCATCCTCGGCCATCGGTGCCGATCTCTCCGGCGGAATGGACTCGACAAGTCTTTGTTTTCTCGCCGCCGAGCAGGGCCCTAGGCTGGTGACCATACGACGCCAGCTCATGGACCCGCGGAATTGCGACGATTCCATTGCCGGCCGGGCCGCGGCGGATCTGCCCGCCGCCGAGCACATCGTCCTCGACAAGGACACGGCCTCGCCGTATTACGAATCGCCGGACCGCGATGATCTGGCGATGGACGAACCGCCTCCGTTCATCGCCATGGCGAGCCATATGGAAGATGTCGCCCGGATCATGGCCTCGCATGGGGTCACCAGGCACCTTCAGGGCCACGGCAGTGACGAACTGGCAGCTACCGGAACGACCTATGTGAACGCCCTGGCCCAGCGGAGTCTGCTCGGATCCCTGGGCATGGTCCGCGCGGCGCGCGCCCGGCGACGCTGGTCCCTTGCCACGACCTTGCGCGTCGTCCGGGCCTTTCCGCCCTACGCCCAGTGGCTGCATCGCTCCGGGGACGAACTGCTCTGTCCGCCGGACGTCGAGTCGGAGGTGGGTTGGGAGCCTGCCCCACGGCTTCCTCCGTGGGCTTCCCGGGAAGCTGCCGCACTGGTCCGGGAAGCGATAACCCGTACGGCGGGAACGGATCCCCAACCGATGTCGTCGATCCCCACGCAGCACGAGATCCTGCGCTGTATCCGCGTCAACGGTGGGATCATTCGCTTTGCGAACACGCTCGGGGAGCGCTTCGGTGTGAGTTTCGAAGCTCCGTTCCTCGATGATCGGGTCGTGGAGACGGCGCTGTCCGTCCGGATGGCGGACCGGTACGTCGTTGGCCGCCACAAACCCGTCCTGGCGGCCGCCCTGCGTGGAACGGTGCCGGATTATGTTCTCGACCGGACCACCAAGAGCCATTTCACTGTGGACGTCTACGCCGGCCGGAAGCGCAACCTCGCAAAGATGCGGGAGATGTGTGAGGAGTCGCTCCTTGTCGACCTGGGGCTGATCGGTCGCGAGGGCTTCCGCCGCGCTCTCTCGAGCACGATGCCGGACCCCATGCATATGGGCACGCTCGAAAAGACGATGGCCTGCGAGGCATGGCTCCGTTCCCTGCCGGCGAAAAGCAGCCCGCAGGCGCATTGACACAACGAACCAGGAGGCTCTGGATGAAAGGCATAGCCCTCTCCCCCTTCGTCACGATGACCGAGACCGAGGATGGAATGGTGTTCCTCAACAAACGGACCGGACGGTACTGGCAGCTGAACGGCACAGGGTCGGAGATTGTTCGTCTGCTGCTGAGCGGCGAGACCGTGGAGTCGGTAGCGAGCCGACTACAGGAGAAGTATCCCGACGCGTCCGATCAGACCTTGTCGGACGTCCACACGTTGGTGGGCCGGCTCCAGGCAGCGAAGCTGCTCGCCCGATGAGCATCTCGATGGTCAACGAGCGGGCGATTTCACCGCCGCCACTGTGGATCCGCCCGCTGGCGAGAGCCGCGGTCCTGCTGGCCCGGGGCATCGCGAAACTGTCACCCGAGCGTCAGTTCGCACTGCTCAAATCCTTGCGTCGCGGCGCGCGTGCGAGTCGCGCGGACGAAGCCCACCGGGCCCGCAATGCCGTCCTCTTTGTCAGCGTGATGTGCACGGGACCGTGGTGTCTGCAACGGTCGGTAGCCACCGCGCTGCTGTGCCGCATCTGCGGCACCTGGCCCGAATGGTGCGTGGGAGTACGCACGGAGCCTTTCACTGCTCATGCCTGGGTCCAGGTGGACGGCATACCGATAGACGAGGACACGGAGCAGATCGATTGCTTCCACAGAATGGTCGTCATTCGACCGCGATCGAGGAAGGAGCCGTCGGAATGACGATCTCGTACGGGTTCGACCTGCTCACAGCCGACAGTACGGACATCACAACAGCCTGGGGGAAACGGACGAGTCCACTGTCCGTCAGCCCGTCCTTCCTCACCTCCCTCGACCACATCACGATCGACCGGCTGCTGGAAGAAAGGGCGCTGCGACCACCGAACATCTCCTTCGCCCTGAACGGCAGACAACTTCCGGACCGTGAGGTGATCATCGCAGGGGCGCCGTCGTCGAACCCGGACGCTGGGCTTCTGGACCGGGCCAAGGCCCGGTCCCTGGTGACCCATGGGGCCACCGTAATGGTCTACCAGGCCCACCAGTTGATCGACCCGCTCAGCGCGACCGCCGCGCGCATCTCAGCGGCGTTGCGCGCCTCCTGCGGCACAACCGTGTTCCACACACCGGCGCGCAACCCCGGACTCGGCTGGCACCGGGACGGCCAGCACGTGGTCGCCGTGCAAATCGCCGGCTCGAAGGAATGGCGGGTGGAGAAGAACGCCCCGTCGCACTGGTGGACCTCCGGCGCCCTCGTCACCGACGGTCCCGACACCGACATCGCTCATGTCACCCTCGGTCGCGGTGAGGCGCTCTACATGCCCCCGGGGGTCGCCCACACGGCACGGGCGACCAACGAGTCGAGTACCCATGTGTCGTTCATCATCCAGGAACCGCAGACCAAGGACCTCACGCTCGCGATGTTCGAACGCGCCTCACAGGGCGTCAAAGCCAGGCTCGAGGAAGGCCCGGTCACAGAGCGAAGGACGCGAGCAGCAATGGTGGCACGCGAGCTCGCTTCGGCCGTGCATGAACTCGATATCGACGAGTTGCTCGAGATGGTGGAGAAAGACGCCATGGAGGCCGGGCAGCCGCCTCTCGACTGATCGGAGCGACCCCCGGGCATGCGCCGAGGCAAAGGCCCGTCGGTAGATACGGCCCGCGGGCGCGCGTGGTGCATCGCGCGGCAACAAAACAGCTTCCCAGCTCCGCAGACCACTGATCACCTTGCTCCCGATCAGACATTGATCAGTCGTGACGTTGATCAGCCGTCACGTCGACTCACACTGCGGGCGAGCTTGTCCTGGAGGCGGCGGGCGTCCTCCGCGCGAT
This sequence comes from Streptomyces sp. NPDC102274, assembly GCF_044766385.1. NCBI lineage: Bacteria > Bacillati > Actinomycetota > Actinomycetes > Kitasatosporales > Streptomycetaceae > Streptomyces > Streptomyces sp. NPDC102274. Next base: position 41,618 of record NZ_JBIWLW010000046.1, on the reverse strand, counting down.
GCTGGGAGTGGTAGAGGCTGACGGCCTGGCGCCAGTTGTGGCGGGCCTCGTCAGGCTGAGCGAGGGCCAGATGGACATCGCCGAGGTTGGCGAGGGTGTTGGCCTCCTCGTAGAGATTGCCGAGGTCGTGGAAGAGCGCACGGGCGCTGCGGTAGTAGACGAGTGCTTCGTCGTGACGGGCCGCCGCGTGGGCGATGAAGCCGAGGCTGTCGAGGGTGCAGGCCTCCCCGTCGCGGAAACCTTGCCGCTCGTGGATCTCCAGGCCCTCCTTGCAGTGAGCCAGGGCCTGCCCGTAGTCCCCGAGGCGGGCCTCGTACCAGCCGACGGCGTTGAGCGCGTTCGCCCGCGCCAGCGGGTCGTGGCCCATGCGCTGGAGCCGCAAGGTGTGACGGACATGGGTCAGGGCCTGTCGGTCGTCACCCTGCCGGGCCCACGACCAGGCGACGACGTCGTGGATGCGCGCCTGCTCGGAGAGATCACCGGCATCCTCGGCCGCCACGAGCGCCAAGTTGGCGTGCTGGAGGGCGGCGTCGTGGTTGCCGGACCGGGCGCAGGCATGAGCCAGACGGCGGTGCGCCCAGGCGCGGACGGTCCCTTCACCGAGGCGTTCGGCCGCGGCCAGACCCGTGCGCCACAGGGCCAGATGGTCGTGGAGCCGCCCTTGCCGCCAGAGAAAGCCGTCCACAACCCGGGCCAGCTGCCACACCAGGACGTCCCATCTCTGCCGGTCGGCGAAGCCCTGGGCGGCGAGCAGGCAAGCGTGCTCGGCGCGGAACCACGACATGACGGCCATCTGGTCGGCCGGCGCCTGGGGGGTCACGCCGTCCAGGGGCGGTTCGAGTTCCAAGCCGTGATGCTGAAGCGGAGTAAGAATTCGATCACCGGCGTAGGCGGTGTGAAGGTAGAAGTCCAGGACGCGTCGCAGCGCCTGGTCGCGGGACTCCTCCTTCTGGTCCACGGCGGCCCGCTCGGCAGCGTATAGGCGGATCAGGTCATGCATGCGGTACCGGTGGGCCGCGGGTTGCTGCACCAGATGGACCGTCTCCAGCGCCCGCAGGGCTGCCCGGGTTGCAGCCGGTGAACGACCGAGGAGGCTTCCGGCCGCAGCCAGACCGATCTCCGGGCCCGGCGCCGCCCCAAGAAGCCGGAAGGCCTCTGCGGCCCCGTCGCTGAGGGCACGGTACGACACGAGGCACACCGCCCGGACGCTGGCCGAAAGATCACCCGCATCCAGAGCGTCCAGCCGCGCCGACTGGTCCTGGAGTTCCTCGGCGAGCACGGTCAACGGGGAGCCGGTCCTGGTGGCCGCGCGGGCTCCGACGACGCTGATGGCCAGGGGCAGCCCCGCGCAATGCTCCAGCACGGCGGTGACGGCCTCGGGATCGACGGCCAGTCTGTCCTCGCCCAGGTGACGGCCCAGCAGCTTCCAGGACTCGGACGCTGTGAGCGCGTCCAGCGGCAGGAGGCGCGCCCTGTGGGTGACAGCGAGCCCGGTCAGCCGGCGACGGCTGGTGACCAGGACCGCACATCCGGCGCCGCCCGGTAACAGCGCAGCCACCTGTGCGGCGTCCTCAGCGTTGTCCAGGACGATCAGCATGCGTCGCTCAGCGACCAGGCTGCGATAGAGCCCGGCCAGCGCCTGCTGGTCCACCGGCACCGAGCCCGGATCCACGCCGAGTGCGTCGAGGAATACCCGGACCGCGGCGGCAGGCGCCAGCGGCTCTCCCGAGGGAGCAAAACCGCGAAGATCCACATAGAGCTGCCCGTCCGGGAACCGGTCGGTGTTCCGGTGCGCCCAGTACATGGCGAGCGAGGTCTTCCCGATGCCGCCGATACCGCTGACGGCGCACACTGCCACCGCCCCACCGGGCTGCCCTGCCTGCCCCAGGGCCTCGTCGAGTTCAGCGAGCTCAAGCTGTCGCCCGGTGAACCACATGGGGGCGGCGGGCAGTTGGCGTGGGAGCGCGCGGTCCCGTGACGTTGGAATGCCGGAGGTGGACGCGGCCCCGGCCGCCGGTGCCGCGGTGGCGCCGGGCACGCCGAGCGCCGGGTCATTGGCCAGGAGCCGCTGATGCAGTCGCCCTAACTCAAGGCCCGGGTCGCTCCCCAGCTCCTCGGCCAGCGCGCGCCGAACCTGCTCGAAACAGCGCAGTGCGTCTGCCGTGCGGCCGCTTCGGTAGAGTGCCAGCATGAACTGGGCGGCCAGCCGCTCGTCCAGCGGATGCGCGTCGTGACAGGCAGCGAGCTCGGTCAGCAGCGAGGCATGGTGCCCGCGGCGTAACTGGACGTCGTTACGGTCGAGTCGGCAGGCGTGCCTCTCCCCGAGCAGCGACTCCCTCAGCGAGTTGAACCACGGTGTGTCCACTCCGGCGAACGGCTCACCGCGCCACAGCCCGAGTGCTCGCTCGAACAGAGCGGCCGCTCGGCCGTCGTCCGCCGCTCTGGCCTGTCCGACCAGATCGCCGAAGACGTGCACGTCCACGACCGCCGGTTCGGCGAGAAACGCGTATCCCGCGGGCCGCCGCGCGATGGACGCCCTGTCTGCGCACGTCTCATCCGCCATCGTGTCAAGCGCCTGCCGCAGCCGGGAAAGATAGCTGTACAACGTCGACCTGCCACGCTGCGGCGGACGGATGCCCCACACCCGATCGACCAGCCTGTCTACCGGCACAGTACGGTTGATGTCCACCAGCAGCGCCGCGAGCACAGTGCGCTGCCGGGCCGGACCAAGGTCCACGGCAACGCCGTCACTGTGCGCCTGAATCTCCCCCAGCACACCGAATCCGATCATCACCGCGCCCCCTCGCACGTCGCGCCCGCATCCTGCCACAAATCCGCCACCTGCAATTCAAGAACCGGACACTCCGCTGCGGCAGTGACGAGGTCGCTGTCGGCGCAGCGTCCGTCGCCGGGCCTCGATCCGACGCGGGTCGCCGCCCTCCTGGACATCTGCTCACGCCGGGTGCTCGGCTGGTCAATGGCTCCGCATATGCGCACCGAACCGGCTCATCGACTACCGAGGACCCTGGCGTCTCCCCGGACCGGACTTTCACTGCCTGGCTATCCTGGGCCTGACGTCCGGTTACATCATTCACACCCCTTCTGAGCTGCGGTGACGCCCGGACTGCTGGACGTACACTTGCTCTTTGACCTTTGGCGGAGCCTCGCTGACATCGGTAGGTTCTCCGCTGTGACCTTGGTGGAGACGCAGGGCCTCACGTCGATGACCGACGAGGCGCAGTTACGTTGGATGGTGCTGGGGGACGCGGCTCGGCAGCCGCCCGTGGTCATACTCCATGGCGGTCCGGGTCTGCCGGACTATCTGGGCGATGTCGCTCCCATGGTCGCGGACCTCGCGCCCGTGTACCGGTACGACCAGCGTGGCACGGGCCGATCCCCGTGGTGGGGCCGCCATTCCTTCGCCCGGCATGTCGACGATCTCGCCGAGTTGCTCGACGCATGGGACGTGCCCAAGGCCGTGTTGATCGGACACTCCTGCGGCACCGACCTGGCGAGCCGGTTCCGCCTGAAGCACTCCGACCGAGTTGCCGCAATGCTCCTGACGTGCGGGCCGTTCGTCGGTGATTGGCGCACCGGGGACCGAGCGGAGCGCGACCGCCGCATGTCCGCGGCGCAGCAGGAGCGGCTCCGCGCATTGGAGGAGTTGCCGCACCGCACGGAGGAGCAGGAGGTCGAGCTGCTCACGCTGGCCTGGTTCACCGACCACGCCGATCCCGAACGCGGGTGGCACTGGGCAGCCCAGGAGGCCGGCGTCGTCGCCCCATCAACTGGGCTATGAACGGCGAACTTGGCAGGGAAGGACGCGCGGACCCGCTCGATGAACACATTGCCGAGCTGCGCGCGCACCTGCCCACGCGAGCGGAGCTCCTCGGGGGGACCGACGATCCCCGCCCTCTGTCGGCACTTGAATCACTCGCACTCCGGCTCGCTCTTCCGCTGACGCGGATCGAGGGCGGCGGACGCGGTGCTGTGTGCGCCGGCGTGTGGTGCACTCGCCGGTGGAGCTGACATTGCCGCCTGAGCACCGGCGTGGGCACGGGGCGATGTACGACGGCCTCAACCAGGGCCGGATCGAAGCCGACCGACTGCGGCAGGTGCCGGCCGGCCTGCCGCTGCCCCGGTACCCGGACGGGCGACTGGTCCTGGCGGTGGACGTCTCGCCGTGGCCGTGGTCGGACGCGCCATGCTCGCCGGACCGGTTGTTCACCGTTTATCTGGACAGTTTCGCCTCAGAAGCCGGACGGACACACTTCCGGTGCCGCCGGTCCGGAGCGGCCGTTTCACCGCGACTCGATTGGCATCGTCGCGTCAATTGACATCGTCGAGGACCTCGCGCAGCTTGCGCGCGAAGGCCTCGGGCTGCCCGGCATAGCCGGACTCGCCGTCGAGGAAGCCGCCGTGGTGGCTCGGGAACACCGTCGCCCGCCGGCCGAGCAGCTTGGCTGTCGCCACCGAGGTGCGTCCGGTGAACGCGTCCCCGGACTCCTCGCCCACCGCGATCACGACCCGTGTCGGCGCCGCGGTCAGCGCGTCGGCGTCGGGCCGGTAGCCGCTGACCGCCCAGGACCGGTCGGAGAGCAGCGGATCGTCACGGGAGCCGTCATCCTCGGTCGGCATGCCGAACGCGGCAGGATCCGGCGCGGGCTGGGCGAAGTAGTCGTCGGTGAACTCACCCTGCCACGACGTCATCACGATGAAGGCCGCCATGCCGGCACCCCAACCCTTCCCCTCGTACGCGTCCCGGACACCGGCCCGGGCGCGCTCAGCAGCCAGGGCATCGGGGAGCAGCGGAATGAGCGGCGGCTCGTGCGCCACCAGGGTGGTCACGACATCGGGGTATGCCGCCACGAGGGCGAGCGCGGTCACCGCACCGCCGCTGCTCGCGAACATCTCGACCGGGCCCACGCCGAGCGCCTCGATGACGGCACGCACATCGGCAGCCTGGGTCGTGGGCGCATGGTCGACCCGGCCGTCCTTGCGGGTGCTGCGGCCGAGGCCGCGCGGGTCGTAGGTGATCACGGTGCGCTCGGGGAAGTACGACGTGAGCGCAACGAAGCCGCTGGCGTCCATGGGCTGGCCGATCATGACCAGCGGTGGACGTCCGTCGCTGGTCGGCAGCGGGCCATGGACGTCGTAGGCGAGATCGACCTCGGGAGTCTCGAGTATCTGAGTAGTCATACGGTGTAGACCCTTTCCCCATCGAGAACTCATCGGTCCCTACGCCCGCGGCGCTCCATGGCGCCGCCCGGTCTGCCTCAGCCGCCGGCCCCCGCGGAACCGGAACCTCGAATAAAATTCGCCGCACGGGTTTTCCACAGCGCCCAGCGCCTCAACTACCGGTACTCGCCTACAACGGGCGAGGCGAGTGCACGGGCGCCGGCGGCCTCGCGGCTGCTGCTCACACGAACCGGACCTGCTGCACGAGCGGCACCAGTGTGCCCCCTGGGCCGTGCGGCTTCATTCACTTCCAGTGAAGTTGCGACATATCCGTCGGCCAGGGGACGGCCGGTTACCTACTGTCATCGCCCAACCAGCCTTCATACGGTTTTGGTTGACCTGTCCGCCTGCTTTTCAGGAGGTGTCGTGCAACCTCACGCGATGTACTGCTACACCTGTGGCTCGGACGAAGAGCACCGCCCCATCACCGATTCCGAGAAGGTCTGGCTCAGGAACCTCACCGGTCAGAAGAACGTCGAAGCGTTCTTCATGTGCACGAAATCGGGCTGCCGCAATCTGCGCACCGGCTTTAACAAGCATCCCTTCGACCCCGTCATCCGTGTCCCGCTGCCTGACTGACCCCCAGGTCCTGCTCGGGCCCTGCCCGCGCCAGCTCTGCTCCACAGGGCGGGCGTAATCATTCGCGAGGCTCTCCCGTACGAGGGACGGCCGGGAAGCCGTCCGATGCGTGCAGGAGGTCTGAGGTACTTCTGCCCCAGACAGTGATGAGGATCTCTCAAAATCCCCACGTGCGCTCAGGCCGGCCACTCGATTTGAGTGTGAACGAGTGGCCGGACCGTCCAGCCGGCAGTCAGCTCATCAGGGCTCGGTGGGGAGCTTCGTGAAGGATGCGATCGGCGGTCTGCTCGGGAGTGAGGTCCGCGGTGTCGAACCACCAGCCGACATCGCCGAGCTCACGCTTCATGTCGGCATCCAGGGCTTCGTAGCCGTCGAAGTCGAAACGCTCCCGTGGATCACGGATGGTGTTGCGGTACCGGCACACCTCGATGCCCGGTGCCAGAACGACGAAGAAGACCTGCCGAGCCGGCAGGAGAGAGACGAAGAAGTTCAGCTGCTCGCGGTCGGGGATCACCGAGTCGATCACGGGTGTGAAGCCGGCGTCGGAAATGTTGTTCGCCAGCGTGCACAGATTGCGGTTGCACAGCTCCACCTGCCGCGCCGCCTCGTCGGCAGGCTCGCCAAGAGCCCAGACGCGACCACTGACAATCAGTGTGCTGATGAAGTAGCCGTCGATCCGGGCGGAGCGTGGTAGCCGGCCGGCGACCAGCCTGGTCACCGTTGACTTCCCCGCCCCCGGCATCCCCGTCACGATCAGGCAGCTCGACCTCTCAGCATCGATCATGACCGGCAGCGTTGCAGGACGCGTGTTGGTCGGCAACCGCATTTCCACGAGGGTTCGCCGGCAGGCCGGACAGCTCAAGGTGAGGAAACTACGCGAGCAGATCTGGGAATCCCTGAGCGAGTAGTGGGGATTTTCAGGAGCGCCATCAACGGCGAGGATGCTGATGGCGCCCGTCTCGATCCGTAGCAGACGCCGCGGAGCATGTGTCCGGCTGCGGGGCGGCGCTGCCTGCACAGTGATCCAGGAGTGGGACGAGCGGCGTAGCGCACGCACCGGCACCCCGCAGGCCACCGCCCCGCGGGTGCGGGAGCAGCGACCGGACAGCACACCAGCCACAATCACGGGCGTACGGCTATTCCCTGGTCGTCGCGCTGGTCGGCCGATCGCGTCAGGCAGCCTCCGTCATCCCGTGAAAGCCATCGGTATCCCGTCCGGGCACGGCCGGACAGCGGCCATGCGGCGGCTCGTCCTTCAAGCCCCACCGCCCGTGGTCGCCCAGGCTCTCGGCTACCACAACAAGAGCGCGACCCGCATAGCCACGGAAGCGGGATCCCCTGGAGCCGATACGCACCCCGGAGACCACACCCGGTGAGTCAACAGAGACGTCTACGAGCCCAAGCTCACGCCGACGCGCGTCAGTACTTCGTGCGCCAGTTCACCTCGTGGCCGTTCACCGTCCAAGAAGACGGTGTCGACGGGCAAGGCATCCGCCGCAGCCATACATTCCGCGATCTGAGCCTTGCACCACCGCCGAGCAGCCTCGTCACGCTCAGGATCATGCGGCGCGACAGTGCGAGCGTCGATCCGCTGTGCCAAGACCTCGGGAGGGACCTTGAGGAAGAAGTGGTGAACGACCACATCCGCTTCATCCAACGCGCCAAAGATCTCGCTTACGTACTGCGGGTTGACCAGCGTCATCGGGGCCAAGATCGGACGTTCGTACTCCTCCAGCAGGCCCACAGCAAGGGTGACCACCTGTCGCCGCCACAGCCGCAGGTCCTGGAAGTTGCCGGTCGGCACATCCACGATCTCCCTCAGCACATAACCAACCTGCTCAGGGTCGTACATCAAGGCTTCAGGCCAGCGCCGGTGCAACTCCTCGGCCAGAGTCGTCTTCCCACTGCCGAAGGCACCGTTCACCCAGACAATCACACAGTTCTCCCATCCTCAGCCGCTGGCAGCACCCCCACGCTATGCCCGCATGATCACCAGCCGGCGCCGGGACCGGGAATTACAACGAGTGATGACTGGTGCATCACCAGCGCTCCACGACGGGGAACACCGCTTACCCGATCAACGACCCTCTAGCAGTCTCAACCCCCTACTTTTCCGCAGAGTTGGCCGTTCACCTCTCGCACGGGCGGCGGCCCGGCCTCTACCGTGATCAGGGGTGTTCATCGCCCCCACAATCGACCTCGCCACCGGGTGGTGCTCAGGTTTCCCGGTAGGGTTCCGTACCGCGCATGAGTCTGGGGCAGGACAGCGGCTACTCGACCCTGAACGGGATCTGTTTCGCCGCTGCCCCCGCTGCCCCGACATTGGGTCCCTGCTGTCAGGTTTGACGGGCGGAGGACGCGAGGCGGTCGGCGAGAGCGGTGACGAGGTTGCGCAGTTCATCGGGGCGCTCGATGACGAACGGCCGGTCAAGTGAGGCGAGTACCGGCGGCAACCAGTCGAGGTTTTCCGCCCGCAGCTCGACTCGCAGCCAACGCTCGGTCGCCGGATCCGCGCCTGCCGCGGGCGCAGGCTCCTCCAGGCTCGCAACGCCGGCCGGAAGGCGGGCGCGGATCTGATCGGCCGTTCCGTGGATCCGCAAGGTCACCTCATACCGGTACTCAGCCGTGGCGAACCCTGACAACATACGCTGTGCCGGATCAAGTCCGGCGGGCGCCTCGAATGAGCCGGGGAGGGTCCTCGCGCCCGCGATGCGATCGAGCCGGAAGGTCCGGTCCTCGCCGATCTCGGGGTCCATGCCCGTGACGTACCACCGGCCCGAATGGGCGACGATCCCGTACGCGTGCAGCGGGCGTTCGCTGCGTCGGCCGTCGCGGTCGGTGTATCTGATCGAGACCGGTCGTCGGTGGCGTACCGCATCGGCGACGGTGAGCAGTACCTCAGCGTCCGGGTTTGCGAACTGGCCGGGCGGAGCTGTGAATGCGAGGGATTCCAGGACCGTGTCGAGCCTGCGGGCCAAGCGCTCGGGCAGCACCCTGCGAATCTTGGCCGCAGCCGTCTCGCTCGCCGTATCCGCCGTCGTCATCAGCCCTCCTCGGCGGCCTGCGACCAGGCCGAGCAGCACAGCGAGCGCCTCGTCGTCGCTGAGCATGAGCGGAGGCAAGCGGTATCCGGAGGCGAGCCGGTATCCGCCGTAGCGGCCCCGCACCGCCTCCACCGGCACGTCGAGGTCGATCAGCTGGTCCACATACCGCCGCACGGTCCGCCCGTCGACGCCGAGCTGGTCGGCGAGTTCAGCCACCGTCCGGATGCCGCCCGACTGCAGCAGTTCCAAGAGAGTCAGCACGCGCCCGGTAGGTCGAGACATATTTCAGAGTCTACTCGAATACGGGACAGATTCTGTCCACTATTTGACCTAGCCTGCGGAGGTACGGCTCCATCAACCTGGGAGAACACCATGGACTTCGTCTCGATCCGCATCATCACCAGCGACGTCGCGCGCCTCGTCGAGTTCTACGAGAAGGCCACAGGGGTGCCGGCGACCTGGGCCACCGAGGACTTCGCCGAACTCAATACCCCCAACGCCACCCTCGCGATCGCCGGCACCCGGACCGTCCCACTGTTCGCTCCGGGTTCCGCCCGCCCGGCGGACAACCACAGCGTGATCATCGAATTCCTCGTCGACGACGTGGACCGCCTGCACGGGAACCTGACCGGCTTTGTCACCGACTTCGTCAACGAGCCCACCACGATGCCCTGGGGCAACCGGTCGCTGCTCTTCCGCGACCCCGACGGCAACCTCGTCAACTTCTTTACCCCGGTCACCCCGGCCGCCATCGAGAAGTTCGCTCGTTGACGCCAGACACAGCCGCCCGCGCGGGAGCCCTGTGATCCCAGGGCTCCCGATGAACGCGTCTGAGCAGCCCAGGGGCGCCAAGGGACAGCCGGGGGGACGGTGAAGGGGCTGCCCAGGCAGCGGAGTGGCTCAGGCTGCCGGGGTGTTCAGCACGTACCTGCGCGAGGCGTGCACCTCACTGCGCAGGGCGGCCAGGTCGACGTCCAGGACCTGGCCGTTCCACTTTCGGGGCTCGCCATTGATGAATACCGCGCTGATGTTGCGGGCGTCGGAGCCCAGCACGACGGTGCCGATCGGGTCGTTGAGCGGCATGTTGTTGAGATCCTCGGCCCGGATGACCAGCAGGTCGGCCTTCTTGCCCGCGGTGAGCGAGTACTGCTCCTTGATTCGGGTCAGATCGCCGGGCCACTGCCGGTCCCAGTCGCCGAAGTGCGGCCCCATCGAGGCGTGCACACCACGGATGCCGGTGCTGACCAGGGCCTCGATCGCGGCATTGGAGTGCTCGCGGGTACGGGAGTTGTGGGAGAAGTCGAGCATCGTCGTGATACCGCTGTCGATCGCGGTCAGGGCGGCCAGCCTGGTGCCGATGTACATGTCCTCGGGCCGGAGGGAGGTGGTGAGCTGTCGCAGGCGGCCGAGGCTGCTCGAACACCAGCCTCGGCCGCGCCCCCTTCGGCAACCAGGTCGCCGTTTCCCCAGGTGTGACACACCCAGGATCTGGCCCGTCGTCGCGCCGACCTCGAGGTGCCTCTATGGCTTTCACCGAGCTCGCACTGTCGCTATCAGGGTGTTGGTCCTGTATCCGATCCAGCCGCCGACCCGCGGGCTGCCGGTCAGGTCCGCGGCGGCCGGCATGCCCGCCTCGGGGGCGGTGGCCCGGCCCGGGGCGTCGGTACCGGCTCACACCACGGGCCGACCGGCCACGACCAGCGCCCGGACCCGCTCCGGCCGGGACACAAGTGTGGCCGGAGGGGGCACATCCGCGCCGGCCATCGCCCCGATCAACGGGTCCATCGTCAGGATCCGGGCATGGGCTCTGACCAGGACAGGCAAGCCGATCGATGCACCGGCGATGGTTGATTTGCCTGCGCGGGTCAGTCAGCGGCCCTCCAGGTAGCCCCTCGCTCGGGCCATCAGCTCTGCGGTGTGATGCCCAAGGAGCGGATGAGCTGGGTCAGTTCTTCACGGAAGAGCTTTTCCGGGCTGAGGGCCTGGGTCTGCAGGTGGCCGTAGATCTCCAAGGACACCAGGCCGTGCAAGTGGCTCCAGATACGCAGGGCAAGGGCCACGGCGGCCGGAGGCAGGTCGGGGAAGGCCGGACGGACCTTGTCCAGCAGACCGGGGTCGAAGTCAGACCACACGAAGTCGCTGTCCCTGTAACGGGATTCAGCGTGGCTCCAGGCCACGGCCGCGAGTGCGGTGATGCCGGTGCAGACACGGTGGGCGGCTTCCGGGGCGGCGCCGCCCTCAGGGGACCGGTAGCCGGGGACAGGGTCGCCGTAGATGAGGCGGAAGCCCTCCGGGTTGGCCAGTGCCCAGTTCCTGAAGGCGTGGGCCCATGCCTCGATCCGGGCGGCCGGGTCCTGGACGGGGGCGGCGTCCCAGGCGGCGTCCACAGTGTCGGCCAGTGAGGTGTAGACGTTGTTGATCAGCGTGGTGACCAGGTCGTCGCGGGTGGCGAAGTAGCCGTAGATGGCGTTGGCCGTCATGCCCATCTCGCGCGCGATGGCTCGCAGCGTGATCGCGTCGGGCCCGCCCGAGGCCATCAGCTCCAGCGCGACCTTCTTGATTTCGGCGGTTGTCTCCGCCCGCAGTCGCTCACGGCGGCCCTTGATAGTTCCCTCGCTTCCCATGACCGCTCACTGTACAGCGTCACTATATTTTCGTCCGTATTGAAACTGCACGGCGTATAGTTATTGCGCGCCGTGAAGAGACGGCAATATGAGCAGCTACCAAGGGGAGCCATGCACATTGGAGTCATCGGGGCCACGGGCGGTATCGGCAGTCGCGTAGTCACCGAAGCTCTCGAACGGGGGCACCACGTCACGGCCTTCAGCCGTGACGCCACGCGGATAGAGGAGGACAGGAAGAACATTGTCTGGAAGAGCGTCGACGTTCTCGACGTCGACAGTGTCGCCGCCGGCATACCCGGCCTGGACGTGCTGATCAGCGGATTCCAGCCCGGCAACGCCGCCAAAGACATCGCCGACACTGTGGCCCGCTCGATCGCCGATCCCACGGTGTACGTCACCGCCGCGCGAGCACTCCTCAAGGCGCTGGAGAGCCACCCACGGACCCGGCTCATCGTCATCGGCGGCGCCGGCAGCCTGGAGATCCAACCCGGAGTCGTACGGGCAGACTCCGACGAACTCCTGCACGAGGCCCTGGATGCGATCGGCCTGCCGAAGGAGTACGCCGCCGCGGTGCGCGGCCACCGGGACGCCCTGAACGTGCTGCGCACATCCAACCGGCTGTGGACCTACTTCAGCCCTGCGGAGGACATCGCGCCAGGTGAGCGTACGGGCCGGTTCAGGATCGGCGGCGACCAGCCGGTCCTCGACGCGGACGGGCGCAGCCGGATCTCCATAGAGGACGCCGCCGTCGCCCTCGTCGACGAGGCGGAGCTGCCGCGCTTCGTCCAACGCCGCTTCACAATCGGCTACTGACCGACGCCGGCGGACCAAAAGGCACAGGTCTCCCGGGTGATCACAGAGCCTCGCGACTCCATGATCGCCCGGACCTGTGCCTGTCCTGCTACCGGGGACCCCAACTGCACCTATCTGCGCGACAAACGGCTGAGCACATAAGTCCATACGCGGCGGTGCACGATGGACTCGTACGCGACTGGGTTCGTATCTCCGGTGGCTGGTGGCTGATCAGCAGGCCGTCTGTCGGGCGAGCACCAGTGCGATGCCTGGCTTGCGGCGGAGATCAGGTCGCACTTGATCCTTCACAACGGCCTCGTGGGCCAAGCCGGTAGGGGCTGATCGCTCCCGCGCATCGGACCGAACACGAAGTGGGGGTGAACCGATCCGGGATCAGTGGAGGCTCTATGCGTTGTCGGTGCGGCACTGCGCACGGACCGGCGATGCAGGGCGGCGGAGTGAGCCAGATCATGGGCATGGCGGAACATGGATGCCATGCGCCGGCTGATGTTCCCTTGACGACATGAACGCACATCATGAGGTTCCCTTTCCCACTCCGTCCCACTGGATCGATGGCCGCGCCGTCGCGGGTTCCGGGCCGCTGATCGACGTCGTGAACCCGGCCGACGAGTCCGTGATCGCTTCCGTGCACGAGGGCACGGTCGAGGACGTGGACAACGCGGTGGACGCCGCGCTCGCCGCCTTTCCTGGTTGGTCGTCGACGTCGCCCGAGGAGCGCATCGCCGTCATGCGGCGCCTGGCCGAGGGGATGCAGAAGCACTCCGAGGAGCTCGCGGCCACCATCACGCTGGAGATGGGCGCCCCGATCGGCTTCTCGCGGCAGGCGCAGGCCGGATTCCCCGTGGCGTCCACACTCGCCGCGATCACCGCGGCCGAGAAGTACGAGTGGACGGAGGTGATCGAGAACTCGCTCGTCATCCATGAGCCGATCGGCGTAGTGGGCGCCATCACCCCGTGGAACTTCCCGCTCCAGCAGCTGGTGACCAAGGTCGTCCCGGCGATGCTGGCGGGCAATTCCGTGGTGCTCAAGCCGTCGGAGATCTCTCCCCTGAGCGCCCGGATGTTCGCCGAGATAGCCACCGAGGCCGGTCTGCCGAACGGTGTGTTCAACGTCGTGCAGGGCAGCGGCCCGGTCGTCGGCGAGGCCATTTCCCGGCACCCGAAGATCGACATGATCTCCTTCACCGGGTCCACCCGCGCCGGCAAGAGCGTCTCCGTCGCCGCCTCCGACACGGTCAAGCGGGTCGCGCTCGAGCTGGGTGGCAAGGCGGCCCACATCGTCCTGCCCGAGGCCGACCTCGACTTCGCCGTCCAGCGCGGACTGGCCTACGCCTGGGCCAACGGCGGTCAGGCCTGCGGCGCCTACGTCCGCATGCTCGTGCCTGAGGACCTTCAGAAGACCGTGATCGAGAAGCTGCGCGCCGCCGCCGCGGAGTACACGGTCGGCGACCCCGCCGACGAGACCACGCGGATCGGTCCGGTCGCCTCGGAGGCTCAGCGCCAGCGTGTGGACAGCTACATTCGGCGCGGTATCGCCGACGGCGCCACGCTCGTGGTCGGCGGCCCGGGCAGGCCGGAGGGCTTCGAGACCGGCGCCTACGTCAAGCCCACGATCTTCTCGGACGTCGACCCCGGATCCGTCATCGCCCAGGAGGAGATCTTCGGCCCCGTCCTGGTCGTGATCCCCTACACCGACGACGACCACGCCGTGGGGATCGCCAACGGCACCGTCTACGGCCTCAGCGGTGCCATCACCGGTGACGAGGAACACGCCATGGCGATCGCCCGGCGCCTGCGCGTCGGCCAGGTCGACGTCAACGGTGGCAATCACAACTTCCAGGCCCCGTTCGGTGGTTACAAGCAGTCCGGCAACGGACGGGAGATGGGCCGCGCCGGCATCGAGGAGTTCCTGGAGACCAAGGCGATCACCCGCTGACCCACCACGCCGCCGGACCCCGGAAAGCGGCCCGGAACCCCGTCCGGGCTTTCCGGGCCCAGGGCGGCCGTGGACGTCCCCCTCGTCCGCGGCCGCCCGTGCACGTATGGTGCTGGACAGCACACTCCCCCGGGGAATCAGCGGTCGGCCCGCGTCGCTCCAGCAATCGCGGTCCTGAGCGACGGCCCCGGCCGACGCGGCGGCATCCCTCCCAGCAGGGCGCGTCATCAAGTATCGCGGGAACCGTCCAGGACCGACAGATCCTGTCGCGGAACATCACCAGCCGAGAGAAAGGACAGCTATGGCGGACCGAGCAGGCCTGGCGGCCTTTCTGCGGGCGCGCCGTGAGGCCCTTCAGCCGGAGGACGTCGGGCTGCTCCGCGGGCGCCGCAGGCGTACCGGCGGGCTGCGCCGCGAGGAGGTGGCGGCGCTGTGCGACATGTCGGTCGATTACTACAGCCGGCTCGAGCAGCCACGAGGGCCCCACCCATCGGAGCAGATGCTCGCCGCGATCGCCCGCGGTCTGCATCTGTCGCTGGAGGAGAGGGACCATCTGTTCCAGCTCGCCGGGCACGCCCTGCCCCGCAGGGTGCGGCGCGGCGACCACATCAACCCGGGGATCATGCGCATCCTGGACCGGCTGGAGGACACTCCCGCGCAGGTGATGAACCACCTGGGCGAGACGCTGAAGCAGACGCGCCCGGCGGTGGCGCTGCTGGGTGACGAGACAGCCTGCACCGGGCCGGCGCGCAGCGCGCACTACCGCTGGTTCACGGATCCCGCCTCCCGTCTGGTCCGCCCCGAGAGCGACCACGCCGAGCAGAGCCGTCTGATGGTGGCGGACCTCCACGGCACCTACACCCACGACGGCGGCGACTCGCGTGCCGCCGAACTCGTCGACGCGCTGCTTGAGGAAAGCCCCGAGTTCGCCGGGCTGTGGCGTGAGCGCCCGGTGCTGGGGCCCTACTGCGCCTCCAAACGCTTCCGGCACCCGCAGGTGGGGACGCTGGAACTGGACTGCCAGACGCTCGTCGACCCGGACCAGTCCCAGCGGCTCCTGGTCTACACCGCGGTACCGGGCACCGAGAGCCACACCAGCCTCCAACTCCTGTCCGTCCTCGGCCAGTCTCTTCAGACCTGATGGCTGCGTATCCGCTGGTCAGCACAGAACGTCGGTGGTCACGGACCCCTCCGCATAAGGAGGGTTACCCAACGTCCGGTCAGCCGGTTGTCCGCGGAGCGGCGACCGGAACCATCCGTCGAGGTGCCACAGCCCACCGGTATGGCGGCACCTGCCGTTGTCTCTCCTGGCAGCTGCGCCAACGGGGGCTGTCCGCCTACGATCTCACCGGGCCGACGTGTCACACGCGCCCGTCGGACACGAGAGCGAATCACTCATTGCCTCGCCTCTCACCTGACTGCACCCGCGTGCCTGCTCCAGTGTGTTTCGATGGCCGTGGCGACCTCGGCGGGCCTCTGCAGTACTGGCCAATGGTTGCAGTCGAGCCTCACGACCTCCGGAGCACGCAGTGAGGCTGCGAGCTTCTCACCGAACTCGATCTGGCAGGCGGGATCGAGCACGCCCCAGAACACCAGACACGGCGCGGACACCTGCGACAGCGCCGGCTCCCACTCCGCCCCCATGGTCAGGGCGGAGCGGTAGAGCCTGAGGATGCTGTCCTTCATGGGCTCGTCCACGCCGCTGACCATCTCCCTGGCCAGGTCAACGGGGACATCGAAACCCGCCACCACATCATCGGTGAACGATTCCGGTTCCAGTTCACTCATGAAGCGGTCGCCCTCGATCGGGTCCTGCCAGATCTTCGCGAGCGGATGCCACACATACGCGGCGCTGACCGGCCCGTTGCCACCGGCCCAGGTGCGGACCAGATCGGGCCGCAGGGAGGCGACGCGAGCGGTGAGGATGCAGCCCCAGTCGTGGCCGACCAGGTCCACGGGTTCACCGACCCGCTCCAGCCGCTCGATGAGCCAGTGGACGTATTCCTCCTTGGTGGAGCCGAAGCCGTCCGGCCGCGGCACGCCGAACCCGGGCAGGTCCCAGGCTTCCACGTCGGTCCGGGTCAGATGCCGACGGACGCCGTCCCACACATGGTGGGTGTCGGGAACACCGTGAATCAGGATCGCAGGCATGAATCGAGGTCCTTTGTCGTCAGAGGTCGCGCGCCGGAGGCCGGGGACGGCGGATCTCCCGATTGAGTCAGCCGAGCGGAACCGCACATGAGTGGCGTACCCGCTCCCGGCGTTCAGCGCCCGGTCCGTTCCAGCACGTGCACCACGGACTCGTGCAACCGTGTGCGGGGCGTCCCCTAGACGGTACCGCCTGAACGGTACCGCCTGAAATGGCATTCTGACACACTGTGTTCTGACGATGTCACATGCTGGTCACACCTCGCGCACGGTGCACGCCTGGTTCTGTCGCGGCCGGCCGGTCCATGGTCCAGCGTCAGACGGATCGTGCCGCGCCCTGCGCGGACGCTGGTGCCCAAGCGGTGATCCACCATCAGGAACTCGTGCCGAAGTAAGCCCAACTTGTTCGTTGTCACGTCGAAGTGCGGGTGGCACCGCCGATGCGTTCCTGGGCACGGGCCGGGGGCGGGCCCGGTCAGTCCTCCTCGGTGCTCGCCGTCACGTGCCCGCCGACGCCGTCGGCGACGGCCGCCGACAGCAGTGCCGGCAGCAGGCCGGGGAAACGGGCCTCCAAGCCGGCGCGACGCAGGGCCACGAAGCAGCGAGTGCCCTCTTGGCGGGTCTGCGTGACGCCCGCCTCTCGCAGCACCTTGAGGTGATGGCTCAGAGTGGACTTGGCGACAGGGGCACGGAACTGGCCCCAGCCGAGTTCGGCGCCGTCGGACAGCACTCGGACGATGCCGAGCCGTGTCGGGTCGCTCAGCGCTCCCAGCAGACGCGGCAGCGTGATCTCGCTCTCCGCGTGCAGTGATGAGTGATCCGGCATGGGGATGATATTACCGCTTGTTCGGTAACTCACGAACTTGCACTCTCACGGACGGATGGCCATCCATTCGATGTGATGCACGTCACGGCACCTGCCCTGTCACAGTTCACCGGGTCATCCCGGTCAGTAGTGTGTATCCGCACTACGGCGAGGAGAGCACACCATGGACGCGCGTCTCAACTATTTCGGCAATGCGTTTGGTGCCAAGGTTCTGAAGCACATCAATTCGGCTAACAAGGTGGTTTCGGACTCAACGCTGCCGCACACGACACAGGAACTGGTGAAGATCCGCGCGAGCCAGATCAACGGCTGCGGCTTCTGCACCGACATGCACACCAAGGACGCCGCCCACGCGGGAGAGACCCAGCAGCGCCTCAACCTGGTGGCGGCCTGGCGGGAGGCCACGGCCTTCACCGACGCCGAACGCGCCGCACTGGAGCTGGCGGAGCAGGGCACCCGGCTCGCCGACGCCGCCGGCGGGGTCACCGACGAGGCCTGGGCGAACGCCGCCAAGCACTTCGACGAGGACCAGTTGGCCGCACTGATCTCGCTCATCGCCGTCATCAATGCCTACAACCGCATCAACGTGATCAACCAGCAGCCCGCCGGGGACTATCAGCCCGGCCAGTTCGGCTGAGCCTTCCGGCACAGCCGGACACGTGCCGTCCGTCTCCGCGTCACCCCTCCCCGGCCGGCGGCGGGGAGACGGACTTCCGGCCCGGCCGGTCACGCCCTCCCTCCGACGCCGGAGGGATTTCTCGGGCATCAAGCCCGCCCGCCGCACCGCCGGCGTCATGCGCGGCACAAGCCGTGACAGCGCGACCGCGGACTCCGTCGTCGCGCGACCTGCCCGCTCGCCCGCGTGTCAGGCGTAGCGGCTAACACACCTTACCAAGTCCCTCACACACCATGGCACACGTTTTACTTTCATGGAGCCGCGCAGACGTCTGTTACGTTGTTCGATGTTCGTTGAAGAACGAACATCGAACAACAACGAAAGGAACGTCATGCCCAGCTCTACAACCCTGCACTTCTCGGACCGCGTCGCCATCGTCACGGGCGCGGGATCGGGCATCGGCCGGGCCACCGCAATCGCCCTGGCGACGTCGGGGGCGAGCGTCCTCGCCGTGGGGCGGCGGCAGGAGGCTCTGGAGGAGACCGCTCGCGCACACGCCAAGATCGCGGTCCTGTCGTCCGACATCTGCGAGGAGGACGCCGCCGACAGGATCGTCTCCACCGCTGTGGAGCGGTGGGGCCGGCTCGACCTGCTGGTGAACAACGCCGGCGTCACCGCCTTGATGCCCCTGGCAGAGACGGACCGCGCCGTGATCACCAACCTGTTCGAACTCAACGTGACGGCACCGAGCTTGCTCGCTCACGCGGCTCTGCCGCACCTGCGGGACTCCTCCGGTTCCATCGTCAACGTGTCGAGCACCTACGGCCACCGCCCCCTGGCCGGTGGAGCGCACTACGCCGCCACCAAGAGCGCCCTGGAACAGCTGACCCGCAGCTGGGCACTCGAACTCGCCCCCGAAGGAGTACGGGTGAACGCCATCGCGCCCGGCCCCACCGAGACCGACGTCCTGACCGCGGCAGGCCTGCCCGACGACACCATCACCCAGATCCGCGCCAATGAGCGCGAGCGCATCCCCACAGGCCGACTCGGCGACCCCAAGGACGTCGCGGACTGGATCCTGCGCATCGCCGACCCACAGGGCGCGCACGTCACCGGACAAATCCTCACGATCGACGGAGGGCTCGAACTCTCCTGAACCCACCGGAAGCACGGCCGCCTGAACCGCCCGGCACCGGACCGGAAGCGGGCGGAGAGGGCTCGGCGTGGGTGGGCGTGGATGGCTGTCGTCAACTCGCCCCAGCCCACACACGCGGTACATGCGGACCGGGGCTTCGAGCAGGCGGTGCGGTCGCCGCTGCGGCATCGCGCGTACATCGAGGCGTTGACCGACGGGGACGCCGAGACGTACGTACACCGTTTCCTGACGCGAGCCCCCATGGGCACAGCGCGCGGTTCGGCGGAGAACCGGCTGTAGCGTTCGCATTGTTCAGCCAATAACCAAACCGGGAAGGGCCCCGATCCGGCGCCTCCCGGCCGGCCCGGATGTCACACGCGTCCGCGCTCCTCGGTCTTTTCTTCGAGGAAGCACAAGAGACAAGGAATGGTGAACATGTCGTATCCGAATCAGGTGTACTGGGGAGACAGCGGTGAGGTCAGCGCTGATTTCCGTCCGGAGAGCACCCCGCCCAACCTCGGCGAAGCCGGCAGGGACGCCATCCACTACCTGGCGACCACGACCACCACCCGGGGCGAGTTCGGACTCTACCGAGTCGAGATGAGGGCGAAGGCGGGCGGCCCCAAGACACATTTCCACAAAACCATCTCGGAGTCCTTCTACATCCTCGACGGGACCGTTCGCCTCTTCGACGGCGCGCAGTGGATCGATGCGCGCAAGGGTGACTTCCTGCACGTGCCGCAGGGTGGTCTGCACGCCTTCCGCAACGACTCCGACGCCCCGGCCGAGATGCTGCTGCTGTTCACGCCGGGCGCGCCGCGTGAGGAGTACTTCGAGCAGGTGTCGCAACTGGCGGATGCCACGGACGAGGAACGCGCCAAGTTCTTCGACAAGCATGACTCCTACTTCGTGGAGTGATCCGGGTCGCTGTCACCGGCAAAGTGCCGGCCCGGCCGTAGTTCATGTACCGGGCCGTTCGACACCCCCCGCGTGCCCGGCCTCTGTCCGGCACGCCGACACCGGCCCCCGCGGCTTCGAGAAGGGACATCCCCCATGCCGTACGAGCCTTCGACCGTTTTGGATGCCGGCCCGTCGGACGGCGTGGATCCGGATGAGTTCGTCAGAGCGGCGATGCAGTGGCACTTCGATCCAGCGACCGGGTCCCGGTACTGGCTCAACCGGGCCGAGCAGCTCGACTTCGATCCCCGGCAGGACGTCAGGGGTGTGGCGGACCTGGTGCTTTTCCCCGACATGACGGACGAACTACGGGACGTGCCGGTGGCCGATCTGATCCCTCAGGGCTACGGCTCCCGGCCCAGGCTGTTGAACGTCTTCGACAGCGGCGGAACGACCGGCGCACCCAAGCGTGTCGTGCAGCTCGACGACTGGATGCGGCACAGCACGGAACAGGTGGACCGTCGCCTCCGGGCCCACGAACTGCCCCTCGGCGCCCAGTGGCTGACCGTCGCCCCCACCGGTCCGCACCTCGTGGGAGATGTGCTGCAACGTGCGGCGGCCTCGCTCGGCGGCCCCGGTCTGAGCATCGACATGGACCCCCGGTGGGTGAAGAAGCTGATCGCCGCGGGCAAGGCCGACGAGGTCGAGGCCTACACCGACCATCTGGTCGAGCAGTGTCGGCGCATCCTGCTCGGTCAGGACATCGGCGTCCTCGCCGCCACCACCGCGCTCCTGGAACGCTTCGCGCGTGAGGACGACCTCCTCGACACGATCAACGGCAAGGTCAAGGCGATCATCTGGGGTGGTACGCACATGGATCCCGACACACGCCATCTGCTGAGCACCGATGTCTTCCCCGACGTACCGGTCATCGGCATGTACGGCAACACGATGATGCTCACCGCGCTCATGGAACGCGTCGGACTGACCGCGTCGGAGCCGTGCGTGTTCGACCCGGTCTCCCCGTACGTCTTCCTGTCGGTCGTCGATCCCCACACCGGAGAGCCCGTGGAGGTCGGGGAGCGGGGCCAGGTCGTGGTCAGCCACGTCAGCAAGTCCATGCTGATACCACACAACGCGGAACGTGACACCGCACAGCGCGTCCCACCGGCCGATGGTCACGCCGGTGATGCCGTCGCGGATGTCGCACCGGTGCCCACCGTCCAGGGCGAAAAGGTGATCGAGGGCGTCTACTGATGGCGGCCACGCAGGCAGCCGGTCCGGTGTACCTGGATGCGCTGGGTCCCCGGGGAGCGTACCGGACGCGGGTTCCAGGCGTGGTGCCGGACGTGTCCGGCGCCGAGGTGGCGCGGCTGAGTCTTGTGCCACCGGTGTACGTCGCGCGGGCGATGGCCGCCCTTCGGAAGGCCGACCCGGTGCCGACGGCCGGCCTCGACGCCCTGCTGGCGGCGGCGGGCGACGCCTTCGCCTCCGGCACCATCGGCGGCCTGGGCGTGCGGGAGTACGAGCACCTGGTGAGCCGGGCCTCGGGCACTCCCTTGACGGTCGTGCGCGCCGCCACGCAGGGAACGGCACGGTTCGTTGCTCTTGCCCGCGCCTCCGCCGAGCGGGGCAGGCCGCAGGGCTCGGTCTCCGACCTGCGGGACGTGGCCGTACGCGGCGGACATGGCGTCTGGGCGCGGTGCGGCGAGGTGTTCGCCGTCAACGCCTCCGGCAACCATCCCGGCGTGCACCGACTGTGGCTGGAGGCGCTGGCGTTGGGCTACCGCGTAGCCGTCCGGCCGTCGAGGCGTGAGCCGTTCACCCCGTACCGGCTCGTCGGAGCGCTGCGCCGGGCCGGCGTAGGCGAGGACCAGTTGGTGCTGCTGCCCACCGACCACCGGGCCGCTGACACGGTGGTGCGCGGCGCCGACCGGGCCGTGGTGTACGGAGGCGACGATGTGGTCGCCCGGTACGCGCACGACCCACGGGTCCTTCCACAAGGACCGGGACGCACGAAGATTCTGATCACCGCGGACACCGACTGGCGTGATCACCTCGACACGATCGTGGGCTCCATCGGTGACGAGGGAGGTACGGCGTGCGTCAACACCACAGCGGTCCTCGTCGAGGGGGATCCGGCGCCCGTCGCCGAGGCTGTCGCAGCGCGTCTGTCCGTCCTGCCCAGCCTGCCTCCGCAGGATGAGCGGGCGGTGCTGCCGGTGTGCCCGTTGGACCGGGCGGTCGCTCTCAGCGCTCATCTGGGGGCGGTGTCGGCCGGGACGCGGGCCTGGCTCGGCGGGGACGGGATCGTCGACGATCTCGGTGACGGCAGTGCCGTGCTGCGACCTGCCGTCCATCAGGTCGACAGTGCCGACGCCGGGCAACTGCGGGCCGAACTCCCCTTCCCCTGTGTGTGGGTGGCGCCCTGGAGTCGGGCGGACGGCATCGCTCCGTTGCGTGACACACTCGTCCTGTCGGCGCTGACACGCAACGGGGAGCTGCTGGACGCGCTGCTGGCGGAGCCCAGCATCGCCAATCTGTACATCGGTGATCACCCGACCTACTGGATGGCGCCGGGTGTGCCCCACGACAGCTACCTGTCGGATTTTCTGATGCGCAGCAAGGCCGTCATCGGCGCGCTGTGACAGATGGGGAGGCCGAGGTCTCCCGGCGCACGGCGCTGTACACAGTTGCCAGGTGGCAATGTTCTGCGATGGATCGCACGGTGTGTCTGTGAGGTGTTCCCCACCCGGCGCCTGCGCGATCCCGGTGGCCGCGGCGGTCAGTGGGGCATGAGCAGCATGACCACCGTTCCCAGAGCCATGAATCCGTCCCAGAAGTGCCGGTAGGACTCACTGGGAGTCGAGAGGTCCACGGTATCCGCGGTGTCCACGGTCTCCGTGGTCGATCGCAGGATGGGCATGTCACGCGTCAGCGACCGGAGCGCGCACGCGAGCAGGCACAGCGCCAGCGCC
Source organism: Streptomyces sp. NPDC102274 (assembly GCF_044766385.1). Taxonomy (NCBI): domain Bacteria; kingdom Bacillati; phylum Actinomycetota; class Actinomycetes; order Kitasatosporales; family Streptomycetaceae; genus Streptomyces; species Streptomyces sp. NPDC102274. Next base: position 18,784 of record NZ_JBIWLW010000046.1, on the reverse strand, counting down.
GCGGTGACCACGTCCCCGGCCCTCGACTCCCCCACGGACCGGGCGAGATGCGGGGCCTGGTGCGCCGCCGGGAGCCCTCCGGCCTGGGTCTGGGTCGAAGGGCCCGCCGTGGCGTGGGGCATCCGGACCATCCAGGCCATCGCGGCCATGCCGACCGCGTAGGGCAGCCTCCCGGCGGTCGCGGCCAGCCTGGACTCGTGGCGGCGGCGGACAGCGGTCAGTGGGAACCACAGTGCGGCGGCCGCAAAGAACGTGGTCTGCGCCGTCTCCGGCAGCCCCCAGCCCCAAGGCATCGCCGCCATGGCCAGAGCCATGACGGCGTGCAGGAGATGGTCGATACGGCTGCGCCATCCGGAACGTGGTGACAGGACGCCGTGCCGCAGCCCGCGCAGGGCCGCGGCCGCGAACAGCGCCGTCAGCATGACGTACAGGACGTCAGGGACACTCATGCCTTGTCGCGTCCTCCCACGGAGCGAACGGGCTCCGTTCGGAACCGGCGTGTTCGTGCAGGCGGCAGATCAGTCGGTCGGCCGGGGGGCGCGCAGGTGGGCCCGCTTCTCCAGGTCCGCCTTGTCGACCAGTTCGAGCATGGGCTTGCCCGGCGCACACATCATGGTCACCACGAACCGGGTCCGTGCGTCCGTCAGCGCGTTGCCGTCCTGGTAGTGGATCACGTCACCGCCCGGCTCCCAGAACGTGCCGCCGACCTCGACCACACGCTCGGGCTCGCCTTCGAGCTCGAAACGGACGGCGCCCTCGATGACGTATCCGAACGCCGGCCCCGAGTGGCGGTGCGGAGGAGTGCCCGGGTCGCCGGGCTCCCACTCGACGTGAATGGTCATCGCCGAGGCGCCCTCGGGGATGGTGATCGGCGAGGCGTCCTGCAGCACCTTCACCGCCGTCATCCAGCTCTCCGACGCATCGTGCTGATCGGCTCCGTGCACGTGCGCTGAATCCTTGTCCGTCACTGTGTCGCACCTTCCGTAGGTCCACCATGTCATGGGGCGGGCACACTGTCCGCCAGAGGCCCGGTCGCGATCCCGTGACCGTTTGACAGTGTTGACCGAGCGCCTTGTGGTTCTGTGACACAGGTGACCATGGCCGCCCTGCCTGGCCGCCCCGGCCACGCGGATGCTGGGCGGGTCAGCACCACAACAGCGGCATGAGCCCTGTCCTGGGCCCTGTCCAGCCGACCTTCGCTGGCCCGCGATGCCTGGCACGGCACCTCGCCGCGTTGTCGGAGTCGTCCACGTACGGCCGGGCCATCCACAACGCCGACCATGCGCCGTAGGATGCTCCCCCGTGGCCTGAACGGCACGGGGGTACCCCCTGCACCAGACCGCCACAGGCTGAGCTGCGGACACAGGGTGCCCCTGGGATCGCTCCCGGTCGTCTGTGGCCGGTGACGCCCCAGCAGGCGGCGCGTGGACAACGAGTGTGCACATGTATTCCCACCGTGGGACCCGGCGGCCGATCTCTACCCGGTCGCGGACGCACCCTGCTCAGACGGCTTGTAGCATGAAGGCGACGAGGCCGGAAGGAACGACCATGCACGCTGGTGCCGACGCCAACTCCCTTGACCAGGCAACGAGGGACTTCCTCGCGGTACGTCCGCAGCTCTTCGGTATCGCGTACCGGGTGCTCGGCAGCGCTGTGGAGGCCGAGGACATCGTTCAGGACTCGTGGCTGCGGTGGCAGAACACGGACCGTGCGGACGTTCTCGAACCGGCGGCATTCCTGACCACGGTCACCACACGTCTGGCCATCAACGTCGCCCAGTCCGCACGGGTACGGCGGGAGTCGTACGTCGGTCCGTGGCTTCCCGAGCCGGTCAACACCAGTGCGGACCCGCAGGTGGGGGCGGAGCGGGCCGAGGCGGTCGAGCTGGCGGTGCTCCTGCTCCTGGAAAAGCTGAACCCGGTGGAGCGGGCCGCGTACGTCCTCCGGGAGGCCTTCGACTACCCGTACAGGCAGGTCGCGGACATCCTGGAAACGAGTGAGGCCAACACCCGCCAGTTGGTGAGCCGGGCGCGCAAGCACCTGGCCGCCGAGCGCCGTGAGCGCACCAGTCCGGCCGAACACCGGCGCCTTCTGGAGGTGTTCCTCAGCGCCGCGCAGACGGGCAATCTGACGGTGCTCGAAGAGGTGCTCACCGCGGACGTCGTCAGCTACTCCGACGGCGGAGGGGTGCGCGGCGCATCCAAGATCCCGGTCGTCGGACGTCTCCACGTCTCCAAGTACCTGGCGGCGTTCGCGCCACGTTTCTGGCCCCAGTCGGACCTGCGGTGGGTCGAGGCCAACGGACGGCCGGCCGTTCTCGTCTCGTCCGGCGGGAACGCTGTCGCCCTGCTGTGCCTCGATGTGTCCACGGAGGGGATCGACCGGATCATGTGGGTGATGAGTCCGGCCAAGCTGTCGCCCTATGTGGCGTCCCTGGACGGCTGAAGCGTCACCGGATACGTGTCACAGGAGCGATGACTCGTCGGTCTACCAGTTGCCCGGAACCCCGGATTCTGCAGACCGAAGGACGGAACAAGGTGACGTTGTCGTGAGCGGCACAGTGCCGCCTGCCTGCCGATGGGTGTACGGCCTTGCCCACCGAGGGAAGATGCCTCCACCGGCGGGCACTGTCCCTTCCTCCTCCTTTGTGTACGTGCTGTCGGGTGCCAGCCGGCGCACGTACCGCGACGACGCCGGAGTCATGCTGTGACCGAGCAGATCCCGTTGCCCAATCTCTCCACCGAGAAGGATTTCGACGGGGAGTCCTTCTCCGCCATCTACACGACGACCGTGACCGTCAGTGGCGGTGTGGCCGCGCACGGGCGGGCATCCGGGAGAGCACAGTCGTCCGACGGGGTCCTGGACCTCGACCTGCGCATGCCCGCGGAACTCGGAGGGGACGGCCACGGTACCAACCCTGAGCAGTTGTTCGCCGCCGGGTTCGCCGCCTGCTTCCACGGAACCCTGAGCCTGGTGGCGCGGCAGGCGGCTCTCGACCCCGCCGCGATCTCTGTGGAGGCGACCGTGGCCTTCGGGCGGGACCCGGAGGACGGCGGCTATCTGCTGCGCATCGATCTGGTGGTGAAGTGGCCGGGAGTCACTCCGGAGGAAGCCACGCCGTTGCTGGAGAAGGCCGACTCTCTGTGTCCCTACACGAGGATGGCTTGGCGCGGAACGCCGACGACGATCGCGCTGGCTTCCTAAGAGCTGTCCGGTCAGGACGGGAACCACAGGTCGGCGTCGGCCGCCTCCTCCTTGCGGATGGCGAACACGGCGATGTCCTTCTTGTCCGAGGTCTGGGGTGGCAGTCCGGCGACGAGAGGGTGGTCGCCGCGGCCGGCCGTCGGTTCTCCGTCCCGCCCGGGGGAACGCTGCCCGAAGTACTCGGCGTTGACGGATGTGTAGCCCAGTGCGGCGGGAGTTCGTCCTCATGGAAGATGGCCTCCACGGGGCAGACCGGTTCGCACGCGTGACAGTCGACGCACTCCGAGGGGTTGATGTAGAGCGTGCGTTCTCCCTCGTAGATGCAGTCCACCGGGCATTCCGTCACACAGGCCCTGTCCTTGATGTCGACGCAGGGCTGCGCAATGACGTACGTCATCTTCATTCTCCTTCGCCGTCAACGGAGTCGTGCACCGAGAGATGCGCGGTGCAGCCCGTCCGTACGGCTAGCCGTTATGACCAGGAGGCCTGTGAGGTTGTGACAGCAGCCTTCCACCGGAGCCTACGGGGGTGGCCCGCTACCTCGCTCCGCCGCGGACGTCACAAGTCACCTGATCACACGGTCTGTTGAGTGACTGTCCCAGCCTTGCTCGCACACGTGACACCGGAGACGAGGAACTCCGGCCTCCACGAGGATCACGGCCCAGACGTGCGGAACGGCATCGCCACCGACAAGCGTCTGATGTCGGAGAACCGCGTCGTCGCGGGGAGGAACGTCAACGTGTGGGATGTCATCGACACGGTCCGTGCCCTGATCGAACCCGGGGCGGACACCAACGACACCCTCCTCGCCGACCCCACCGTCCCCACCGTTCCTCTGGACAGTCTTCTCCCCTGGCCTCAGCCCAACGCGCGCACATCCGCAGGTCCGCCCGCTGTCGGCCGGAGACATGGTTCCCCACAGGCGGTTCCGGGGACGGCAGTCGGCAGCGGGAGTGTCACAAACACCCCGAGGGTCCGGTCAGAGTCAGTGACCATCCAAGCGATCGGAGCAATCGTGGTTGCCACCGAAAAACGTCTTTCCACCATGGTGCTGGTAATCGGTACGGGCGGTGCCGGCCTGCGGGCGGCGATCGAGCTGGCCGAGGCCGGTACCGACGTCCTCGCCGTCGGCAAGCGCCCCAAGGAGGACACCCACACGTCCCTCGCCGCCGGCGGCATCAACGCGGCCCTGGCCACGATGGATCCCGAGGACAGCTGGCAGCAGCACGCCGCTGACACACTCAAGGAGAGCTACCTGCTCGGCGATCCCCGCACCGCCGAAATGGTCACCCGGGGAGCCGCCCTGGGCATCGACGACCTCGAGCGCTACGGCATGGCCTTCGCCCGGGAGGAGGACGGCCGTATCTCCCAGCGCTTCTTCGGCGCGCACAAGTTCCGGCGCACCGCCTTCGCCGGCGACTACACCGGCCTGGAGATCCAGCGCACGCTCATCCGGCGCGCAAGCCAGTTGGACATCCCCATGCTCGACAGCGTGTACATCACCCGGCTCCTGACGCACGACGGCGCCGTGTTCGGGGCCTACGGCTTCGACCTGAGAGACGGAACGCGCTACCTCATCCACGCGGACGCCGTCATCCTCGCGGCGGGCGGCCACACCCGCATCTGGCGACGCACGTCGTCACGGCGCGACGAGAACACCGGTGACTCCTTCCGGCTGGCCGTGGAGGCCGGTGCCCGCCTGCGCGACCCCGAGCTGGTCCAGTTCCACCCCTCGGGCATCATCGAGCCGGAGAACGCGGCCGGCACGCTCGTCAGCGAGGCCGCGCGAGGCGAGGGCGGCATCCTGCGCAACGCCCTCGGCGAGCGGTTCATGAACCGCTACGACCCCGCGCGCATGGAACTGTCCACCCGCGACCGGGTGGCCCTCGCCTCCTACACGGAGATCAAGGGAGGCCGCGGCACGCCCAACGGCGGGGTGTGGCTCGATGTATCCCACCTCCCCCGGCAGACGATCATGAACCGCCTTCCCCGGGTGTACCAGACGCTTCTGGACCTGCAGATGCTGGACATCACCCGTGAACCGATCGAGGTCGCGCCCACGGCGCACTACTCGATGGGCGGGGTCTGGGTCCGGCCGGAGGACCACAGCACCGACGTACGCGGCCTGTATGCTATCGGGGAGGCGGCGAGCGGCCTGCACGGCGCCAACCGGCTCGGCGGCAACAGTCTCATCGAGTTGCTCGTCTACGGCAGGATCACCGGGCAGGCAGCCGCCGCCCACTCGGAGTCGCTGACCGCGCAGCCGCGCTCGGCGTCGGCGGTGGCCGGGGCCCGTGCGGAGGTCGACGAACTGCTCGCAGCAGACGGCCCTGAGAACGTGCGTGCGCTGCAACGTGCCATCCGCAACACCATGACCGAGCACGCGGGCGTGGTACGCGACGAGGAGGGGCTGCGCGCCGGGCTGGCGGAACTGGAGGTGATCGAGAAGCGGATGGAGAACGTCGGGATCCATCCCGACATCGCCGGATACCAGGATCTCGCGCACGCCTTCGACCTCAAGTCCGCCGCCCTGGCGGCTCGGGCCACTCTGGAAGCGGGACTCGAACGCCGTGAGACCCGCGGCTGCCACAATCGCAGCGACTATCCGGACCTTGACCCGGCTTTGCAGGTCAATCTGGTGTGGTCGCCGGCGACGGGTATCACGCGTGAGAGCATTCCTCCCATCCCGGACGAGATCGCCTCCCTGATGGAGGAAGTCTCCACCGAGGGCAAGCTCGCCGAGTAATCTTCCGGCCCTCGCTCTCCGCCGACAGGCGTCTTCCCTGCCCGCGTTTCCTGCCCACGTTTCCCGCCCGCCGTTCCCTGCCCGCGTTTCCTGCGGGTAATTCCCCTCACCGCACCGCGCGGTGCACCGTCATGGCGTGGCGCGGAAACCCGCCCGTCTCGTGAATGAAAATTCCCGAGATTCACCCGGGCCCCCTGTCACAAACCCCGTGACCATCCTGTCTTCCCTAGTACAGACGAAATCGACCGGTGCAAGCGAGCGGGCCGATCAGACCGACCGCGGGCATCAGACGAACCAGAAAAATACCCAGGAGAGGCTTTCCCATCATGAAGGTTGTAGTGATCGGTGGTACCGGACTCATCGGCTCGAAGCTGGTCGCCAAGCTCTACGAGCACGGCCACGAGGCGGTGCCGGCCGCGCCCAACACCGGCGTCAACACGCTGACGGGTGAGGGCCTTGCCGAGGTTCTGGAGGGTGCCTCGGTCGTGGTCGACGTGTCCAACTCCCCCTCGTTCGAGGACGATGCCGTCATGGAGTTCTTCCGTACCTCGACCACCAACCTCCTCAAGGCCGAGGCGGACGCCGGTGTGACCCACCACGTCGCGCTCTCCGTGGTCGGCACCGAACGGCTCCAGGAGAGCGGCTACTTCCGCGCCAAGCAGGTGCAGGAGGAGCTGATCAAGGACTCCGGAATTCCGTACTCCATCGTCCACGCCACGCAGTTCTTCGAGTTCATGAAGGGCATCGCGGCATCGGCGACCGACGGCCACACCGTACGTCTGGCCCCCGCGAAGATCCAGCCCATCTACTCCGACGACGTGGCCGCCGCCGTGGGCCGCACGGCGGTCGGCACCCCCGTCAACGGTGTGGTGGAGGTGGCCGGCCCCGACACGTTCCAGCTGAACGAACTCATCCGCGAGGGCCTCGCGGCCAAGAACGACCCGCGCACGGTCGTGGCGGATCCGTACGCCACGTACTTCGGCGCCGAGCTGCAGGAGACCACGCTCCTTCCCGGCCCCGACGCGCACATCGCCGGGACCCATTTCACCGACTGGCTCGCACAGCAGGACTGAGTCCCTACAGGGTGGCCCTGTCGTCAGGGCCACCCCGCCTCGGCCATTCCCTCCCCCGCCGCCCGAAAATACCGCGGCGACCTTGCGTACCGCGGAACGGCGAGCCGGGTTCGCGTCAGATATCCGGCGTCCATGTGCCCTCACCAGCAGAGCCCGAGGGAGCAGTGTCCTGCTATTTCAGCCGTCCGTCCGCGCGGTGCCGGATTCTCGTCCCATTCGACATCCCCAACACGAAGGAAGCGGCTCGCCATGCTCAAAAAACAGAACGAGACCACTGTTTCCGGCGTCAGCCCGTACGAGGAACTGACCGGTGTCTACACCATTGACCCGGTCCACAGCATGATCGGTTTCTCCGTCCGACGCGCCGTGATCTCCGATGTGCGTGGCATTTTCGACTCCTTCGGAGGTCTGCTGAAGCTCAATGGGTCCCAGTCGGCCTGGTCCGAGGCACATGTGAGCGTCCAGACCGAGAGCCTGGACACGGGGATCACCGACCGGGACGCACGCCTCAAAGGCCCCGACTACTTCGACTCCTCGACGTTTCCCCTGATGACCTTCCGCTCCACCAAGATCGTCCCCGTCGGTGACGACGAGTTCCGCCTGGTCGGCAACCTCAAGATCAAGGACATCGGACTGCCCATCGAGATCGACATCGAGATCGGCGGAGCCGGCCGGGACGCCTACGGCCTGAACAGGGTCGGTTTCGAAGGCAGGGCCACCCTGAAGCGTTCCGACTGGGGACTCACCTGGAACACCGCGCTGGAAACAGGCGGCGTCTTCGTCAGCGACAAGGTGACGTTGATCCTCGACATCTCCGCAGTCCAGGTCAACCAGGCGGCGGCCGCCTGACAACGGGACAAATGCCCACGCGTCGAACGTCTCTCAGTGGTGTCCGACGCGCCCGTCTGACCTCTTCCGCCTCCACCGACGCAGGACGAGTGATGAACTCAACCCCCATCCCTGAAACTCTCCTTACGGTCGCGGCCACCGTACGGTCTCTGACCGCCCAGGCCACCGAGCTCGGGAACCGTGCCGCCAACCTGCGCCAGGAGCTCGCACAGCTCGACGAGCGGATGCGGTCCGTGTCCGACGCGCTGCGCCGAATCCCCCGTGTCGGGGCCGCCCGGCAGGTCGTATCCGGTCAGGCCGCGGAGCATGCCGAGGATCAGCAGCAGGAAGCCGAAGACCCCGTTGGATTCTCGCGGCTTGCGGAACGCTCCCGTGAAGAAGACCCGCATCATGTGCACGAACGTGGCTGCGACGAAGATCAGTGCCGCCCAGTGGTGGACCTGTCGGATCAGCAGACCGCCACGGGCCTCGGGTCGCCACCGACCACTGCAGGTTGAACGACAAGTTCAGCGGAAGCCGTCGGCGTGGTCGACGGCCCACTGGGCGTAGGTGTGCGTCGGCGCGCCGGCGATCTTTTCGACGATGACGAGGTCACGGCCGGGACACCGTTGGCGGCGGCCCACTGACTCACGATCGCCTCGGCCACGATCGGATGCGTTGTCCTGCCGACTTCCGCGCGAGCCTGCTTGTCGGAGACGTGTTCAATCCGGATGTGGCGGTCGATGGCCTCGCCGATGTGCTCGACCTGGCGTCGCAGGGTCAGGGACTCGGACCCGTGGATGGTGTGGGTCTGGTGCGAGTGGCCCGGTTCGGTCAGGGCTGGATGTTCTCGAGGTCTTCCAGAAGGCGCGGGTGCTTCGGCTCCCAGCTGAGCGCCTGCCGGGTGTGGGTGCTGGACGAGGGCTGGTCGGTCGCGAAGATCGGGCCGAGAGGGCCATAGGTCTCCGATGGCACCGGCTCGACCGGCAGGCCCAGCCGTCGGCCGATGACCGCGGCGATGTCACGCACCGTGTCTCCCTCGTCGGCCACGGCGTGCCAAGAGGTACCGGCTTCAGCCTGCTCCAGGGCGAGCCGGAAGAGGACAGCCGCGTCGAGCGCGTGCACGGCCGGCCAACGCTGTGCGCCGTCGCCCGGGTAGCCGGACACTCCGGTCCGGCGTGCGATGCCGGTCAGCAAACCGGCGAACCCGCCCGTGCCCTGGTTGTGAACCGTGCGCGGCAAGCGTACGGCCGTGCTCCGGACCCCGCGCGCGGCCAAGCCCAGGACCGCCGTGACCGCGCGACCGCGACCACCGACCGGCCCGTCGGTCGACAGCGGGTCGGCCTCGGTGGAGACGCGGCCCGGCGTATAGGGCGTACTCGAGACGGTGACGAAGGCGCGGTCGCTGCCCATGAGTTCCTCGCCGAGGGTCGCGAGGGCGGCACTTTCCTCGGCGACCGCCCTCGCGAGGGCATCGGGGGTGCTGAAGTCGTTGGCGAATGCCAGGTGGATCACGCCGTCGGCCTGAGCAACGCCGTCGCGAAGGATGTCCAGATCGGTGAGACCTCCCCGGAGCGGCGCGGCGCCGGCCGCCTCGGCGACCAGTGCGGACGCGTCGGAGCGGGCGAGCGCGAGGACGGTGTGGCCGTTGCCGAGCAGTTCGGCGACGACGGCGGAACCGATCAGACCGGTGCCACCGGTGACAAAGACGCGCATGGAACTCTCCTACAAGTGATGGGACTCTTGTCCCATCACTCTACCAGGGTGACGGGACAAGAGTCCCATCGCATATGATGGACCCATGAGTCGGTGGGAACCAGGGGCGCGCGAACGCCTCGTCGTGGCTGCTGTCGACCTGTTCACCGAGCAGGGGTACGACGCCACGACGGTCGCGCAGATCGCCGAGCGTGCCGGGGTAACCAAAAGCACTTTCTTCCGGCACTTCCCCGATAAGCGCGAGCTGCTGGTGGCCGGACAGGAGACGCTGAGTCGGCTGCTGGCCGAGGGGATCGCCGAGGCGCCCGGTAACGCCGGCCCGCTCGAAGCGGTCGCCGCCGGTCTCGAGCGCGCCTCGAGCGCGATGGGCTCCATGAGTCGAGAGCTCGCCCCTCGCCTGAAGGCCGCCGTCGCCGCCAGCGCCGAGCTTCAAGCGCGTGACGCCCTCAAGAGCGTCAGCCTCGCGGCCGCGATGACAACCGCTCTGGTCGCCCGCGGCGTACCCGATCCGACCGCGGCTCTCGCGGGCGAGCTGGGCGTCCTCGCCTTCAAACGGGGGTACGCCGAATGGTCCGAGGGCGACCGTGGCGCCAACGACGAGCTCGCCCGGTACGCCCTGGCGGCCCTGGACGAGCTGCGTGCGGCGAGCGCATCGCTGGGCTGACCGCACAACCTCACCCGCTCATCGGCTGCTTGCGCATCGACCAATCGCTCGTCGGGCTCACCTATGGACGCTCACGGGCGTCGAACCGCTTGCTGCTGTCCGCGTGGCGGCAGCGGCCGACAACCGTCGATGACCACGACGTCGGCATCACCACACCTACCCCGGCGCCGGGGGCTCGATGCGGTCGTTACGGCAGCGGGCCGCCACCGCGGCCGCCAGCCGGTCGCGCGACACCCGCGCTCCTCCACCCCACCCGCCATCACTCGCTCACCTCAATGAGACGACCGGCACGGGGAACGACGAACCAGGGCCGTCACTCAGCGCTACACGCCACCTGACCGTAGCCATACGAGCACAGGGCCGAGGCGGCGTGGCCATGGTCACGGACACGGCTGCGGGGGGTGAGATCCATCCAGACACGTCTCTGGAGTGAGACGGCCTTGCCTCCCGTTCTCCTGCGGGAGGATCGCACTCGTCGGCGGCGTCTTGGGGAACGCTCCTTCAGGCGCCGGGCGCGGTCGCGTACCGGGAGCGAGAGTTGAAGTAGGCAGTGATTTTACTCGGATTGAACACCCACATCACCCTGCGAATGCCCTCGCGTGAGGCTGCAATCGTCATGAAGATCGAGGGCCGGCCGTCCCGGTAGAGCATCACTCCACTGCGACCGTTGGCTTCGACGGGCCGGACCTCCACCGCACCCCAGAACCTTGGGTAGGCGGTCGACAGGTTCGCCACGCGTGCGCGGCCGAGAACAGGAACGCGAGCGGCGCCGCGCATGCCGTTACCGTCGGAAAGGCTGACGGCGTCCGGGGTGAGGAGTGCCTCCAAGGAGGCGATGTCTCCCGTCCGGGCCGCCGAGACGAAAGCTTCCAGCAGTCGCCGGTGCTCCGTCACGTCCACGTTCTCCCGCTGCTCGGCCATCAGATGCCTGCGGGCCCGGCTCACGATCTTCCGGACGTTGACAAGGCTGAGTTGGAGCATGCCGGCGATATCGGCATAGGCGTAGTCGAACGCCTCTCTCAGGACGTATGCGGCCCGCTCGGTGGGGGTCAGCTTTTCCAGCACGAGGAGCAGCGCGAGTTCCAGTGCCTCGGCGCGCTGGGCGCCGGCCTCAGGATCGCTGCTGGTGTCGATGGGTTCGGGCAGCCATGGGCCGATGTAGGTCTCGCGGCGGACCCGGGCGGACTGGGCCACGTTTATGGCAAGCCGGGTGGTGGCAGTCGACAGAAACGCCGCGGGGCTCACCACTGCTGAACGGTCGGTCTTCTGCCAGCGCAGCCACACTTCCTGGACCACGTCCTCGGCCTCGACCGTGCTTCCCAGTACGCGGTAGGCGATGCCGAAAAGACGTGGTCGGAGCTCCACGAAGACAGAAACGGCATCGTCCAGGGTGCCTTCCGTGAGGGATGACTCGGGATGCACGAGCCTGCTGTCTCCGTTCCTGCGGACATGGATGCAGTTGAGTGGCGCGATCATGCGGCCATCGGCTGAACAGCCGCTCAGGCAAGGGCTTTGGGACAGGGGTGTACCGACCGACGGGTGTTCCGGGGCGGGCGGCCCGGGCCGCCCACGAGCGGTGACCACTGAGAATTCACGGCTGCTCCCATCGCGTCTGCTTCATTGACCACGACCGCCCCCGTTCTGTGACAGGTCTGCCGTGCCGAGTTGTTGTTGACACGTATAGGAAGTCGAGATTGTGACGTGTCACTCTCCGCCCAGCGCTCCCATGAGGAAGTGAACATGTCCATAAGCCCCTCCGGCCGGGGCCTTGAGACGGCGATTTGAGAGTGTTTGGTACCGAGCGGGCACGCAGTCCGACCAGTGGCGCGTTGCGATTGTCCACCGGCACGCGCCCGCTTGCCTCGGCGGAAGGCCGGCCGCAACGGCCGTTATTCGCGGCCACGCGGCGCGATGAGCGCGTGCGGGACCGTGACGACGGCGATACCGCCGGGCTGCCCGCCGGAACCGGTTTCCGCGGAGGGTCCTTCGTTCATTACCCGAGAGGTAATCGACCGCTTTCCGCCGCCCCGGCAGGATCAAGCACACCCGATCCGGCCACCCGAGGAGAGCTTCATGACCGCCACGTTTCCCGCCGCCAACGCGGGTCCCGCCGGACCGGCGCAGGACACCCGCGCCGTGGTCCAGGAGTTCCTTGCCGCCCGTATGGCCGGGGACACCGAGCGCCTCACCACGCTGTTCGCCGACGAGGTCGACTGGCTGCTCGCCGAGAACCCCGCCGTCCCGTGGATTCGGCCGCGCTCCACCGCCGCCGAATGTGCCGCCCAATTCTCGGAGTTGACCGAGCACACCGTGCCCGAGGACGCCCGCGCGAGCGTTGACACCTTCCTGGTCGACGGCACAGACGCCGTGCTGATGGGGCACCTCTCGGGCACTGTCCGCGCGACCGGCAGGTCCTTCGCGGGCCCCTTCGCGCTGCGGCTCACCGTCGAAGAGGGGCGGATCACCCGCCACCACCTCTACGAGAACAGCGTGTCGATAGCCGAGGCGTGCACCGAGCTCGGCGGCCCTGCGGCTACGATCCCGGGATCGAAGTGACTCCCAGCTGTGTGCCCCCTCACCATCACGAACGCCCGTCCTTCACCCTGGCTGACACCACCGTCCATTTCCTCAATGCGGCACCAGTCGAGGCCGCCGGCCCACGACCGCTTCCACGTTGAGGCACCGGGCAGTGGCCGCCAAGGGCGCCCGCCGCAAACGGCCAGGCTGGGCGATCCAACCCGGCACCGCCGCTGTCCGGGGACCTTCCCTGGTGAAGGGGCGCGCCGAGCCAGCACCGGTGTACCGGTCGCTGCGTAAGGCGTTCCAAGACTCACGGTCGTGGTGTACCGGAGATACGTAGGTGCCCACGCCGAGCGTAGGTGCCTACGCCGAGCGGAGTCAGCCCCACCTCCTCACAACGTGTGAATGTCGGGTCTCATTCGCCGTATGTCTTTGCTGGATTGCTGTGTCCCGTCGGCGGGTCTGGCGGGGCGCCGAGGCGATTCCAGGAGCGCAGTTTGTCAGGGTTGAGGATGGCCCAGACCTGGACGACCTGCGGGCCGGCGATGTCGAGGCTGATGACCGCGGCGACCTGATGGTCGTACCGGACGACGAGGCCGGTGCGTCCGTTGACGGAGTGGGTGTGCACGGTGGTGCTCGGGCGCCGGGCCAGCAGGGTCAGGAGGCTGCGGGCGACCTGTTCGTTGCCCTGCACGGGCCTGGCCAGGGCCCGGACCTTGCCGCCGCCGTCGAAGAAGGCTGTGGCGTCGGGTGCCAGCAGGGACGCCAGCCGCTCGGCGTCCTCGGCCGCGCATGCCTGCCGTACCGCGCGGGCCACCGCGTCGTGCTGCCGCGGTGTCGTGGGCCGCGAGCGGCGGGCCCGCAGACTCCGGCGGGCACGCTCGGCCAGATCGGCGCACTCCCGCTCCGGCTGTCCCACGATGTCGGCCACCGCACCCGGCGCCATCCCGAAGACGTCGTTGAGCACGAACGCCGCCCGCTCAGCCGGAGACAACGAATCCAACGCTTTGAGCAGTACCGCACTGATCTCCTGCTCCAGCATCCGGTACTGCCCCGCGTCGACCTCACCGGCCTCCTTACCGGCCGCCAAGGGCTTCCCTCGGTCGGGGAGGGCCAGTCGGTCCAGACAGATGCCGCCCGCGACCTTCGCCAGCCAGGCCCGCGGGTCCGTGATCTGCGCCCGCGCCGACTCCGACAGCTCATACCACCGCCGGTAGGTCTCATCAATCACGCTCTCGGCCGCATCACCGCTGCCCAGCATCCAGTAGGCGACATCCAGCAGATGCCGTCGCTCCTCCAGCAGGTCCGCGATCGGCACCGCGTCATCGGCATGCTCCATACCGCAGCCTCCCTCTCCAACGGCACCCCGCAACACACTCGTTGCGGCGGTCCTTCAGATGGCCGGTCCCCGCATCATGGCCGACACCGTTCCTCAGCGGCAGTGCGAAGGCACGTGCCGAGAAGACGCTTCCTCCGTGTACGAAGACGCCGCACCGGTGGTCCCGCTCACCGCTGAAGACAGGGCTTCGAGCAAGCTTGTGAACACCCCTCGGCAGCAGGGGTGAGAGAGCGGCCATGTCGCCTACGGGCGGGCGCAATGGTGGCTGCAAGGTGCAGCTCCCCTGCCTGGTCCCTTCTCGGACTCTGCTGGGCAGATACATCCGATGGCACAGGATCTCGCGCACGGTGTCCTCGATTTCTATCGTCTCGTCAGCTAGACCGGACAATCGCGGACGTTGTGACATTGCTCTCGCGGACACTGGTCCGTCCCTCCGTCCCTCCGTCGCCGGGTCCGGAGCACTTCTGCTCCCGGGTCAGCTGGTTTCAGACGGCTCCTCGGTGAAGATTGTCTGCAGGTGCCGTGTCCCTCATATCGGCTCCCGACCCTGCTGCGCTCTCATCCGCCAGGGCAACGAACGGCTTCGCCTTCGCCATGGCGTTGCGCGCCACCGGAACAGGAGCGCGTACTACGGCAAGGCGCCGAGAACACCGGCGGGAGAGCGAGAGCACCGGGATCTCTCGCCTCCGGCCGAAGGACGCGAGGCCGTATCACACTTTCTTCGGGCATCCCGGCGAATGGATACAAGCCCTTTCCCGGACCACCGTCAGTGACCGGGCCGCGGAGGCGGAAAAGCGTGGAGCCCACGTCGGCTCTCCGAGCCATCACAGTGCCGCTTCCGACTCAGTCGACGCATGCCTCACGTAGCTCAACGGCTCCATCACCTGCCGCCCTTGACGAGTCGGGCGCCCTGCCCTGCCCGCCGGCGGTGACATGGCCGGCGCCCGGCGGAGATGCCTCGCCCGCTCCTGTGTGCACGCTGCCTCTAACCCGTTGCGTTTCCCTCTGGCCAGTGGCGACAATGGAATGAACAAAGTTCATCGTCAGAGCCACATGTGGTCAACCTGGCCCTTCTCCGAGTGGAACACGCTCCTGCATATGATGTTCAGTGGTGTCTGCTCGGCCCGCGGGCCGAACGACATCGCGGGTAAGCCGGGCGAGGACGCGAGAACAAGGGTTGAGGACGAGAGGAACACATGGTCTCTGTAACCCACACAGCACATAACATTGAGATCGCCGCTGAGAGTCTCCGGGAAGATCTGGCCCGCCTGGCAATCCAGAAGCAGGCGCTGGAGAGGGAGCTGGCCGCGATCGTTGCCCATCTCGATTCCGTCCAGCGAGCTCTCAGTGCCCTCCAGGCAGTGATGTCCCAGTCCGGCCCCACATCGAACGACGCCGCAGGGGCGCCTCGGGGTCCGGCTCCAGCAGACGTGGCGCCGCAGGCGGAGCTGCCGTCCTTCGAGTCGGCGGGCTCATCGGACACGACAGGGCTCCGGGCCCGGCAGACGGCAAGCCGGTCGGACGTACAGGAGTCCGCTTCCGCGGCGGCGCCTGCCAAGGACAGCCCGGCGCCGGGATCCCACGCCGACGCCGACAGGCAAAGGAAGTACGGCGAACTCACCGAACAGATCCTGGAGTACTTCGCCGGAGTCGGCAACGTCGACGTGCGCGCTCGCGATGTCGCGGCAGCGCTCGGCCGGGACACCGACAGCAGCAGCATCAACGCGGTCAGGAGCACCCTCGACCGCCTGGTCGGCACCTCCCGGATCCGCAGAACGGGCCGGGGTCTGTACCGCGCCCGGAAGTCCTGAAGAGCGCCACTTCCAGGACGGTGGCCTTTCCGACGCCGCATGCCCGGACGGGCAATCCGCTCAGGGGACCGCCCACGGGGGAAGGGCGGTGCCCGGAACGCCACACCTGCTCGGCTCTGGGCCGCAGGTACCAACACGTTCGGACATCTGTCACGGGAACCGTGTCGAACACAATGTCGTGAACGTTGTGTTCAGCATGCCAAATTCACTCGTTCCGACCACACGGTCCTCCAGGCGTACCGATAATGCGGTAGCCTCGCCCGCCTCCTCGCGCGGCGTCGTCCGTCCTTTGGCAGCAACGGACGGACGAACTCCCGTTCCGCATCGGACAGTTCATGACGACGTATCGCCCCGTCATGATCCACTGCCCAAGACCACTTGATGACAGCTCCTAGGAACCGGCGTCGGTCCCTGCGGCGGTGGCCTGCTGGGACTCCACCTGGGCGAGGCGGTTGCGCAGGGCGGTGGTGACCGCCTGGTACGAGTCGCTGCCCAGCACCAGCCTCAGCGGGGCGGGCTGCTGCGCCGCGCTGTCGATGATGCGAGCCGCGATCTTCGCCGGGTCACCGCGAAGTGGGACGGGGGTTTCCTTGAATTGGCGCACGAACGCGGCCGGCGTCTCGTCGTAGGCGGACAGCGGCTCGCTGAGCTGCAGGCTGCCGCGGGCGAACGCGGTGCTTGCGCCGCCCGGCTCGATCAACGTCACCTCGACGCCGAACGGGGCCACTTCCTGGGCGAGGGCCTCCATGAAGCCCTCGACGCCCCACTTGCTCGCGTGGTAGAGCGAGGCGCCCGCGTGCGCCGCGAGACCGGCGACCGAGGAGAGCTGGATCAATCGGCCACCGCCCTGGGCGCGCAGGTGGGGCAGCGCCGCCCGGACCGTCTGGATCGAGCCGAGGAGATTGGTGGCGATCTGATGCTGGACCTGCTCGTCGGTGAATTCCTCGGCCGCGCCGAAGAGTCCGTAGCCGGCGTTGATGACCACGACGTCCAGACGGTCGAGGTCGGCGAAGGCGGCGTCCACGACCTCGCGGATCCTCGGCAGGTCGGTGATGTCGAGGTGGCCGAGCCAGAAGCGGTCGCCGTACAGGGCCCGGAGATCATCGACCGAGCCCTCTCGTCGGACCGTCCCGGCGACCCGGTCGCCGCGTGCGAGAAGCTGCTCGGCCAGTTCCCGCCCGAAACCGCTGTTGACCCCGGTGATGAACCATGTGCGAGTTGTCATACTCCCGATCTTCGCGAGCACAAGTGCCGCCCGGCAGCCCCTGGTGTTCCTGGTAGTAGGAGGGATACCCATCCGGCCGTCGCTGCGCCATATCGTTGCCCCATGCACAACGACCTCGGGGATTTCCTGCGCGCGCGGCGTGAGCTGGTCACGCCCGCGGAAGTGGGCCTGCCACCCGGGAACGGCCTGCGCAGGGTGCCCGGGCTGCGCCGCGAGGAGGTGGCCATGCTGACCGGGATCAGCGCCGAGTACTACGTGCGCCTCGAGCAGGGCCGCGACCGCAGCCCCTCAGACCAGGTGATCGAGGCGATCGCCGGGGTGCTCCAGCTGGACGCGGAGAGCACCGCGTACCTGATGGCGCTCGCCGGCCCGAGGACTCATCGTCACCCCGCCCGGCGAGAAGAGCGCGTGCCCCCGGGCCTCGTCCTGCTGCTCCGGACGACCAACGTGCCCGCCATCGTCCTCAACAAGTACAGCGATGTACTGGCCGCCAACCCGCTGGCTCAGGAGCTGTCGCCAGGCATGGTGCCGGGCGTGAACCGGCTGAGGGCGCTGTTCACCGACCCGGCGGCCCAGGACTACCAGCCCGACTGGGAGCGGTATACGGCCATCGCGGTGGCCCACTTGCGCGCCCAGATCGGCACGGAAACCGAGGACGAGCGCCTGCACGCGCTGATCGGCGAGCTGTCGCTCAAGAGCGACAGGTTTCGGCAGCTGTGGGCGCGCCACGACGTACGCACGGCCCGCGGTGGGAACTTCCTGATACGGCATCCGCGGGTCGGCGACCTGGAGTTGCTGGTCGAGAAGTTCTCCGTAGTCGGTGCCGACGGGCTGGAAGCGCTGTTCCTGCACGCCGAACCCGGTACTCGCTCGGCCGATGCCCTAGCGACGCTGGCCTCGCTGGTCACAGCGGACTAGGTGTACTGACCCGTGAGGTTGGGGACGCGGCTGGCGGGTGGTTGGCCCTTGAGTGCGGTGTGTCCGCGGTGGTGATTGTAGTTGTGGAGCCAGGCGGGGTATGCCTCGCGTCGCTCTGTCTCGCTCCGGTAGGGCTGTGCGTAGGCCCATTCGTCGAGGAGGGTGCGGTTGAACCTCTCCACTTTCCCGTTGGTCTGGGGCCGGTAGGGCCGGGTTCGTTTGTGGGTGATCCCGGCCGCGGCGAGGGTGTCGCGCCAGGGGTGGGATTTGTAGCAGGCGCCGTTGTCGGTCAGGACGCGTTCGACGGTGATCCCGGCCTGGGTGAAGAACGCGTGGGCGCGGTGCCAGAATCCGGTGGCGGTCTCCTTCTTCTCGTCGGTGAGGATCTCGCTGTAGGCGAGGCGGGAGTGGTCGTCGACGGCGTTGTGGAGGTAGCTGTAGCCGGCTCCGGACCGGGTCTTGCGGCCGGCCTGGCGTCCGAGGGTTTTGTGGCCTCCGCCGTCGGGGATGTTGCCGAGTTTCTTGATGTCGACGTGGACCAGTTCGCCGGGGCGCTCACGTTCGTAGCGGCGTATGACGCGGCCGGTGACACGGTCCAGATGGGTCAGGCGGGCGAGCCGGTAGCGGGTCAGGACGCGGTGGACGGTCGCGGGGTTCAGCCCGAGGAGGTAGGCGATGCGGGCCGGTCCCCACCGGCGCGGCACGCGGACCTTGATGATCCGGCGTTCGGTGCGGGTCGG
>NZ_JBIWLW010000045.1:0-51181 GCF_044766385.1 Streptomyces sp. NPDC102274 | reverse complement strand
GCCAGGACATTGCCTGGGACCGAGTCCTGGACGGCGGGACACCCGTCGACCTGCCCACCTACGCCTTCCAACGCCGCCACTACTGGATCGAACCGGCCAGAAACGCCGGCCGCGACGCCCGGCACTCAGGGCTCGTATCGGCCGAACACCCGTGGCTCGCGGCCGTCACGGAGCTCGCCGACGGCGAGGGCCACCTGCTGTCCGGCCGTCTGTCGCTGACCGAACAGCCGTGGCTGCGGGACCACGCCGTGTTCGGCACCGTCCTCGTCCCCGGCACCGGACTGCTCGACCTCGCGCTCGCCGCCGCCCGAGCGGCCGGCTCGGCGCGTGTCGGTGAACTCACCCTCGCCCAGCCACTCGTCCTCGGTGAGAACGCCCCCGTACGGATCCAGGTGAAGGTCGGCGCGCCGGACGACCAAGGGCAGCGTCCGATCGGGATATACAGCCAGCCCGAGACCTCCCCGGAACCGGGCTCCTGGACGATGCACGCGACCGGCCAGCTCGCCGACGACACGCGAGAGGTCACCCCGGATCAGCAGGCCGACCTCCTGCGGTGGCCGGTGGCCGGCGCCGAGCCGCTCCCGGTCGACGGCTTCTACGAGACACTGGACGGCCAGGGACTGGAGTACGGCCCCGCCTTCCGCGGTCTGACCGCTCTCGCGCGCCGCGACGGTGTCGCGTACGGGCGGGTGGTGTTGCCCGAGCCGCAGCACAAGGACATCGAGGGCTTCGGGATCCACCCGGCACTGCTCGACGCGGCCCTGCACGTTCTCGCGGGCGTGGACACGGGCGAGCGGCCCGAGGACACGGTGCTGCTGCCGTTCGCCTGGACGGATGTGACCCTGCACGCGACGGGCGCCACCGAACTGCGCGTCCGCGTCGAACTGCACGAGTCCGCCGCGGGCGGCTCCGGCGGTCGTACCGTGACGGTGCTCGCCACCGACCCGGCCGGGAAGCCGGTCCTGTACGCGGCCGGGCTGGAGATCCAGCAAGCGAGCGCGGCGCAGCTGCGCGTCACCGGCCCGTCGGCTGCCGACCACCTCTACAGTGTCGACTTCCAGCCGGTGAACCTGCCCGATACCGCGGCGGCGGAGGCCGGAACGGTCGTGCTCGGCGTCGGCGGTCTGGTGGCCCCGGCCCTGGATGTCCCGCACTTCGCGGACTTCGACGCTCTGCTGGCCGCCGCCGGGGACCGTCCGCGCCGGATTGTCATCGACACGACCGGCACCACGGACGCCGGAGACCAGGGCACACAGGCGCGGTCCGGCACGCTCGACGCGCTCGGAGTACTGCGGGGGCTGCTGGCCGAGGAGAGCCTGGAGGGCGCCGAGCTCGTCTGGGTGACCCGGGACGCGCTCGCCGCCAGGCCGGAGGACGCCGTCGGCGCGCTTGCCGGCTCCCCGCTCTGGGGCCTGGTCCGGGCGGTGCGGGGCGAGCACCCGGACCGGACGTTGCGCCTCGTCGATCTGGCCGGCGCCGAGCCGGAACCGGGCGCGCTGCCCGGTCTGCTGGCGGGGGCGCTCGCCCTCGGCGGCGAGCCGGAGCTGGCGCTGCGCGGCACGAGCGGGTACGCGCCGCGTCTCGTCCGCACGTCGAACGAGCCGGCCAGGACCGGCGGCACCCTCAACCCGCCCGCCGCGGACGGGCCCTGGCATCTGGACATCCGTGAGAAGGGCAGCATCGACAGTCTCGAACTGGTCCCCGTGGACCGTTCGGAGCCGCTCGGCGACGGCGAGGTGCGGATCGCGGTGCGCGCCGCCGGAATGAACTTTCGTGATGTCCTCAACGCGCTCGGCATGGTCGCCACGCCCAAGCTGGGTCTTGAGTTCGCGGGTGTCGTCCTGGAGGCGGGCGCGGGTGTGACGCATGTGAGGCCCGGTGACCGGGTGATGGGTCTGGCACTCGGCGCGTTCGGTACGGAGGTGCGCGGCGACGCGCACCTGACGGTGAGGCTGCCCGACTCGCTGACCTTCGAGCAGGGTGCGACGATTCCGCTCGCCTTCCTCACCGCCTACTACGCGCTCACCGAGTTGGGCGATCTCAAGGCGGGGGAGAAGCTGCTCGTGCACGCGGCGGCGGGTGGTGTGGGCATGGCCGCCGTGCAGCTCGCCCACCACATGGGCGCCGTGGTGTACGGCACGGCCGGCCGGGCCAAGTGGCCGACGCTGCGCGGACTCGGACTGCCCGAGGAGCGGATCGCCTCCTCGCGCGACACGCTCTTCGAGGAGCGGTGGCTGACCGGCACCGGCGGCACGGGGGTGGACGTGGTGCTCAACTCGCTGGCCGGGGAGTTCACGGACGCCTCGCTGCGGCTGCTGCCGGGCGGCGGCCGGTTCCTGGAGATGGGCAAGACGGACATCCGCGATCCTCGCGAGGTCGCCGAGGCCCACCCGGGAGTGGTCTACAGCGCGTTCGACCTCCTGTCGCTGGAGCCGGCCCGTCTGCACCGGATGCTGACGGAGCTGTCCGGGCTGCTCGGGCAAGGCACGATCGAGCCACTGCCGTATCTCTCGTACGACGTGCGTGAGGCGCCCGCCGCGTTCCGTTACATGGCGTCGGGGCGGCACACCGGCAAGATCGTGCTCACGACCCCGCGTGCGCTCGACCCGCACGGCACAGTGCTGGTCAGCGGCGGTACGGGGGAGCTGGGCCGGCAGGTCGCCCGCCATCTGGTCGCCGGACACGGCGTACGCCACCTGGTCCTGACGTCCCGTCAGGGACCGGCGGCGCCGGGCTCCGCGGAGCTGGTGACGGAGCTCGAGGCGGCGGGCGCCGCCTCTGTGCGCCTCGTGGCCTGCGACATCTCCAGCCGCGAGGAGGCCGCCGAGGCCGTGGCCGAGGCCGGCCGCGAGCATCCGCTGACCGGCGTGGTGCACCTCGCCGCCGTGATCGACGACGGAGTCGTGGGCAACCAGACACCGGAGCGGTTCGAGCGGGTACTGGCCCCCAAGCTGACGGGTGCCTGGCACCTGCACGAGCTGACCCGGGACATGGACCTGGCGGCCTTCGTGCTCTTCTCGTCCGTGGCCGGCACGTTCGGCTCACCCGGCCAGGGCAATTACGGTGCGGCCAATGCCTTCCTGGACGCCCTTGCCGTCCATCGGCACAAGCGGGGACTGGCCGCGACCAGCCTCGCCTGGGGCCTGTGGGCACAGGGCGGGGCGGGCATGACCGCACAGCTCGGTGACGCCGAGGTCGCCCGCATGCGCCGTCAGGGCGCCCAGGCGATGACCGTGACAGAGGGCCTGGGGCTCCTCGACGCGGCACTGCGCCGGCCCGAGCCGTACCTGGTGCCGGTCAAGCTGGACCTTGGCCGGCTCCAGCGGTCGGGTGAGGAACAGCTGCTGCCCGCGCTGCTGCGAGTGCTGGTGCGGCCGAAGCCGAAGCGGGCCGGCCAGTCCGTCGAGCAGGCCTCCGCGTTCCGCGACCGGCTGGCCGCGCTGCCCGACGAGGAACGGATCGTCTCGCTGCGCAAGTTCGTCCAGCAGGAGGTCACCGCGGTGCTGGGACTGTCCGGCACCGGAGACGTACCGCTGGACAAACCCATGCGGGAGTTCGGCTGGGACTCGCTGATGGCGGTCGAGCTGAAGAACCGCATCGCCAAGTACACGCAGGTCGCCGTGGGGAGCACCCTGGCGTTCGACTATCCGACGCCACGGGCCATCGCCGACTTCCTGCACGGGCGGCTGTCCTTCGAGGAGTCCGCACACGAGGGGACACCGCCCCAGGACCCGGCGCTGGCCGCCCAGTGGGCGCTGGCCCGCGTCACCCCCGATCAACTGCGGCAGAGCGGGCTGCTCGACAGGCTGCTGGAACTCGCGCGCCCCGAACAGGCCCCGTCCCCGAGCGACACCGTCGTGGCACTGCAGACGGCCGGGGAACTGACGGCCGAGGAGATGGACAAGGCGCTCGACGCCGTACTGGGAGCGCTGTGACGAGACGCTCCGTGACCTGTCCAACGGCCGCGCACAGCGATGCGGTGACACTCAAGCGTCAATCGAGCGCCGGTCGCGAAGATGACGAAGGAACCGCTGCCCGGGCGGCCGGGGACGACCATGCCGCCTCCGGCCGAGGCCGGACGCGGCATCCGCCGGGCGTTCGCGCTTCGCGGTACGAGCCCGGCGTGCTTCACCGGTATCAGGCGTCACGACCGTCCAGCCGATCCGCACCGGGATCGCCTCCTCCCCACCCCCCGCACAGGAGATGATCAAGTGACAGAGACATCTCAGCCCCCGCGTGGCCGCTGGGTGGCACTGGGGGTACTGGGCATCGCGTCCTTCCTCGACGGACTCGATGCGAACATCGTCACCGTGGCGCTGCCCAGCATCCAGCGGGACATGGACATCGGATTCACCACCGCGCAGTGGACCATGGCCGGTTACGCCCTGGCCTTCTCCATGTTCCTGATCACTGGTGGGCGGCTGGGCGACATCCTCGGAGCCAAGCGGGTCTTCCTGACGGGGGTCGCCCTGTTCACCGTGGCCTCTGTCCTGTGCGGGCTGGCGGTTTCGCCGGCGATGCTGGTGGCGGGGAGGTTTGCTCAGGGACTGATGGCCGCCCTGATGCTGCCCCAGGTCATGGCCATCATCGTCAGGACTTTCGACCGCAAGGAGTGGGCCCTGGCGGCCGGCCTGGTGGGCGCTCTGCTCAGCGTCGGCAGCATCGGCGGGCCGTTGCTGGGCGGTCTGCTCTCCGACCTCGATCTGATGGGTCTCGGGTGGCGCACCGTCTTCTTCATCAACGTACCCATCGGAATCCTCGCCCTGCTCATCGGCTCCAGGACACTGCCCTCCTTCCGGGCCGGTGAGCGTCCCCGGCTGGATCTGCCGGGCGTGCTGCTGCTGACGGCGGCGTCGCTCGGGCTGATGTTCCCGCTCGTCCAGGGCAGGGAACAGGGCTGGCCGGCCTGGATGTTCGTGCTCATGGCCGCCGCCGTGCCGCTGCTGATCGTGTTCGTCGTCCACCAGCGCAGGCGGCAGGCGCTGGACGGATCCGCCCTGGTGCCGCCCGCGCTGTTCCGCCAACGTTCCTTCTCGGCCGGCCTCGTGGTGACGCTGCTCGCCTTCACCGGGGTCTCCTCGTTCTCCTTCGTACTGACGTATCACCTCCAGTTCGGCCTGGGCTGGTCGGCGCTGGACACGGCCCTCGCCCTCGCCGCCTGGCCGCTCGGCGTCGTCCTGACGTTCCAGTTCGGCTGGCGCTTCGGGCCCACTCACGGACGTCTGTTCGTCGCCGGGGGAGCGATCCTCATGGCCCTCGGTGTGCTGGCCACGATCGGGGCCGTGCACGCCAAGGGGGCGGAACTGACCTGGCCGTACGTAGCGGCCACGGCGCTCCTCATGGGACTGGGGATGGGGCTGAGCACGCCGATCCTCGCCACGTCCGTCCTGGGAGACCTCCCCGCCGAGGACGCCGGCACGGGATCCGGAGTGGTCAACGCCACGACGCAGTTCGGCTCCGCCGTCGGTATCGCGGTCGTCGGAGCGGTCTTCTTCGGGCTCGTCGGCACGGACACCACGGGATCCACCGCAGTCCGGGCGGCCGACTTCAGCTCCGGCGTCGCCCTGACCCTCTGGTACAACGTCGCCGCGTTCCTGCTGACCGCCGCCCTCGCCCCCCTGCTGCCCCCGAGCAGGCCGGCGGCCGCCGGGGCCGACTCCGCCCGCAACGAGAACAACGAGGCCGTCGTCGAGCGTCTCGTCCCCGACGTGGCATAGGGCGCATCCCAATTCCCGCGACCGGTGGAAAGCCCGCCGGACACGGCTGTCGCTCCCGGGCCGGCCAAGGCGATGAACGGCCCGGCCGGACAGACACGCTGCTTTGCCGCAAGACCGGTGACACCGGGCGATCCCGCTTGCCCGGGGAAAGATCCCGGGCTGCCGCGAACCTCCGGAACGGAGGCTCGCGGCAGCCTTCTTCGTTCCGGCACGAAAACCCGCTGAAGGCGTCCTGGGATTCCGCCCGGAAGCGGCTCGGCCGACACTCGCGAATACCACGGAAGTACCCGCGGAAGCCGGCAGACGCCATCGCCGCGGACGGCGTGTCCAGTATTTCTCCACCGGAACCCGACCGCTCGCCCTCAAAGTCGTGCGTACGGGCGCCAGACGCGCCGCGCATCCCGCGACGATGGAGCTGATCCCCGCCGCCATGACCCTCACCACCGAGAGCACCGGGACGACGGCCACCGCTCGCAGCCGGTGGGAGGCCGAAGCCCAGCAGCGCGCCGCCCGGCTCGAGGCCCTGCTCGGCGACCCGCTGGAACCCGCCAACCCGCATGGACTGCGGGCCCTGTTCGCTGCCGACGACCGGCGTACGCCGCCTGCCGAGACCGAGAGCCTGCTCGTCGAGGAGGGCCTGGGCGCCGAGTTCGTGCCGGCCGAGTACGGTGGCCGGCTCATCCGGGCCGATCTGCTCGCACGCGTCCTGCGCCCCGTCTTCCGCCGTGACGTCGCTCTCGGCTTCGGCTCCGGCATCACCTCGCTGTTCGCCGCCGGCGCCGTCTGGGCGGCCGGCGCGCCCGGACAGCGCCGGCACGTCGCCGACCTCCTGCTCGGCGGCGGCCGGGCGACGATCCTCCACCACGAACTGGCCCACGCCAACGCGCTCCTGCGGGACGAGTTCACCGCCCGCACCATGCCCGACGGCGGCTACCTGCTGGACGGCCGCAAGGACGTGATCACCAACGCCTCGCGTGCTCACGCCCAGGTCGTCTACGCCCGCACCGATCCGGACCGCGGACCGCGCAGCCACTCGGTGCTGCTGCTCGACCCCGGACAGCAGGAGGCCCCGGCCGTACGGCACCTGCCGCGCGTCACCACCCCCGGCATGCGGGGAGCGCTCTTCTCCGGGCTGGAGTTCACCGACTACGCCGTCCCCGGCGAGGCCCTCGTCGGCACGACGGGAGGAGGCGTCGCCCTCGCCCTGCGCACGTCACAGGTCAACCACGGCCTGATCTGCGGCGTGGTGACCGCGGCTGCCGAGACCGTCCTGCGCTCCGCCGTACGGGCCGCGACCACCGGCCGTAGCGCTCCCGTCGCGCGTCGCTGGCACAAGCCCCTGACCGGTGTCTTCGCCGACATCCTGGCCTGCGACAGCATGGCCACCGTCGTCCTGCGCGCGCTGAGCCTGCTGCCCGACCGGGCCCATCTCTTCGCTGCCGCCGTCAAGTACGTGGTGCCCGACCTGCTGCGCGAGAACCTGGAGGAGCTCGCCACCGTCCTCGGCGCACGCGGCTACGAGCACGACAACCCGCGGTACGGCGCACTCGACAAGCTGATGCGGGACCTTCCGGTCGCCGGACTCGGCCACGCCGGGACCGCCTCCTGCCAGGCCGTGATCGTCCCGCAGCTGCGCGGCCTCGCCGAACGCTCCTGGTTCGCCGAGGAGGATCCGCCGCCCGCACTGTTCCGGCAGGGAGGCGAACTCCCCGTCCTGGACTACCGGTCGCTGGGCATCGCGGGCGGCGGGGACTTCATGGCGGCCTCCCTCGTCGGCTCCGCCGCCCGGCTCGCCGCGTCCCGGGGCGCCGGCGGCCGGCTCCCCGCTCTCGCCGAGCTGGCCGGGGGGTTCGTCACCGAACTGCGCGCGCTGCGCGAGGAGTGCCGCCGGCTGCCCGCGTACGGCACCACGGCGCTCACCGACCCCGCCGTGTGCGTACTGAGCGACCGCTACAGCCTGATCGTCGCCGCCGCCGCGGTGCTCGGCGTGTGGGAAAGCCAGGACGGCACCGACCCTTTCCTCGCCGAGCCGGCCTGGGCCGTGCTCGCCCTGTCCCGGTTCGGCGAGCGGCTCGGCATCCCGGTCCCCGATCTGCCCGATGGCTGTCTGGAACACGTACTGGACGAACTGGTCCGCCGTTACAGGACAGGCCGCAGCTGCGACCTGGACGCCGTCCCCCTCTCGCGGTGAGGCAGGCAGTGACACAGGGCAGGAACGACCATTGACGCGGACAGAGCCGACGACCGGCAACGGCAGCGGCGCGGAGCGCATCACCGAGCCCCTCCACGTCAGCGGCCCCGACGGGCCGTGGGACCTGGTACGCGAGGGAATGGACCTGCGCGGCAACGCCGTGGTGCACACCACCTGGGGGGAGTGGCTCACCGGAGCCGTCGCCGATCCCTCGCTGCGCCCGCTGCTCGGCCGGGACTGGCAGCGCTACCGCCAGACCTCCGATCCCGCGGTCCGCTACCGCTTCGTCGCCTCCCGGCTGGCCACCAAGTGCACGGCCGCGGCCGTGCTGGGTGTGAGACCCGCCGATCTCGACCTCGCGTACAAGATAGGCGGACGGCCCTACCTGCGGGGCTTCGGCCAGATAGACGTGAGCCTCACCCACACCGACGACCTGATCGCCGTCGGCATCAGCCGCAACGGCAGGATCGGGGTCGACGCCGAACCCACCGACCGGCACATGCCGTTCGAACTCTTCCAGCGCCATGTGTGCACACCCGCCGAGCACGCGGATCTCGCGGCGCGGCCCGAGGCGGAGCGGACGGCCGGACTGCTGAGACTGTGGACCCTGAAGGAGGCCTACACCAAAGCGCTCGGCCAGGGACTGCGGCTCGGCTTCACCGAGTTCGGCTTCGACGCCGGATCGGGCGGACTGCTCGCGCCCGACGGCACCCCCGCCATGCGGGGCGAATGGTCCTTCACGACCCGCCGCGTACTGGGCCGCTATCTGGTCAGCGTGGCCTGCCACGACTCCGGACTGGACACCTCACGCGACACCGCCGCACGGACCATGCTCGACGAGGGATTCATGGGGACCATCGCCGGACTGCTCGGCCCCGGCTGACGCCCTCCCCGCCCAGGGCCCGGCCGTTGACGCATCCGGCGCCGCGGGCGGGCCGCCGACTTGCCCGGCAGGGCCCCGCGGTGGCCGTCCGGCCGTCCCGCGGACGCAGGTCACCGGCGGCGCGGCAGAACCCGGCCGGCCGGATGAGGGATCCACGGGAGCCGACGCCTGACCGGTCCGCCGCGGCCGCCACTTCAGAGCGGTTCGCACATCCGTCCAGAGCCGCTGCAGAAACCGGATCCCGCCCCCCACGCGCGGCTATCGTGCCGGACGGAAGCGGAAACCGACGAGGACGCGAGGACGAGGAGGCTGCCGTGAGAGAACGAGACCTCCCGGCGCTCGCGGCACGCCGCGCCACCCTTCAGATGCTTCCCGGCGGCATGCCACTCGCCGCCGGGCGCGCGGCCGCGGCGTCCCCCTCACGGCCACGGGGACATCTGCTCGGCGAACCGCGCCATCGCGCGCACGCGGTGATCCACGCGGCCGGAACGACGCCGCGTGGACCCCGCTGAGACCGCTCCGTGCCGCCCCGCGCCCGGCCGGAATCTCCCGGCCGACGCCGTGCCGGCGCCGGATCCGGCCCGTACAGGCCGGCCTCGCACACTCGTTCCGTACCCGCAGAGAGGGGAGGGAGGGGGCGCGCCCCGCACACGCCATGACCGCCAGTCACTCCTCGCACACGTCTCCTGACGAGCCGATGACCGTCGTCGTCGACCCCGGAGAACCCCCCTACGACACCCCGGCCGTCCTGGAACTGCGAGGCGCCATGGACACCGGCCGTCTCGAAGCCGCTCTGGACCGGATCGCCGCGCGCCTGCCGGACGGCCCGCGCTGGCAGCACCGGATCACGTACCACGGGCCGGGCCACCACACCGTGCGGCTCACCACCGGCACCCCCGGCGACGTCCCGGTGGGTCTGCTGGCCGACCTGCTCACCGACCTGCTCCCGGTCGGCACCGTCATACGCACGCTCACACCGAGCCCGCTCCAGCGCGAGCTGATGGCCGACGCCGACGCCCACCCGGGCACCGGCCGCCACGTCGAACAGCTCACCTGGGTGTGGCACGGGCCGCTCGACCCCGAACGCTTCACGGCGGCCTGGCAGGCCCTCTTCGACCGGGAGAGCGTGCTGCGCGCCGCCTTCGCCGACAGCCCCGAGCCCCGGATCGTCCTGCACGACCACGTCGAGGCGGACGTCGTGCGGCTGCCGCACGGCACCGACGACTGGGCCGCACTCGTCGAACGCGACCGGCGACGCGGCCTGGACCCGCGCCGGCCCGGTCCGCTGCGCGTGACCGTCCTGGGCGGCGGGCCTGCCGGGTCCGTAACCGCTCCGCCCACGCGGGTACTGCTCACCTACCACCACGCCCTGCTCGACGACTTCAGCGCCCGCCTGCTTCTGCGGGGGTTCTGCCGTGCCTATCTGGCCGACGGCAGGCTGCCGGGCGGCGAACGGCGCCCCGACCTGGGCGACCACGCGCACTGGATCGCGGGCCAGGACACCGCTGCGGCAAGGGAGTTCTGGTCATGGGCCGCGCCGCCGCCCGACGCGGCACACTCGCCCCTGCCGGCGGCTGAGGCCACCGCCACCACCGCCGTTCTCGCTCCGGGCGGCACGGGAGCCGTAACCGGCCGTGCCCGGCTGCGGCTCACCGCCGCCCAGACAGCGCGACTCAGCGCCTGGGCGGCAACCTGGGGCAGCACCGAGAGCGGTGCGCTCCAGGCCGCCTGGGCGCTGCTGCTGTACCGGGCGACCGGGTCCGCCGACGCGGAAGCGGTCCGCTTCAGCGTGGCTCTGTCCGGGCGCGGCATCCTGATGGAGGGGGCGGAGCGCCTGCCCGGCGCCCTGCGCAACCCGCTGCCCATGTCCGTCGTCGTCGACCCCCGCTCCAGCGTGCCGCGGCTGCTCACCGCGCTGCGTGACCGGCTGCTGGACATGGCGGCCTACGAATGGGTCTCGGCGGGCCAGATCCGCGCCTGGACCGAGGCCCCGGACCGGCCGCCCGGCCCGCCGGGCAGCCTTGTCGTCTTCGAGAGCCGGCCGAGGCTGCTGGAGGGCGTGGTGACGGAACTCGCCGCTCAGGGAGTCCGCGTGGCTCTCCCGGAGACCCGCGGGGCCCGGACGGCGTTCCCCGTCACCCTCGTCGCCCATCACCATGATGACGGCGGGCTGGTCGTGAACGTCTCCTACGACCGTGCCCGGTTCACCGGCGTCACCGATGTTCTGGGGCACCTCGGACGGCTGATGCGGGAACTCCCGCGTGTCGCGGACGAGTCGACGAGCATCGCCGGAGTACTGGAGCTCATGGCCGACGGCGACGCCGCCCATGCGGACTCCGCCCGCGACGCCGGCGCCCGCGCGGACACCGACGCCACCCAGGAGGAGGGGGTGTTCCCGGTCATCACCCTGCGCCCCGCCCGCGACAGCGGCGCCGGTATCGTCTGCTTGCTCCCGTCACACCACAACCCCCGCCGCTGCTACGACCTGCTCGCCCGCTCGTACCGAGGGCCGGAGGCACTCGTGCTGCTGGGCTCCCTCCCCCGGGATCCCCGCGCCATGTACACCGCCCTCCGGCCCCTGGCCGACGTGGGCGGGCACCTCGTGCTCGCCGGTTTCTCCGGCTGCGGAGAAACCGCGTACGAGACCGCCCGGCTCATCATGGCGGCCGGCGGCCGGCCACCGCTCCTGGTACTCGCCGCCGCCTCGACCGACGCCGACGACTTCGCACGGCTGCTCGAAGCCGCGGCCCGACGCACCGGATGACCGCCGGCCGGTCGCGGCTGAACGGCCTTCTCCGAGCGGCCTTCCGGGGTGCGCCGGTCCGCGTCGTCACCGCCACCCGCGCCGCGAGACCGCGGGATGCGGCGCGGACGGGTCCTGCGCGCGGGAGGCCGACGGCTCCGAGCCATCGGGGATACAGGTTCGGGGGTCGTTGAGCGCCGACGCGCGGAGGGCGGCGAGCCATGTGCGGCGTCAGCCAGATGGTGAACGGTGCCGCGCAAGAGGTGCGCAGACCGCCGCCGGCCCGCCGGCGACGGGGGCCGGCGGATGCCACGGATGCCGCGGATGGAACGGCGTCCTTCCGGACGACGCGCCTGGCGTGCGACGCGTACGCCGACGCCGGCCATCAGCGGCATGTGCCGTGGCGCCATGCGCCCGTGCGGACCCGTCGGCCGAAGAAGACCTCACCCGGGGTGGGTTGCTCACCGCGGCCGATACAGGGTCCGTCGCGGGCCCCGCCGGGGTCACCGTCGGGTGCCGGGCTTGGGAAGCGGCCGGGGACGGGGGACGGAACGGGGCTTCGGCGGCTGGATGCCGCGGCCGCCACGCTTGAACTCGGTGAACGCGCCGGAACGGCGCCCAGTCGCTGTACGGGCTCGCATGTTGACTCCCATCTGTCGCTGCGATGTACTCTGGTGCAGTGCTTTGAATGTAGTGCTTCACCTGAAGTGGTGTCAATGTCTGTGGAGGTTCTCCCGTGCGACAGAATCCGGCCCGCCGCACCGCGCTGCTCGACGCGGCCATCGAAGTCCTCGCCCGCGAGGGCTCACGCGGACTGACGCTGCGCGCCGTCGATGCCGAGGCCCAGGTGCCCGTGGGCACCTCCTCCAACTACTTCTTCAACCGCGCCGAACTGCTGCGGCAGATCATGCGGCGCACGCGCGAGCGTCTGACGCCGGATCCCGCCGCGCTCGCCGCGACCATGGCCGCCACGCCCTCCCCGGAGCTGGTGGCACTCCTGCTGCGCCAGGTCCATCAGCGCATGGACGCGGACCGCAGCAGCTACCTCGCCATGCTGGAACTGCGGCTGGAAGGCACCCGCCGCCCCGAACTCGGCGCCGACCTCAACAAGATCCTCAGCGCGGAGCTGGAGGACAATGTCCGTTTCCACCAGGACGCGGGCCTGCCCGGCGACCGCGTCACCATCATTCTGATGTACCTCGCGGTGCACGGAATGATCGTGGACGATCTCACCGTGCCCGACGTCCTCTCCGGTTCGGCGGGCGAACTGATCGACGAACTGTCCGGACGCCTCCTCGGCAACAGCGCACGAGACACTCCATAGCGGCGCTTGAGGCGGCGCGGCCGGGCCGGGAGTCCCGCGCGTCGCGGGCATGACGGGTCGCACACCGGGCGTACGTGTCCATGACCCATGCCGGAGCCACCGGATCGGGGCTCCCCCTCGCGTTTCCGATGTCCCTTTCTCGTTGACGGTGGCCTTCGTCCGCGGCCCGGCGCCGGGCCGCACCAGGTCACCGCTCCACCGGCCGGGCCCCGGCGGGGTGCGTTCACCGGAGGACCTCTGGCAGCTGGTCGACGAGAGCCGGGACGCCATCGGACCGTTTCCCCGCCGACCGAGGCCGGGACACCGGCCGGCTCTACGACCACGGCCCGGCCGACCCGGCCGCCGACCCTCTCGTGGGCGGGTTCGTGCACGACCCCGGAGTTCGACGCCGACTTCTTCGGCATCCCGGACCGGGAAGCGCAGGCTCCTTTCCGTCCGAAACCCGGCCTCGCCCGATCCGTTATTTTGCGTCAGGCTGGTTCCGACGCCCGACAACTAAGGAGATACATATGACGGAGACACCGGCGAACAACGCCGACGAGGGGTCGGCCCGCGACAAATTCCGTGAGGCGCTCGAACGCAAGAACAACACGCCCCAGTCCCAACACGCCCACGAAGAGGGCCGTATGAAGGTCAAGGGCATGAGCGGTCCGGCGGGCAAGAAGCGGTACATCCGGCGGAAGACCGGCTGACCGGCCGATACGGAAAGCCCCTTTTCCACGCCTGATGGCATGACAATTCCCGGGGCGGGATCACGGAACCCCGAATTATTTCCCGAAACCCGCTCCAAGAACACTGGAGGCCGAGTCCGAACCCGCTTCAATTTCACTTGAATCCCGCTTGAATCCCGCTTGAGGAGACCATGCGGGAATCAGGGAGGCGGCCGGCCCGGACACACCGGGATGCCCCGCACGCACCTGCCGCGGACCGCTCAGCGCTCCGTACCGCCGGGGTCCGGCGCCGCGCGGCTCCAGGACGTGCGGGTCTTCCCCGGCGGCCGGCAGCGGCGGGCCGCCGGGGAAGAAAGCGCGGATCGGGCTCGGCCGCGCATGATCCGCCACCGCCGTCCCGGCCGGCGGACAGCAGGACGCCCCCGGCGAACTCCACCACCGGCTCCTCGCCGGCATCCTGCAGATCGCCGCCGAAGTCCTGCTCCGTTCCGGGTGGGGTCAGCGGTTGGTGGCGGCCAGTCCTGCCTCGGTGTCGCGGGCTCCGGTGACCGCGTGGGCGGGCACCGCTTCGTTGAGCGTGCGCAGTTCGGCGGGGGTGAGGTCGATGGCGTCGGCGGCGGCGTTCTCCTCCAGGTAGCTGCGCCGCTTGGTTCCGGGGATCGGGACCGCGCCCTGGGCCGCGACCCACGCGAGGGCGATCTGGCCGGCCGTCGCTCCCCGGGCGGTGGCCAGGTCCTTGACCTTGTCGACCAGGACGAGGTTCGCGGCGATGTTCTCGGCGGAGAACCGGGGGAGGGTTCTCCGGGCGTCGCCCCGTTCGAGGTCGTCGACGCCGCGGATGGCCCCGGTCAGGAATCCGCGGCCTATCGGGGAGAACGCCACCAGGCCGATGCCCAGCTCGTCGAGCGTGGCTTTGATGCCATTGGTGAGCAGGTCCTGGCTGAACAGGGACAGTTCGGACTGCACGGCCGTGAGGGGGTGGACGGCGTGCGCGCGCCGGATCGTCCGGGCGGACGCCTCCGACAGGCCGAGGTGGCGGACCTTGCCGGCCTGCACCAGCTCGGACATGGCGCCGACCGTCTCCTCGATCGGGACGGCCGGGTCGACCCGGTGGAGGTAGTAGAGGTCGATGACGTCGGTGCCCAGATGACGCAGTGAGCGTTCGGCGGCACGTCGCACGTAGGCCGGGCTGCCGTTCAGCCCGTGCGGAGTGCCGTCGTCGTCGAACTCGGTGACGAACTTGGTGGCGAGGGTGACCTCGTCACGGCGGCTCCCGAGCGCGCGGGCGATGAGCTTCTCGTTCTCGAAGGGCCCGTACGCCTCGGCGGTGTCGATCAGGGTGACACCGAGATCCACGGCCCGGTTCAGTGTCGCGACCGATTGGGTCTCGTCGGCGCTGCCGTAGTAGGCGCTCATGCCCATCGCGCCGAAACCCTGCGCGGATACGGTAAGTCCCTGGTTGCCCAGAGTGACGGCTCTCATTGCTCTCGCTCCTTGCCTGTGGGGGTGCTGGTCTCCCGGTAGGCGGCGATCTTGCGATCGATGGCCGCCAGGTGGGTGCGGGTCTGCTCCATCTGTGCGATGACGCGCTCGCGGTGCTGCTCCAGGATCTGCATGCGCTCGGCCTCGGTGCCGGGATGCCGGGCCAGCTCGGTATAGCGTCTGATCCCGCTGATCTGCATGCCGGTGCCGCGCAGCATGACCAGACCGGCCAGCCACCGGATATCGTGCGCGCCGTAGCGGCGTTGTCCGGAAGCGTTGCGCGGAGCCGGGGACAGCGTCAGTCCTTCTCGCTCGTAGTAGCGCAGCGTGTCGATACTCAGCCCGCAGGCCGCCGCGGCCTCGCCGATGGACAGCCCCTCGTCCGGTACCTCGACCGGGACCTCCGGGACGATCAGCTCGTTCATGAGTCCCAGCGTGCCCCCTGGAGCGCGCTCCAGGTCAAATACCGCATATGCCCGACTCGAAGATGTGACGTATCGACGACACCGCCGGGGCCGCCGCAGGCGCCATCACCCACGACCTCCCC
Organism: Streptomyces sp. NPDC102274; assembly: GCF_044766385.1. Lineage (NCBI taxonomy): Bacteria > Bacillati > Actinomycetota > Actinomycetes > Kitasatosporales > Streptomycetaceae > Streptomyces > Streptomyces sp. NPDC102274. The sequence continues at coordinate 35,623 of NZ_JBIWLW010000045.1, read as the reverse complement.
GGGTCCGTCCCCAAGCGAGAAAGTACGCGAAAAGATCTGACGGAGAACTCGGAAAGTAAGGTTCGCCGGGTGGCCGGGGGTAGGGTCGATGCGTGATCGGGGAGGTCTTCCATGTCCGAGCTGTTCGATGCCGTCGATGCCCTCATCGCGGGTCACGCTCCTTTGCCGCCTCCGGGGGAGCGCGAACGGCTGCGCAAGGCACACGGCCTGACCCAGGAACAGGTCGCCTCCGCGCTGGACGTGCGTCGCGCGACCGTGGTGAGTTGGGAGAACGGCAGGACGGAACCGCGCCCGCCGCAGCGCGAGGCCTACGCCCGGCTGCTGAACAAGCTCGCCGAGCTGTACCCCCCCGCCCCCGCACCGGACCCGGTGAAGTCAGGGCCCGGCACCACCCCCGGTACTGCGCTCCCGCCGACAGCCGAGCCCGCCTCCCGCACCGTACCCGGCCCGGCACCTGCCCCGACGGCCGCCACCTGCGACCCCGTCACCGCTGTGCGCCCCGCGGCGACCGCTGCTCTGTCCCGTCCCACGAGCACGGCGGGTCCGTCCCCGACGTCGCGTCGCCCGGCCGGGAGGAAGACCACGGCGAAGCCGGCCGCGCCGCCCGCCGCCGTGGATCCGCGGTTCGAGAACGGGCCGCTCGCCGTCATCGATGCCGAGGACGGGCAGGTGTCGGCGTACTGCGTCGGCGGCCTGGTCCTGGACGTACCCGCCAAGTCCCTCCCGGCCCTGGTCGGCTGGGCTCTCACCGAGTCGCGGCTCGGTGCGCCCCGGCTCCATGTCAACGGACGCGACGCCGATCCGCTGATCGTGCTCACCGAGTCCGCGTGCGAGCGGTACGGGCTGCCGGTACGGCTGAGTGACGAGGAGCGCCTGTCCGGCCGGCTGCCGGAGGGGCACACGGTCCACAAGCGGCTGACGCGGGCGGACTGGCAGCTCACGAAGCGGGGCTTCGGGCCGTGGGCGAGGATCTACCGGCCGGCACAAGGCGCCCGGCGCGCGTGCGTCCAGCTGTGTATCCCCTCGTGGAACGCGCTCGACACCCGGCACTGGGGCAACGCCGCCCTGCTGCCGCCGGCCGAACTCGCCCGCCTGCTGGGCACCTACGCCACCCGCGTCGTGACTCCCTGCGGCTCCACCGCCGTGACCGGCCTGGAGCTGATGACATCACTGCACCCGCCCACGCGGGCGAGCGAGCCGGACGCGACGGGTACACGCCACAGCGAGCACAACCCCGGCTCCCTCGGTAAGCAGCCGGTGGAGTGCGCGCCGTGCGAGGCGCCGGACGGGCACCCGCTCCTCGCCCGCCTGCCGCGCTTCCATCAGCGCACCCCGGCCGAGATGCTGGCCGAGGAGGCGTACGACTGGGCCCGCCCGCTCACCGATGACGAGTGCCTCCAGCGCTACCTGGTGGGCATCGACGTCAACATGGCCTTCGCCGCGGGTGCGAACGGCGCGATCGTCGGCCTCGGCGCCCCGGCACACGTCCAGCGCCCCGCATTCGACCCGAAGCTGCCCGGCTCCTGGCGGGTCGACCTCTCCCACATCGAGCTCGACCCGCGCCTGCCGTCACCGTTCACGCCTCGCGGCAACCGGCCCGAGGGCCCGGCCTGGTACGCGACGCCGACGGTGGCGTACGCGGTGGAGCTCGGCTACGACGTCGTACCGGCCGAGGCATACGTCCGGTACGAGAACGGCCGCTTCCTGGACGGCTGGTACCAGCGGCTGCGCGACGCGTACGTCGCGACGATGGCCGACCTCGGCGTCACCACCGACCTCGCCCCGGCCGACTTCCTGACGGCGATGGACGGCTGCCGGCAGCGCGACCCGCACCTGGCGATCGTCCTGTCGGCGGTGAAGGCGACGGTGAAGGGCGGTATCGGCAAGCTCCGCGAGCGCCCCCGCGGCGGCGGCTGGCGCCCCGGCGAGCCCTGGCCCGCCCTCAAACGCCCGACCTGGCGCCCCGACATCCGCGCCGCCGTCATCTCCAGGACCCGGGTCAACATGCACCGCAAAATGCTCAAACACGCCGCCGCCACAGGCCAGTTCCCCGTCGCGGTCCTCTCCGACTGCGCGGTGTACACGGCCGACGGACCGTCCCCGCTGGACTTCCTGCCCTACAGCGGCGGCAAGCCCCTGCCGGGCGGCTTCCGCCTCGGCGTGAGCCCGGGGATGGTCAAGCACGAGGGCACCCAGACCACCCTGTGGGCCGAAGGCGTACGCGAGGAGCACGGAGACGAACTCAACCTCGCCCGCTACATCAAGGACGGCCGCATCACCGCCGAGGACAACGGGGAGTAGCCGATGAGCATGTTCGCAGACGGCCTCGACAAAGCCGTCCAACGCGCCTTCACCCGCCCCATCCCCAAAACAGCCGGCGCCAGGATGCGCTACCTCGTCAAACAGCTCAAAGGCACCCGCGCGGTCGCCGGACTGCTCGGAGTCTCCCAGCGCACCGTCGAGCGGTATGTGAAGGAACAGATCAGAAAACCCCGCAAGGACCTCGCAACCCGCCTGGAGCGCGAGGTGGCCAAGCGCTGGCAGCCGCAGATCAGGGCGAAGGCCAAGCAGACGGCGGCCACCAGCGGCGGCATCGTCATCGACACCCGCGCCCGCTTCGGCTACACCGCCGCCCCCGGCAGCACCGACGACGCCCGCCTCCGACACCTCACCGTCGCTCTCCCACCCGCCTACGCCGCCCGCCTCTTCACCGCCCAGGAACAAGGCGCCCCCGACCAGCAGTTGCGGCAGATCGCCGCCGAAGCACTCCAGGAGATCTACTTCAAGGACGGCGGCCGCCGCGCCGCCGGGCTTCTCGTCGAGTACACCGACCTGGAGCACATCGAGTTCGACCTGTAGGTCCCCGAACAGCCGTGAGGACACACCCGAACCCGCATATGACCGAGCGTTCCAGGCCCCGTCCGGTCCTAAGGGCTGGTCCCGGCGGAAGAGGCCGGCCGAGAGTAACGCTGTTCACCTCCACGGACGTTGACGCATGATGTGACGCTCCTCCGACAGGTACGCCGTGTCCGCGCGGCGCGCGGTGCCCGGTCGTGCTTGGCCCGAGCACTCCTGGCTTCGCCCTTTCCTGCACAGAAGCATGCTGTCCGGACTGGTCAGGACCTTGTCCGGATCGCGCCCCGGACAGCCGGGCATGGCGGAATCCGCCGTTGCCCCTCCGGCCGAAGCCGCAGCAAGATGACGTTCATGGGGAACGCGGGGAAGCTGTCGCCATACGAAGCCCGGGACGCTGCCGGTTTCATCGAGTCGATGCAGCAGCTCAAGGAGCGTTCAGGGCTGACATATCGCGAACTGGAGGAGCAGGCTGCCCGAAACGGCGACGTGCTGGCACGCAGCACGCTGGCCGACATCCTCAAACGAACGAACCTGCCGCGCCCCGAACTACTGGCCGCGTTCGTCCGCGCCTGCGGGGACACGCAGCGGGTCGACGCCTGGCTGGACGCCAGAGACCGAATCGCCGCGCACCTCGCCGCCGTACCCGCCACAACGCCCAACCCCGAAGCCGAGACGCGGCCTCGGACCGATGAAGGCACGGGCCCGCGGCCCCGCCGACTCACGGGCCGCACCATCGCGCTCGCCACCGCGCTCATGGTCCCGCTACTCGCCCTGGCCGCGTGGTGGCTTCTCTCCGACGACTCCGGTGATCCGGGCGCACAGGCTGCTCCTGCCGGCGGCTGGGTAACGGTCCGCCCCGCCCGCACGCCCGACCTCTGCCTGACCGACGGACGCGATCGCGACGGCGCCTACGCCAGCGCCGTCGCCGTCCAACTCCCCTGCGCCCAGGCCACCGTGCCGCGCACCTACCTCGAACCGGCCGGCGAGGGTCTCTACCGCATCCAGTGGCACCACCCCCAGGAAGGGAAAGGATGCCTGACGGTCATGACCGCCGGCCCGGTCAAGGACATGCTCGAACCCCGGAACGACTGTGCCCGGGCCACCCTCTTCCGCCTGGAACCCACCGCCACTGACAGCGCCGGGGGTTTCCGGCTTCGCCCGGCCCACGGCAGCCGGTGCGTCGGCATCACCGACAACGACACCGCCGAAGGGGCCGAGGCCGTCCAGGAACCATGTACCGGCGCGGCCGACCAGCGATTCCTCATCCGGACGGGCTGATCGCCCTCACCCACGCCGGCTGCGCACCGGACGACGGTGCGACCTCCATGCCGGCGGGACGAACGGCGGCGGTGCTCCGCTCGCGGATACACCCCGTGGCGCTCGTCACGCGAAGCTACCTGTCGCTTCACGCGGCTTCGGGTGCGCGGGGCCGCGACGCCGGGCCGGGGCGGCGCGGGAAGGGTCAGCCGGAGGCGGGGCGTGGTGCCAGTCGGGCGGCGGCGGTTTCCAGGTAGCGGCGCTCGGTCGGGCTGGTGGTGCCGTGGGCGGCGCGGTGGTAGTACTCCCGGGCAGCCGGGTGGTCGCCGGCCATCTTCAGCAGGTGTGCGCGGACCGCGTGCAGCCGGTGGTGGTCGGTGATCCTGTCGTCCGCGGCCAGTTCGTCCAGCAGGGCCAGGCCGGCCCGCGGTCCGTCGATCATGGCTACCACCACCGCCCGGTTCAGGCTGGCCATCGGGTTCGGCGAGATCCGCTCCAGGATCTTGTACAGCGTGTTGATCTGACGCCAGTCGGTCTCGCCGGTGCTGGGCGCCTCGTCGTGCAACGCGGCGATGGCGGCCTGCAACTGGTAGGGGCCGAGTGTCCGGGTCATCGCGTCGGTGACCAGAGCGACGCCCTCGGCGATGCGACCGCGGTCCCAGCGCGAGCGGTCCTGCTCGTCGAGCGGGATCAGCTCGCCGTGCGGGCCGGTGCGGGCGGCCCGGCGGGCGTCGGTGAGCAGCATCAGGGCCAGCAGGCCGGCCACCGCGCCGTCGTCCGGCAGCAGCCGGTGCAGCAGGCGGGTCAGCCGGATCGCCTCGGCGGCCAGGTCGTCGCGCCGCAGCCGGTCGCCGGAGCTGGCGGTGTAGCCCTCGTTGAAGATCACGTACAGCACGTGCAGCACGACCCGCAGTCGCTCCGCCCGGTCCTGCCCGACCGGCATGGTGAACTCGCTGCCGGCGGCCCTGATCCGCTGCTTGGCCCGGCTGATCCGGGCCGCCATGGTCGATTCCGGCACGAAGTAGGCGCGGGCGATCTCCACGGTCGTCAGGCCGCCGACCGCACGCAGCGTCAGCGCGACCTGCGAGGCCGGGCTCAGCGCCGGGTGGCAGCACAGGAACAGCAGGGTCAGCGTGTCGTCCCGGTGGACCGGGGTGTCCTCGCCCGGGCCGGGCGAGGACAGATCCGGTTCCAGGGCGGCCACCTCGTCCTCGCGCCGGCGCCGGGCCTGTTCGCTGCGAATCCGGTCGACCAGGCGGCGGCCGGCGACCGTGGTCAGCCAGCCTCGCGGATTGTCGGGGACGCCCTCGGCCGGCCAGTGTGTCGCCGCGGCGAGCAGCGCCTCCTGCACGGCGTCCTCGCTCAGGTCGAACTGCCCGTACCGGCGCACCAGCGCGCCGAGAGCCTGCGGCGCCAGCGCGCGCAGCAGGCCCTCGACGGTGGCGCGGTCGGCGCTCACGCGGACGGGCCGCCGGAGAAGATCACCTGGCGGACCTCGATGCCCAGGCCGTTGAACCGGGCGTCCGGGATCATCGCGGCCAGCTCCAGCGCGCGGTCCCTGCTCACGACGTCGACCAGGTAGTAGCCGCCCAGGAACTCCTTGGCCTCCAGGTAGGGGCCGTCGGTGACGACCGGCCGCCGTTTCCGCTCCGCTCCGTTGAGGGGCACGGTGTCGGTCGGTGGGTCAACGGATCGGCAGTGCAGGGTTGGACAGCATGGACGACACTGTGATGCCGCAGTCGCTTGTGGAGATCCTGCTCGATGCCCGGTACGAGATCGATACCGATCCCGACTATTGGCGTTGATGACGATCTCAGAGGGGAAGCCGACCCTGTCGACTCGTGACGCGGGGGTGCCGGGTTCGCTGACGACTGTCCGCCGCCCCCCTGCAGAACGCGCCGCTCCAACGCGCCGCTTCTGCGAGAACTTCCGCGACGTGCGACCCGGCTGATGCAACCGCAGCGGCCCCGCCCGCTCGACAGCACTCATCCGGTCGTGGCGCCGGGAGCCCTGTCTGGTGCTACATGCTCAGGTCCGCGATCAGGGCGAGTACAGGCGCGTCGTCGTATGACAGCGTGATGCCGTACAGGGACAGCAGCCGTGCCAGCTCCGTCCGGATGCGCCGGTCCTCCACGGTGGGGTCGTCGTAGCGGAACAATTCGAGTACGTAGGGGTCCGCCCCCGGCTTCCGGGAATGGAACGCGTCCCGGACGGGGGCGAGTTCGTCCGGCTGTTCGCGCAGCCGGCCTCTCCCGGCGGTGCCGGGTGAGCGCCAGCTTCCGGGGGCCGGCTCCAGACGCCGCACGAGCCAGCCGGAGCCCGTCTGACAGATCCGCGTGTCGTCGAAGGCGAACGCCGACGGCCTGACCCTGGGGCAAGCACGAACACGGTTCGGATCTCTCCATCGCGAACACTGCGGCTAGTGCCGCGGATCGCATCCCACCAGCTCTACTGCCGACCACGTAATGCATGGTGTCGGCGTGGGCCGTGGACGTGTACAACACGCCACGACCCACACCGATCTTGCTGAATCTGGTTATCCGGCATGGGTGGGCTGGTAGTCGCCGCCGCGCTGCCGGTTGATGACGGCAAAGCGGTTGGTGGCGTTGATGAGGGCGATGAACGCGACCAGGGCGGTGAGCTGATCCTCGTCGTAGTGCTCAGCGGCGTTCGCCCAGGCTTCGTCGGTGACACCGCCAGCGCCGTCGGCGATGCGGGTGCCCTGCTCGGTCAGCTCCAGGACGGCGCGCTCGGCGGCGGTGAACACAGTTGCCTCGCGCCAGGCGGCGACCAGGTTGAGGCGGGTGGCGGTCTCACCGGCGTGCGCGGCGTTTTTGCCGTGGACGTCGGTGGCGTAGCCGTCGCCGTTGATCTGGCTCGCGCGGAGCATCACCAGGTTCTGGGTCGCGGTCGGCACCGTCGACTCCTTGATGAGTACTGGGGCCGCTGCGCCGTAGTGGCCCAGGGCCTTGGCGACGACCGGGCTGCCGAAGAGGTTCAAACGGGGTTCCATAATGCACTCCTTGTGTGGTGACGGTTTGAATGTCGATCAGTTCGCCATGCTGGCGAACTGGCCGGGCTGGTAGGAACCTCCCGGCAGGCGCACGATGACGTTGAGCCGGTTGGTCGCGTTGATCATGGCGATCAGGGAGACCAGCGCGGCGATCTGGTCGCCGTCGTAGTGCTTGCGGACCTGGGCCCAGGTCTCGTCCGACACGCCGTGGTGGGCGTCGGCGATCCGGGTGCCCTCCTCGGCGAGCGCCAGCGCGGCACGCTCGGCGTCGGTGAACACGGTGGATTCGCGCCAGGCGGCGACCAGATTGATCCGGACCGCGGCTTCGCCGGCCACCGCGGCGTCCTTGGTGTGGTAGTCGACGCAGAAGCCGCAGCCGTTGATCTGACTGGCGCGCAGCATCACCAGATCTTGGGTGGCCTTGGGCAGCGGCGATTTCTCGATCAGCACGGCGACGTTGTAGACACGCTTGGCGATCTTGGCGCCGAGCTCGTTGGTCATCAGGTCGAAACGGGGTTCCATGACGTGGTCCTCACTCGTTGGCGTGCCGCGGCTCGTTCGCGTGGCGTTGACGAACACGAGATGCCGACGGCCCGATCCGCGTGACAGCGCGGCACCGTGACGTACGCCACCGATCACGGGTGTCACAACACGGCGGCGACCGGCATCTTGTACGCGTGACACGATCGGGAACCAACAGGCAGGAGCCGGCCATAAACGACCACAGCGAGACGACGACGGACACACCCGCGCCGCCCGTTCGTGGCGGCCGCATGGATTCGGCCACCGAGGCTTTCGTCGCCCACCGCAATCTGCTGTTCACCGTTGCCTACGAGATGCTCGGCTCGGCCGCCGACGCCGAAGACGTCCTTCAGGAGACCTGGCTGCGGTGGGTGGGCGTCGATCTCGAGACGGTGCGGGAATCGCGTGCGTACCTGGTCAGGATCACCACCCGGCAGGCGCTGGGCCGGTTGCGTACGCTCGGCCGGCGCAAGGAGTCCTACGTCGGCCCCTGGTTGCCCGAGCCGCTGCTGACCGCGCCCGATGTGGCCGAGGACGTCGAGTTGGCCGACAGTGTCTCGATGGCGATGCTGATGGTGCTCGAGACGCTCGCGCCGACCGAGCGAGCGGTGTTCGTGCTGCGCGAGGTGTTCGATCTGGCCTATGACGAGATCGCCGAGGCGGTCGACAAGAGCCCGGCGGCGGTTCGTCAGATCGCGCACCGGGCGCGGGCTCACGTCGCGGCGCGCCGGCCGCGCGGGGTCGTTTCGGCGGCCGAGACCCGAGACGCGCTCGAGGCGTTCCAGCGGGCGGTCAATACAGGTGACATGCAGGGCCTGCTCGACATCCTCGCGCCGGACGTCGTCCTGCTGACCGACGGTGGCGGCGTCAAGCAGGCCGCGCTGGCGCCCATTGCGGGGGCCGGCACGGTGGCCGACGTGCTGCGCGGGATCGCCGACGCGGTGCTGCAGCCGGCACAGGTCAACGGCTGCCCGGCACTGATCGTCCGGCTCAACGGCGAGCTCGACAACGTCATCGCGGTGCGCATCGACGACGGCCTCATCACCGGCCTCTACGCCGTACGCAACCCCGAAAAGCTGTCGTATATCGAGCGAGAGACCACCCTGCACCGCTGAGCACCTCGATGCCGGAGGCCGGCCGTCACCCACCGGAAGCCCGGCCCCGGCAAGGTCGTCAGCCCGCGCGACGTCTGCCCGGACACCGGGTTCGCCCGCTTGTCGTACGGGCAGGCCCGTGCGCTGTTGGACGAGCACACGGCCGTGCGTGGGCCCGGGACGGGCTGGTACCTGCACGAGTACCGCCATTTTGTCTCTGCTTGGTTTCCGTGTGGTGATTGACTCCGACTGAGCAGTTGACCAGGGTGTTTGGGCTTTGCGCTCGGTTGTGTGGTGTTTCTACTGTCAGCGCTCATGATCCTGAACTTCTTCTCGTCTCGGGGCTGGCAGTCCTGGGACATCGAGCATCGGCCGTTGATTCCCGAGGGGATGCCCGTGCTCACCGACGACGACCTGTGCTTCGAGGACGGCCCAGCTGCGCCGCGTCCGGCGGCGGTGGTGAACCGGTGGCTGCGTGAGCTCCCGGCCAGCGGGGCGCCGGCGCCGAGCTCGTGGGAGAACTACGCACGGGCGGTCAAGGAGTGGATGGAGTTCCTGGCCGAGCATGGGGTGGGGCTGTTCGACTCACGGGAGCGCTTGAAGGCGGGGCTGAGCCGGTACGCCGAGCACCGGGCGGCGGGTCCGCTGAAGGCCCGGTTCGCGGCGACGACGTGGGGCCGGCACATGAGCATCCTGTCGTTGATCTACCGGTGGGCGATGGTGGGGTGGTGGGTACGCAGGACGGCGCCTTCGTGGATCTTCGCCGCGGTCTTCGGATCCTTCAGCCAGGTGACCTGGTAGGCCAGTCGGACATGATGTCGGCGCCGAGGTCGCGGTCGCCGGAGGCGTGTGCGCTGTGCAGGGCTCCGTGCCAAGAAGCGGGACCCAGCAGCGGGGTACTACACGTGGGAGGTCGTGGAAGAGTTCCCGTTCGCGTAAGAAGCTGACGCTGTCGGGGATCTTGAAATCCGGAGATCCATCATGATGGACATGCCGAGTGGGCGGTCCAAGCGGTGCGGACACCGTCGCTGAGGCAGTCGCCTCCTGGCAAGCGGCGGTGCCTTGGCGGTGGCGTCACGAGGATCACGGATCCCGGGTCCAGTCGGTGCCACGTCCTCGTGTGCCCCTCGGACGGCGTGGTGGAAGCATTTGGCCAGCTCAAGGGTGCCTTCCATGGAGGCCAGCCCGGCGATGCTGATCTCTGTGCTCAGCAGACTGAGGCGGTCAAGCAGGTTTCCGGTGGTGCCGACGTCGCGTACCGGGGCGGCGATGCGGGCGGTGAGCGTGGTGGCGCAGATCGAGTCCGGTCAGCAGGTGCTGGGCGAGGTGGGGTTCGTTGTCGGCGCGGCCGGGGGTGGGTGAAGCCGAGGACGAAGGCACGCTGGGCCTGGCTGATGGCGAGTTCGCTCGCGACACCGTGGGTTTCGGCTTCGTCGCGGGCTGCCGCATACGCGGTGGCGAGCCCCGTCTCCTTCGCGGCACCACGGCGCACGGCCCCCGGGGATGCGATGGTGTCGATCTCCCGAGCCGTCGTGGGGACGGCTGGTGTGATCATTAACGCGTTTGGAGGCAGAATCCCGCCTCATTTCAGCGGTCCGCTGGGGGTAGATGTGAGCCACGGCCGATAACTGTTTGTGCCTGCCCGCTGTGTCTGAGTAGCGTCCTGCGCTCGCACATGTGTCGCATTTCTCTACAGGGAAGGACACACGCTTTCGTGTCTTCACACAGACAACAAGCGTCACGGCGCCGGGCGCGCTTCGCGGCCGGGGCCGCACTGCTCCTGGTCGCCGAGGCCGCACTCATAGCCGGGGCCTCGCTGCCGACCAGCGCAGCGCCCGCGCCGGAACCCGGCGCCGCGAAGGTAGTCCAGCCGTCGAAGACTGACATCCTCAAGTCGGATCTCGCCTGGGCGGCCAAGCACGCGAAGGGCTCCAAGGCGTGGGCTATCACCCAGGCGGAGAGGACCGGCAAGAAGGTCGTCGTCACCGACGAGACCACCGAGACGACCTACACCGTCGCCAACTCGGACGGCACCCTCACCACCGAACTCACCGCCGGCCCCGAACGGGTCTGGAAGAACGGCACTTGGCGGAAGGCCGACGCCACCCTCGCCGAAGCCGCCGACGGAAGCATCGTCTCCCAGGCGCACCCCAACGGCCTGCGCCTGGGCGGTAAGGGCGGCGCGCTGCCGACGTCGCTGCGCGCCGCGCAGGATGACACGGCCCGTGACCTGGTCACCCTGGGCAGCGGCGACAGCACGGTGACCCTCCAGTGGAAGGGCGGTCTGCCGCGGCCCGAACTGGACGGCACCCGCGCCCGCTACAAGAACGCCGTGCCCGGGGCGGACGTCATCGTGGAGGCGACTCGTACCGGCTTCGAGCAGTTCGTCGAGATCGCCGAGCGGCCCGTCGGTGCCTACTCCTACACCCTCCCGGTCCAGGCCAAGGGCCTCAAGGCCAAGGCGAACAAGGACGGTTCGGTCACCTTCACCGACGTGAAGACCCATGCCGTGCGGGCCACGATGCCCGCTCCGGTCATGTGGGACGCGGCCGTCGACAAGACCTCCGGCGAACACACCAACCGGGTCCGCGTCGACATGAAGGTCGTCGACAAGGGCGCCGGCCAGGTCGACCTGGTCGTCACCCCCGACGCCGGCTTCCTCGCCGACCCCGATACGCGGTACCCGGTCACCGTCGACCCATCCACCTCCGCGCTGTCGAACACCTTCGACACCTACGTACAGCAGGGCGAGACCGTCGACTGGTCCAGCGACGTGGAGCTCGACCTCGGTAATCCGGGAACGAAGAACGCCGACGGCACCCCGCGCACCGCGCGCTCCTTCATCACCTGGAACACCACGCCGATCCAGGACGCGCTGATCGTCGACACCAACCTGGCGCTGTGGAACTTCCACTCCGGCAACACCGACTGCGCCGCCCAGTCCTGGACCGTCTGGGACACCAGCGCCCCCTCCACCGCCTCACGATGGGCGTCCCAGCCCACGTGGAACCAGCAGTACCACTCCTCCACCGAAACCAAGGGCAACCCGGACTGCGCCGCCACCCAGCCGGACGGCTGGATCAACGCCGACGTCGACGCACTCGTCCAGTCCTGGGCGTCCGCCAAGGCGACCCGCGGCCACATGGGCCTGCGCGCCGCCACCGATGACGTCAAGGCCTGGAAGCGGGTCAACTCCGCGAACAACGCGGCCAACCAGCCCAAACTGTCCGTCACCTACAACTACCGCCCCTCGGACGGTACGAACCGGCAGGCCGGCGCGCCGTTCAAGTCGTACGCGGGCGTGTGGGCGGTCAACACCACCACCCCGACCCTGCGGGACACCTTCACCGACCCCGACGGCGACACCGTCAACGGCACCTTCCAGGTCTACGACGCCGCCACCGACACCCCCATCACCACCCCGGCGGGCGAGGGCCTGCTCGTGTCGGGCTTCGTCGCCTCGGGTCAGCCGGCGTCCGTGAACGTCCCGGCCGGACAGCTCAAGGACGGCAAGACCTACAAGTTCCGCACCAACGCCTACGACGGCACCCACTACAACCTCTCCTGGTCGCCCTGGACCCAGTTCGTCGTCGACACCACCGCACCCGGTGAGCCGCAGAGCGTCAGCTCCCAGACCTATCCGGAGAACTGGGGCGGCGCCTCCGGCGTCGCGGGCACCTTCGACGTCACTACCGGTGCCCCGGATGCCAACGAGGTCCAGTTCCGCCTCGACCCGTACGAGGACGACGCGGCCGACTACGGCTGGCAATCGGTGCCCACCACCACCGGAACGGCGAGGGCCGCGGCTCCGGATGCCACGTACACCTTGACTCCGGCGGCAGACGGCAACCACGCAGTGCAGACCCGCACGGTCGACCGGGCAGGCAATGTGGGGCCGATCAAGGACTACGGATTCACCTCCGGGACCCGGGACTACAACCGCAAGCAGAAAATCGACATTGCGATCCCGAAACTGGATCCGAACACCGCACCGCCGGTCCAGACCGACACACCGCAGGCGCCGCCGAAACCCGGCGCCGATGCTTCCGGCTGGAAGGGCTGGGAGCCCCGCACCTTCACCAAGGGCGGCACGAAGGTCACCGTCACGCCCAAGATGGAACGGTCCCTGGAGGGCACCCGTAAGGCGGCTCAGGCCATGCGCACCAGGGCGCCGTCCTACCCCGACCCGATCATCAAGGGCTCATGGTGCCAGCCATCGCTGTTCGGTGAGGCGCAGAAGTCGCTGATCACCCGTAACGAGGCGTGCCTGTTTTACGACATGGGCTACCAGGTGACGTACACCTACCTGGGGCTCCCGGTTGCCACATACCGCGCTGACTTCGAGTTCGCCTTCCAGGTCAAAACCGACCCGAAGACGGCTGAGGTCAAAACCTGGATCGAGATCAACCCGGTCTATAACGACTTCCCTCCGGACGATCGGGCCGTGCTGCTCGGTGACGGCGGCGAGGACGCCTTCATCGACTCCATGTGCTACAGCGACGGTTGTGAAGGCGGATCGGGAGCGAAGAACTTCGACTTCTTCAATGACCTGAGCTGGAAGGGCGGCGGTGAGCACGATCCGACAGACGGGCACATGGCCACCGGCACCGCCGACCACAAGTGGAATGGCAGCGTCAATAGCGCCGGGGGTGCACGTGACATCGATCTGTCGAAGAAGCTCCCGGTGTGGTTCGTGGGCCACTTCGTCACCGAGTCGGGCCCGCCGGACGGCAAGGGCGACAAGGACCAGGACAGCGGACCGTGGCGATCCCCCGCCATTGATGTGCGGTGCGACAAGGTCGCGGCGAACGGTCCGGATGCCGGCTGTGTACTGCCGCAGTACTTCCCCGAGTACAAGTTCAACACCGCCAAGTACCCGTCGGCTGCGGCGCATGCCTGGCTGATCCAGAACAAGTCGAAGGTCAAGGGGAGTGGTAAGACCCGCTCTGATGCGCTGCAGTACCTTCCGAGGAAGGAGCGCAACGAGTCGTTGTATGAGCGAAAAGACAACCGGGATAAGGTGATGTGCCCCAAGTCGCGCTCCAAGCGGACCGACGGCTGGGTCCCGAACAAGCCGTTCCTCAAGCACCCGTGGACGGCTCTGCACCTGGAGATCACCGAAGGGGCCTCCGAGTCGGTGTCCTGTGACGAGTTCCCGTTCTCCTCCACCTACCAGTCCCCGGGAGTTCCGGCGGCGAACGACGGACAGAACCCAGCCGGTGCAAACGGCGGCGGCGAGTGTATCCAGACCGTTGCGGCCAAGACCGACGACGGCAGCGAACACCTTCTGGACGACACTCGATACGACGCACCGACGTTCAACGAGAACTGCGGCCGGTCGTCCATGTCGCTGAAGGTCAACTCCGGTTCGATGAGCCTGGACAACTTCTACGAAGCGTTCCTGAAGAAGTTCCGGATCATCGACAAGGACAGGTACACCCTCGACCCGGGCGATGCCTGGTTCAAGGGCTGCGACACCACCACGGCTGACCTCGTCTGCACGATGGCCAAGCCCTAAGCACTACGCTGGTCGGCACCGGGCCCTGGCCTGGTGCCGACCAGCTGCATTCAGTGAAGCGGTGCCCAGTCTTCGGCGGCATCCGTCAGCCACGAGCTCTGCGGGTCATCCCAGATCAGGCAGCGATAGACGATGCCTGGCACGCCGGACGAGCCCATCAAATCAGCGGGCCCCGCCGTCAGGGTGCGGTGAACGGCCTCCAGGTAGGCGGCGATCGACGGATACCGCGGATCGTCGATCCCCTCAGGGAGCTCCCAGGAGCCAACACCGTCAGGGCCTGCGTAGTGGCCGGACTCAGGCCCGGCTTCGTCCCGTGTGAGCCAGGGAACAATCGGTGCGCCCCACCCACTGCTGCCGCCGAGAAGCACCGCAGACATGGCCTGCTCCGGAGTGAAAATGATTCCGCCGGGCAGGAAGGCCCCCGAACCGACCTCCCCCTCCTCGTCGCCTTCGATTTCCTGGTGCTCCACCCCACCGCAAAGCCGCCACAGCGCCTTCAACTCGGCAGGCAGCCCGTACCCGAGGTGTTGCCTTAGCTGATCATCCGCCGCGGCGATGTCCTCGTCCGGCGCCGGCGGTAGCAGGGAGGCATACGACGTAGGAGCATGTTCCGCCAACCAACGGGTGAGAGCCTCCCATGCCTCAGCAAGGGCTTCGTCCTCATGTCTTCGTATCGGCATTCGCCCACCGTAGCAACGGCTGAAACTTTGAAGCTCAGCAATCCCGACTGCCCTCCCTGGGAGAGGAGTTGCGCTCTGAGAGGGCATTTACAATGGCTACTGAGGTTTGACTGGTGCTGTCGTGCCGTTTGCTCAGGCGGGTTGGATGGTCAGGCCGGTCTCGGCGAGGCAGCCGTCTATGCGGTGACTGCGGTACTGGATGTGCCGTGGGCCGCGTCTGACACGCTGGACTACGCCAAGCAGGACCGGAGGCCATTCTCGCGGGCCACCCTCCGTCGCATCGCTTCCTTCGCCCGGCCGCACCGCAGGGAGCTGTACCGCTTCCTCCTGCTCAGTGTGGTCACAGCCCTGCTCGCCGTGGCCACACCTGTACTCGCCGGTCGCGTCGTCGACGCGACCGTCAAGGGCCAGGCGACCGGTACGGTCATCCGGCTCGCTGCTGATCGCTGTCATCGCCATCGCCGAGGCGGGGCTGGGTCTGCTCACCCGCTGGCTGTCGGCCACCCTCGGCGAGGGGCTGATCCTCGATCTCCGCACGGTGGTCTTCGACCACGTCCAGCGGATGCCGGTCGCCTTCTTCACCCGCACCCGTACCGGCGCACTCGTCAGCCGGCTCAACAATGATGTCATCGGGGCCCAGCGGGCCTTCAGCAACACCCTGTCCGGCGTTGTCTCCAACATCGTCACCCTGCTGATGACGCTTGCCGTAATGCTGAGCGTCTCCTGGCAGATCACCCTGCTCGCTCTCGTGCTGCTGCCGGTGTTCGTCATCCCCGCCCGCCGGATGGGGTCCCGCATGGCCGGGCTGCAGCGTGAGGCCGCCAATCACAACGCCGCCATGGGCACCCGGATGACCGAACGGTTCTCCGCCCCCGGCGCGACCCTCGTCAAGCTCTTCGGACGGCCCGCCGAGGAATCCGCCGAATTCGCCGCCCGTGCCCGCCGGGTGCGCGACATCGGCATCCGTAGGGCCATGATCCAGTCCGTTTTCATCACCGCCCTCACCCTGGTCTCTGCCCTGGCCCTGGTGTACGGACTGGGCGGCTACTACGCGTTGCGGGGCAGCCTGGACCCGGGAGCCGTCGTCGCCCTCGCCCTGCTCCTCACTCGCCTCTATGCCCCGCTGACCGCACTGGCCAGCGCCCGTGTCGAGGTGATGAGCGCCCTGGTCAGTTTCGAGCGAGTCTTCGAGATCCTCGATCTGAAACCACTGATCGCCGAGAAGCAGGACGCCCGCCGGGTGCCGGACGGGCCGGTGTCCGTGGAGTTCGACGGGGTCCGCTTCGGCTACCCCTCCGCCGACAAGATCTCACTCGCCTCTCTCGAAGAGGTCGCCACCCTCGACTCCCGCGGCGGCACAGAGGTACTGCACGACATCTCCTTCCGTGCCGAACCCGGGCGGATGGTCGCGCTGGTCGGCTCATCCGGCGCGGGCAAGTCCACGATCGCGCAACTCATGCCGCGCCTGTACGACACCGACGCCGGTTCCGTACGGCTGAACGGCATCGACGTACGCGACCTGACCGCGGACTCGATCCGCGAGACGATCGGCATGGTCACCCAGGACGGCCACCTCTTCCACGAATCCGTGCGCGCCAACCTGCTCCTTGCCCGGCCCGGGGCCACCGAGGAGGAGATCTGGGACGCTCTGCGCCGATCCCGCCTGGCCGAACTGATGACCTCGCTGCCCGACGGCCTGGACACCGTGGTCGGCGAGCGCGGCTATCGGCTCTCCGGCGGCGAGCGCCAGCGGCTGACCATCGCCCGGCTGCTCCTGGCCCGCCAGCGAGTCGTCATCCTCGACGAGGCGACCGCCCACCTCGACTCCACCTCCGAGGCGGCCGTACAAGAAGCCCTGGGGGAAGCACTCGAGGGCCGTACCGTCGTGGTCATCGCCCACCGGCTCTCGACCGTGCGGGCAGCCGACCTGATCCTGGTTGTCGAGAGGGGCCGGGTCGTCCAGCGCGGAACCCACACCGAACTCCTGGCCACCGGCGGCCGGTACGAGGAGCTGTACCGCACCCAGTTCGAACGCCCGGGAGCGGATGAGGCACACCCCGTCAGGGGCGGGGTGGCTACCGGGGCAGCTTCGCTGTGTGATCGGGATGAGCAGCAGTGATGTAGCGCATGACGGTGCCGTCGCTCGCGCCGAACAGCCGCATCAGATGCAGCGGTCCTCGGTCTTCCGGCCCTGGCGGGCGGCGCAGCCGTCGGCGCCGACGCCGTGTTCCCTCCGGATCGGGAGCACGTGCCGGGTAGCCGTGGTGCGGCTCGGCCCGCCACTGGCGGTCGGATGGCGATTCTCCAGGCGCGTGAGGCGGGCTGGGCGACGACTTGGGCGCGCCAGTGGCGTTTGCGTCGGGGCCAACCTCATCCAGCTCGGTCGCGAGATCATTCAAGATCGAGAGGACATTGGCCGGCAGACCTTCCGCTCCGAGACCGCGAGCCCGGACCCGACCCACCTTCCCCTGCTTGGCGGCCGACATCAGGCGAAGCTCCTCGCAAGCCTCGGCGAACGGGGCCGAGACCGTGCCCAGCCGGGTCCACGGGACGGTGATCCATCCTCCGGCCCGGGTGTCGCGTACCCAGGCGTGGGAGAGGTCGTAGGGGTCGTGATGGATCTCCCAGAGATTGCCCTCGACGTCGACACCGGACGGCTGACGCCGGTAGGGGCCCAACTCCCGGCAGTCGTGGGTGCGGTGGTCGAGGGTGATCGCGTAGTCGTTGATCTTCCGCCACTCCACCGGCAGCAGCTCGATGTAGTCGTCCCCGCTCAGGCAGACCGGCAGATGTCCCGAGCGGGACACCAGCAGCGCGTAGACGTCGTTCGGCGACAGCGCCCGGCCGGGCAGGAACGGACTGCGCAACCCGTCGTGAGGCGGGGTCTGCCAACAGGCGATAACCCACTCCTGGAAGAGGTCGGCGCGTTCCGCGATCGTCCAGACGGCTTCGACGTCCTGGCCGCGCCGGGTGACGTTGGAGCCGACGTAGCCGGCGACGTGCTGGCAGAACAGGGTGTTGATCGAGGAGAAGGTGCGCTCGACCACACCCTTGTCGGTCGGGGTGGCCGGCCGCGCGGGCTGGACCGAGATGCCCAGCGACCGGCAGGCCGCGATGAAGGTGCCGGAGACGAAGGCCTTCCTGCGGTCGACGACGATCGTGTCCGGGACGATCACCGGCTTGGCCGCGGCGTGCTCCAGCCGGGCGTCGATGCTCATCAGGCGGGCGTGCGGGATCAACGAGGCCGACATGCGCACCCCATTCGTACGTGGCGGGCCTTACCAATGCATCGTCCGGGGCCAGAACGCTCATCCTTGTCCTGCCTCGATTTGGTGTTGGAGACCCATGCGCCGAGCTTCACGACCGTCGGTGTGGCGGGAGCGGGCCAGAGCCAGCCCGCCATGGGCTATGTCGATCAGCCGCGCCTCCGGCCGGGCATACGGGTGCGGATCCGCACGCGGACGGGGTGGGACGAGTTGCGGGAGGCGGCCGGCGTGGTAGGTCGTGTCTACTTCGGGTCGCGGTTGAACTGCGCCGTCGACCAGCGGTAGCCGAGCGCGATCAGGCCGACGCACCAGGCGATCGCGATCCAGCCGTTGTTGCCGATCTCGGTGCCGAGGAGGAGGCCGCGGAGGGTTTCGATGGCAGGGGTGAAGGGCTGGTACTCGGCGATCGGCTGGAACCAGCCGGGCATGGTGTCGGCCGGGATGAAGGCGCTGGAGATGAGGGGGAGGAGGATCAGCGGCATGGCCATGTTGCTGGCCGCCTCGGGGTTCGGGCTGGCCAGGCCCATGCCGACCGCGATCCAGGTCAGCGCCAGGGCGAAGAGCACGATGAGCCCGAATGCTGCCAGCCACTCCAGGGCGGTGGCATCGGTGGAGCGGAAGCCGATGGCCACGCCGACGGCGCCGACGAGGACCACGCTCATGACGGATTGCAGCACGCTGCCGAGGACGTGCCCGATGAGTACCGAAGGGCGGTAGACCGCCATCGTGCGGAAGCGGGCGATGAGGCCCTCGGTCATATCCATGGAGACGTACACCGCGGCCCCGATTACGGTGCTGCCGATGGTCATCAGCAGCAAGCCCGGGACGATGTAGGCGATGTAGTCGGAGCGGTCGGCGCCGCCGCCGCCGATGCCCGCGCTCATCACGTCGCCGAAGACGTAGACGAAGAGCAGCAGCATCATGATCGGCGTGAGCAGCAGGTTCAGGGTCCCTGACGGGTAGCGCCGCGCGTGCAGCAGGTTGCGGCGCAGCATCGTGTTCGAGTCGCGGACGGCGAGGGAGAGGGCGCTCATCGGACGGTCTCCTTGGGCTGGTTGGGGACGCTGGCTGGGCCGGTCAGGGCGAAGAACACGTCGTCGAGGTCGGGGGTATGGACGGTCAGTTCGTCCGCCTCGATGCCGGCGGAGTCGAGCCAGTCGAGAATGGAGCGCAGTTCGCGCTGACTGCCGTCGCTGGGGATGGACAGTGACAGTGCCTCGTCGTCCCGGGTGACCTCGCGCAGGGCGTCAGCGGCGGACTGGTACATGAGCGGGTCGGTGAAGCGGAGCCGGATGTGCCCGCCCGGGATGAGCCGCTTGAGCTCCTCGGCGGTGCCCTCTGCGGCGATCTTGCCGTCGTTCAACACGGCGATGCGGTCAGCGAGTTCATCGGCCTCCTCCAGGTATTGAGTGGTGAGGAAGACGGTCACGCCGTCGGAGACGAGGCCGCGGATGATGCCCCACATGTTGTGGCGGGAGCGCGGGTCGAGCCCTGTCGTCGGCTCGTCGAGGAAGATGATCCGCGGGCCGCCGACCAGCGTCATCGCGAGGTCGAGGCGGCGCTTCATGCCGCCGGAGTAGGTCGAGGCGGGCTTCTTCGCGGCCTCCACCAGGTCGAAGCGCTCCAGGAGCTCGACGCCGACCCGCCGCCCCTCGCTCTTGGACAGGTGGTGCAGGTCCGCCATGAGGAGCATGTTCTCTTCGCCGGTGATCAGGCCGTCGATGGCGGAGAACTGCCCGGTGACACCGATCGCGGCACGGACCGCCTGTGGGTCGGCGGCCAGGTCGTGTCCGCCGACGTGCAGGTCACCGGCGTCGGCGGTGATGAGCGTGGACAGGATCTTCACGGCGGTGGTCTTGCCGGCGCCGTTCGGGCCGAGCAGCGCGAACACAGACCCGGCCGAGATGCGCAGATCGATACCGTCGAGGACGACCTTTTCGCCGTATGACTTGCGCAGACCGACGGCGGAAACCGCGGTCGGCGACGGGTGACCGTCACCTGTGCTGGACGTGGGCATGACAGATGAAGGCATGGTGACTTCCTTCCGAAGGCTGAAGACACAGGGGGAGTGGGAGCTGTCTCGGAACTCGGATTGAGTGAACGTCCGCGACTACACGCCACTCGTGTCGTCTTGGGGAATGGTGTCGAGCGGCCCGCCGCCGGAGACCTGCTCGCCGCGGGCATTGGCAGGGCCGGGCCAGGTCTCCGGCGGCCGGCTCGGCCACCTCGGTGGACAGAGTCTGCGGCGGCTTCTGGTGGCCGGGTCGGCCCGTCGCCTGTTCGCGCTGCTCCGAGGCGAACGAACCGCGCGTGCGGGCTATGCCCACTGGCATGAGGCGACGGGTGCTACTTCTCGGCCGTGCCGGGTTTCCCGCTGATGGACTCCTGATAGATGTCCGCGTAGGTGCGTGAGTCCTTGACCAGGTCGTCGCAGAACGCGGCGACGTCGTTGCCGATGAGTTCCAGGACTCCCTTGCCCGTGGCGACGCCCTCCTCGAAGAAGTCGACGATCCCGGGGAGCAGGGGCCCGTCGGGCAGGTCGACCGGTCCGACCTTGAACAGGTACTTCTGTATCTCCTTGTAGACGATCTGGTAGTCCGGCGGGAGCGCCTTGACCCGGGCCATGTGCGCCCGCCACTGCTTCTTGCCTTCGATGATGTCCTGGATGCCCACGTCAGCCTCCCAGCCGGCTCAGTTTCCTTGCGACGTTCCTGTTCAACTGCTCGCGCCACCGGTCGCGATAGGTTCGAGCCCCTTCTCCGCCGGCCAGCGCCGTGCAAAAGCCTCGGATGTCGTCGCCGAGCACCTCGTGGACGCGCTGCCCGTCCGCCGCTGTTTCTTCGAGCAGCCCCAGGGCTGCGTCGAGGATCGGCATCAGGTTGCGGCCGGTGAAGTCCCCATGGGGAAAGAGGCCGGCCTTGATCTGTTCCCACGCCGCCCGGTAGTCGTCGGGCAGGGCCTCGGCCCGGGCTTCGAACGCCTTCCATTCCCTGGTGAGATCGCTGCCGGTGATGGTCTCCCAGAAGTTCATCTCCCGCCCTCCTTGAGCCTGTCGATGCGTGATGAGAGGTACTGCCATTTCGTCCAGAACTTCGCGAGTTCCTCGCGTCCGGCGTCGTTGAGCGCGTAGAACTTGCGCGGCGGACCGACGCCGGATGGTCGTTTCGTCACCTGGACGAGTCCGTTCCTCTCCAGTCGCAGCAAGATGGTGTAGACCGTCCCCTCGACGACGTCGGCGAAGCCGAGCTCGTTCAGCCGACGCGTGATGGCGTACCCGTAGGTCTCCTCGCTGCCGATGATTTCGAGCACGCACCCTTCGAGCGTGCCCTTCAGCATCTCCGTCAGGTCGTCCACCGCGAGTCCTCCTCGGTCCTATCGGTACTCCGTACTGCCGAGTACCACTATACGGTATCACCGAGTAGTGGAGGCTGTCAGCGATCGGCGAACACAGACCGGACTCTGCGATCCGCTCGCCTTCTCCAAGCACCCCGCACAGACGTGTCGCCCCACCGAGCATGGCCGGTTCACCGGTTCACCCGGGGCTCGTACCGCGCGGACAGGGCCGACGGCGGGAACGACGATGCCTCCGGGGCCAACCGGCCCCGGAGGCATGTCCCATGCTCCGCGTCACCACTCAACGAGCCCCGCTCACCCGGGTCACGCCGCCCACTCCATGTCCGAGCATGGCCAGCGCCTGGCGCCTGTCGGCAGTGAGCTTGGCGCGTCGGTTCTTGCTGTTCGACAGGAACAATCCGAGCTTGACCTCTGTCCCGTCCTCCAGCCTCGGCGGCGCCTATCAGCACGGCTTCGGCCTGATCGCCACGGGAGGCGGACATGCACGGCTCAACCCGGCCCACGTCGGGGGAGACCAGTGCCCGGAACGCGTCCTCTCCAGACAGCAGTGTGTCTCACGAGACACGGAATCGGCAGGTGAGTGCTGCGGGTGTGAAGGACGGCGCTGGTGCCTGGGCCCGATTACGCGAAGCGTTCGTAGTCGGCCAGTACTGCGTCGATCACACGAAGATGGATGGCAACCCGTCCGTCTCGGGGATCCGGGCACTCGGCCACAGTCAGCGCGGACTTCCACAGTGCCCAGCCCCTGGCTCTGGCCCACGTGCCGTCGTCCTGTGCGACCGCTTGGCGGAACGCCTCACGGCTGTCCTCATGGAACATGGTCCAGGCGATAGTGAGGTCGCAGGCCGGATCGCCGACGCCCGAGGTGCCGAAGTCGATGACGGCCGACAGCTTGCCGCCGTCGACGAGCAGGTTGTTGCCGCCGACGTCGCCGTGGAACCACAGCGGCTTCCCCCGCCATTCGGCGGCGAGTGCCGCCTGCCAGACCTCGGTGGCACGCCCCTTGTCGATGCGGCCGCCCAGGGCGGCGATGCACCGGTGTGTTTCGTCGTCATAGTGGGCGGGTGATGCGCCGCGGTAGAAGCTGTGTGCCCCCGCCAGGGGGCCATCGGTGGCGTCGCAGCGCTGCAGGGCGAGAATGAACCGGGCCACGTCGGCGGCGAACTGGGACATGTCGTCGATGCGTTCGGGGGAGGCCGTCTCGCCGGGCAGCCAGCGGCGTACCGACCAGGAGTAGGGATATCCCTCGCCCGGGGCCCCCTTGGCCAGGACGGTGGGCACAGCCGTCGGCAGAGAGGGGGCCAGGCGGGGCAGCCAGTCGCATTCCTTGTCGACAGCGGGGGCGTAGCCGGCGGCGGTGGGCAGACGGACTGTCATGTCCTCACCGAGGCGGTAGGTGCGGTTGTCCCAGCCGTCCACCGCCACCGGGACGACCGGCAGACGCCCCCATTGCGGGAACTGCGTGGTGATCAGCCGTTTCACCAGGGCTACGTCGATTCCTGCGCGCCCGTCGGGAACAGTCGAAAGCATCCGCTGATCATCACAGGTGCGACCTTATGGGGCAACGGAATAACCGGCATGGTACACATCCGAGCGTCTGGAGAACCATCCCACTTCGGCTCGCCCGCCCGGCCCACCGGCGGTGTTCTCGATCCAGAGCAGCGTCCACTCCACTCCGGCCCGCCGGCCCGCCACCGACCTCGCCCGCTCCCAGGGCACGTGGGCCTGGCCCCGGTACCGGCCTCGTACGGTCCGGCGCAACGGCCGGTCGGCGCCTTCCCGCTCCACCCACTGCGCGAGGGCCTGCCTCTGCCGCCCGGTCGACCAGGTTCGTGAATGCCCTGGTGCGGTGCGCATACCCGGCGTCATAGCCCAGAGCACGGCATTCACGCGGCGGCGTGACGTCACGGCCCGGGGCGCGTTCAGGCCAAGTTTGTCGCGCGTTGAACACGTGCCTGGCCGTGCTCCGTACTCACAAGTGGCCCAGCCCCTACCCGGATCCGGGACGGGCCGGGCCAGATCCGTCGTACTCGATTGGAGAACTCGCCGTGACTTCTGCCGCCTCCTGGCGCACCCGTACCGCAGCCGTACTCCTGACGGCGCTGACCGTCGCGGGCTTGGCGGGAACATCAGCCTCAGCGGCTGCCGTGCCCGTGGTCACCTGTCCCTCGTCCTCCTGCACGAGCCTGGTGACCGGCCTCGGCGAGCCCGTCGACGCCGCGTACGACACGGGCAACAACGCCTACCTCACGTACCAGAACGGCGAACTGCGCAAGGTGAACCTGGTGACCGGCGCGCGCTCCACCGTCGCCGGGGGCCTGGGCAATCTGCGCGGCATCGCCCTCGACGGCACCGGCAGCGCGTACGTCGGAGACTTTGACGGCAACCTGCGCGAGGTCGATCTCGCCACCGGACAGCAGCGCCTCTCGCCTCCGGGCTCGGCGCGCTGCACGCCATCGCCCGCAGCGGCAACACCATCTACGCCACCGGTGGCAGCGGCAAGCTGTACGAGGTGAAGGAGAGCGGTGCGGTGCGTGTCGTCGCGTCCGGCCTCGGCCTGTCCCAGGGCATCGCGGTGGACGGACGCGGCGGCGCGTACATCGCCGACATGTTCACGGGCCGGATCCTGCGGACGGACCTCACCACCGGGGCGACGAAAACTGTCGCCACCCAGTTCTACGAGCCCACGTCCATCTCCGTGGCGGCGGACGGCCAGGTCTACTTCGCCGTCGGCAACGAGGTCACGCGCCTCGACCCGGACACGGGTGTGGGCACACCGGTCGCCAGTGTGCGCGGCCTCAGCTTCTTCGCCTTCAAGCTGGACCGGAACGGCAACGCCTACACCACCCAGGTGACCGGCACGGGCTCGCTCTGGAAGATCTCCAACCTCGTCCCGCAGCGCTGATTCTCGCCGCCCGGGCCTGGTCGTACGGAACACCGTACACACCGTCCGTACACCGTCCATGAGGCGTGGCTCTCATGTGCGGTGTACGGCAGCCGCTCTCCGCTCAGCGGGACGTGCGGGGCAGCTTGTCCTGTGCGTTCGGCTGCGTTCGGCTTTGCGTGGTGTTCTGTCGGCTCGGGGACCAGGTGCGCAGGAGGGTGGCGATGTCGGGGTGATGCCGGAGGCTTCCAGGTACATGACGCCGGTGGCGGCGACGGCGAGGTGGATCCGTTCCGGAGGGGAGTGATCGTGGGCGAGGCTGGTAGTTACCGACTGTGACGAGAATCCCTGAATACGTTGTGGCGTGAACTCATTGGCGGTCGGTCCCGTTGGAACAGGTATGACACTCTTCAGTACGCCTTTTGGTATGCGCACCACGGCCGCAGAGGTCCTGGCCGATGTCGGCCTGGCCGGGCGGCGCATGATTGTCACGGGAGGGGCCTCGGGCATCGGGGCCGAGACGGTTCGTGCTCTTGCCGGTGCGGGAGCCCACGTCACGATCGCAACACGTAACCCCGCCATCGCCAAGCCGCTTCTTGAGGAGTTCCCCAACACCGAGGCCGTAGCAGTCGACCTCGGGGACCTGGGCTCCGTGCGGGCCTTCTGCGAGGGCTGGGAGGGGCCGGTTGACGCGGTGGTCGCGAATGCCGGAGTGATGATGCTGCCCACCCGCGAGGTCACCGCACAGGGCTGGGAAATGCAGCTCGCCATCAACTATCTCGGCCACTTCGCCCTGGTGCTCGGACTGCACAGCGCCCTCCAGGCCGCTGAGAAGCCGCGGGTCGTTGTCGTCAGTTCGGGCGCGCAGCGCCTGGGAGGCTTCGACTTCGACGACCCGCAGTTCGAACGGCGGCCGTATGACCCCATGGCTGCCTACGTTCAGTCGAAGACGGCTGACGTGCTGCTCGCGGTCGGGATCAGCCGCCGGTGGGCTGCGGAGGGGATCATCGCGAATTCCTGCGAGCCGGGATGGATCCACACCAACCTGTCGCGCCACATGGACAAGGCGACGATGCAGGCCATGGGGGCCATGGACGACGAGGGGAACCTCCTCACTCCCGACTACTTCAAGACCCCCGAACAGGGAGCTGCCACCCCTGTCCTGCTCGCCGCGTCACCGCTCCTCGACGGTGTCACCGGGCGTCACTTCGAAGACAATCACGAGTCCGAGGTCGTCGTTGGTGGTCCCGAAATGACAATGTCGGGCGTCGCCGAGTGGTCGATCGACCCGGCCGCTGCGGACAGGTTGTGGGACTACGCGCTGCCTGTCGCAGAAGACGCCGTGTAAGTATCGCCACCGAAGACGCTCTCGCCGGATACCTGGACGGAGAGGGCTACTGCCGAGCCGCGAAACGCCCGCCTCTTCGCACGGTGCCGGCCGAAGACGCCTGCGACGCCCTGCCCCCTGTCTCGTACGGTATGCGTGACTTGGCCACGAGTGTGGGCCCCCGCGAGCGCCGGGGGCCGGGACCGGGTCAGCTCTTCGCGGTCAGGTCGGGCGAGGGTGTCGAGCCGGCGGACACCGCCGCGTCGTCGACGACGCGGCGGGGAACATCCGGAGGTGCCTGGTCCGCTTTGATGCGGTCCATGACCGGGGCAAGCGCGGTGCACATGCGCCGGGCCACAGGGCCGTCATCCGCATTCGCCATCGGTCCATCGTGGGCTTCGTAGTCGAGCTTGCGCAGGTACTCGACCAGCCACGGGCCGGTGAGGGTCACAATGATCAGGCCGCGCCCGCCGTGGTCGCCGCCCAGCTTGACGGGTTTGACCTCGTTGAATGCGGTGTCGTCGCGATGGTCCCGGCCGCTCTCGCGGGTCTTGGTCCCGCATGTAGTTCATGACACTCCCGCCCCGACGTCAATTTCCCCCGGGGCCGTAAGCGGCGGGGGAAGAAGAGCGGGTGACTTCGGCCGGGTGGCGGCTTCGAGGGGTAGCGTCGCGGCCGTTTCGCTCTGACGGCGGCCCGGCGGATTGCGCGGCCGTGGTGGCGGGGCTGGGAGTGACGAGGGCGGGCGGCGTCGGTGGGGGCGGTGAGGGCGAGGGGCTGCGCATGGGCGGTGGGGCGAGGGGGACCGTCGGGGACGCGGGTGACCCCGGTGCGGCCAGGCGGAGCGGAAGGACGATGAGGGCGGCGACCACGCATACCATGCCGGCCCTGGCCGCGGTGCGCAGCAGTCGGCGGCGGACCGCGGCGCGGCGGATCGCTTCGTATCGGCCGGCGGGCGGGCCGAGGTTGCCGGAGGAGGGCCGCAGGATCACCGCGAGGGGGTCATCGGGCTCGAACTCCGGGCCGTCGTCACAGCGTGTGGTCAAGGCTTCTCCTCAGGTGGGCGCGGAGCAGTTCTCGGGCCGCGTGGAGGTCGGCCTTGACGGTTCCTTCCTTGCGCCCGGTCAGTACGGACACCTCCCGGATCGGCATGTCGGCGTAGTAGTGCAGCAGGATCGCAACACGCAGTCGTTCCGGCAGTGACTGCACGAGCAGGCGTACCGATGGGTCCTCCTGTTCGGGGTGGGGGCGGACGGCGGCTTCGGTGGTGGCGCGGTGCATGGCTTTCCGCTCGCGCTCCAGTTTGCGCCAGTGGTCTCGGACGAGGTTGGCCGCGGTGACGTAGAGGAAACCGCGGGGCTCCTCCACGGATGTCCAGCGGGCCCAGAGCCTGGTGAACGCCTCGGAGGCGATCTCGTGGGCCGTCCCGTCGTCGTCGACGAGACGGCGGCACCAGCCCGCGAGGCGCGGGTAGAGGGCGCCGAACAGCTCGGACGCTGCCTTCTCGCGGGACCGTTTCAACGCTCTCCATGGTCGTGACGCACTCGTAAGAAAGGATCCCGGGCCGTTGGCATACGGTTCCAACGACCCAGGATCGGGTGGCGAGTCAGGGACTTGCCGAGCTCAGTGCGGCGAAGACGATCACGTTGTCGAGGTACTCGCCACCGGCACGGGGGCCGCCACACGTGATGAGCCGCAGCTCCGGACGGCCCACGTCCCCGTATACGTCGTCCGTCGGGAAGTCGGCCTTGGCGACCGTCCGTACGGCGCTGACAGCGAACAGCGCCTCCGTGCCGTTCCTCAGACGCGCCACGATCCGGTCGCCCCGGTGCAGCCGCGCGAGGTGCCGGAAGACCCCGTCCCCGTAGGCGCCGACCGTGACATGGCCCAGGATCACCGAGGGGCCGACCTGACCCGGCGTAGGCGAGTGCCGGTACCAGCCCGCCCGGTCGTGAGCCGTGATCGGTGGCACCTGCACACTGCCGTCCGGCGCCAGCCCCAGTTCCATGACCGGGGTGTCGACCCCGATGGCCGGGATCCGCAACGCGACCGGGACCGAACGCCCGAGGGCATGCGCCGCCGTTGCGGGGGACCCGGAGGAACGTGAAGGCGGTGGCGCGCTGCTGGGGCGGGCCGTTGTGCCCTGGCCCGCCCCAAGACCGCCGCAGCTCACGACCAGCGAGGCCGTCGCCACGGTGATGAACGCGCGCCTGGAGGGCGAGTTCATGCCCCGGTCGTCCTCCGGCGGCGTAGGACGAAGACCGCCGCACCGCCCGCGACGAGCACCGCGGCGGCGCCCCCGCCGATCAGCCCGGTGTCGGATCCGGACCGCGTGGATACGAGCGCCACACCGGTGTCGGGCGCTCCGCTCGGTACGACGGACACCTGGTCCCGGGCCGGAACCTCAGCCGGCCCGGCGTCCTGGGCCGGAGTCCGAGCCGGCTCCGGGGTCGGGGCCGGGGCCGGGGCTGTGGTGGCCGGTCGGGGCGTCTGGGAGGGGGGCGTTCCGTCGGCGAACGCGGGCACGGTGCTCGCCAGTACGGCGGTGCACGCAAGTGCCGTGGCGCTCAGGATGGTGCGGCGCATAACTCGCTCTCTTTCGTTGGTCCGCCCGCCCGGTGGCTCGGCGGGCTGAGTAACGGATCGAGCGGAGAGACGAGGCAGCGGCGGAACGGGTTGTAAAGAAACGGCAAAGCCATCGGAGGCCGTCGCGCTCTCCCCGAGGGCGTCGGAGGCGGCTGATCGAGTGGACCGTCTCCTGGCCGTCCGGCTACCGCGGACCCCGCGCCTGACGAAGGGCCGGTTCGCGGTCATGCTGTCGACCTTCTGGGCCGGGGCGGACCTTCTGCCGGGGCTGTGAGCGGCCGGCCTGGTCCACCGGGGATCTGACGGTGAAGTGGACGACGCCGGCGATCGGGCTGGTGCTCGGTGTCGTCGTCACCGTTGTCACCGCGTACGTTCCGGCCCGTCGGGCCGGGAAGATCTCCCCGATGGCGGCCCTGCGCGACAAGCGGCCCCCGCGCCGGCCGGAGCGCCCAGCCCTGGCCGGCCGCGCTTGCGGTGCATGAGAATCGCAGCGTCCATAGGTCCTGCTCGAAGGAGTCGGTCACCGTGTCTCCTCGATCGGAGGGCGGGTGAGCGGCGTCGCCTGGCACCCTTCGGGAGCAACTGCGGCCCGCGGGCGGTGCGGTACGCGTGGCCTGATGCTGCCTCCCGAGGATGAGCGGAGCGGTGCGGATGATGCGGCGGTGGTCGGCGCCGGCCACGCCCCGTGCGTGGCGGCCGCACTGGTGAGGCCGTCCGTCGGGCCCGGGTGGTGGGCAAAGTGGCACACCCGGTCGGTGCAGAGCTTCGTCGCCAGCTGGACACCGCAGCCTCCGGGCGGCTGGTGATCAGGAACACAGAAAGTGCCTCTGACCAGCGAGAATGAGGATTGTCGAGGTCCTTGTTCCCGCCGGCGCCGGAGGCACTTTCCAGGTGAAGCGGCGTATCGGGTCCTACCCGCGTGTCCGCGTCGAGGGCGGCGGTCGCGGGGTCGTCTCGCAGGCGGGGGCCGTGCTGCTGATGGAGACGGTCCGCAAGACCGGTCTGGATCAGGCGATAAGCGGGCCTTGGCAGCAATCCGCACCGCCAGGGCCGAAGTTCGCGAACGTGTCTGGACGTTGGCAGGCAAGACGGCCCCGGATGCCGACGGTCAGCTGATCGTGGACCTGGACGGGGTGCTCGTCATCGCGCATTCCGAGAAACAGGACGCGGCGGCGACCTGGAAGAAGACGTTCGGGCACCATGGCGTCACGTCATACTGCCGGAAGCCGCCGTCGGTGAGGCCGGTGGGCGTGACGACGCCTCGTCGGCGTAGAACCTGATCGCGCTCACGCTCAGGCCCGTGCGGCGGGCGACGTCCCCGAGGGAGCAGAGCTCGTTCACACCCGTCGCTATGGGATCTCAAACGACCTGAGAGTCAAGAGGGTCGCCGACGACAGGACCCCGGGCAGTTACCTCGCCGGACTCCACCTGAACCCCTCGGCGATCCGGATCAAAGACCTCACCTGGAGCACCCATTGATCACGACCATCGATCACGGCCCGATACGCGTCCTGGAGGCCACGTTCACCCGAGCGGACAGCCATCCAGCCCAGTAACCAGGCGCAGCGGCCTCCAGGGCCGGGCTGCCGGCTCACGCGGGCCGGGCGGGCTACGCCTTGAGCAGTGCCGCCGCGCGTTCCGCGACGGCGTAGGCGGTTGCGTTGGTGTTGGCGGACGGGATGGAGGGGAAGGTGGCGGCGTCGGCCACCCGCAGGCCGGTGATGCCGTGTAGCCGCGGCTCCGGGTCGACGACGTCCAGGTCGTCCACGCCGATTCGGCAGGTGCCGCAGTTGTGGAAGTAGACCAGCAGGTTGTTGGCGCGGTCAGCCAACTTTCTTGTGCTCGGCGGCCGGCCTGTGGCGTTCCCCGGGCGGCCCAGGGAACGGCCGACCGCTCTGGCTGGTCGAGGGGGACTCGACCATCTGCACATACCCGAAAAGCCATCTAGTGCCAACATAAGGGATGAAATGATTGCGCGCTCGGCCGTCGGTGATGTGCATGGCGTGGCGAACGAGGCTGGTGACGGCTTCGTGCGGGGTGGCGCCGTCGTTGATGAGGCCGAGGACACAGGTCGGCGTTTCGTGGGGGAGTGCCTGGATGTTGTCGGCTTCGAGGATCACCTGGGTGGCCTCGGGCCCGGATGCTTCGTCGGCCACGTCGCCTGCTGCGGCGAGCCGGTGGGCGGCGGCGAAGGCCGCGGCGGTGGGATCGATGCCGACGAAGAGTTCTTCGCTGACGAAGGGGTCCTGCTGCAGGACGGTGTCAGCGGCGACCTGGAAAGGGGAGGCGTCTTCACGGCTGAGGACGACGGCTTGCTGGGCGCGGCCGCTGAGGGTCGCCCAACTCGGCACTCTCCATGGCGGCGAGTTCGACGGCGGCCTCTGCGGCAACGGCTGTCCATGTGCTGCCCGAGCACCTGGACGAGAAGGTCGCCCGCCCCCACCTCGACTCGCTCGGCGTCAAGTTCACGACGCTCCGCCCCGAGTAGGCCCGCCTACATCGGCGTCGAGGCCGACGGCCCGTACAAGCCGGACCGCTACCGCTACTGAGGTAGGGGCCGGTCCCGCACCCCAGCACCGGAGTCGCCGTCCTGCTCAGGACAGGGACTCCGGCTATGGGCAGCCGACGCACGGAGACACGTGGCATGTTGGTGTCACCGCGTGTCGGTCACATCGGAGATGTCGAGGATGCGGAGGAAGGCGGTCGCGGCGGGCGTACGGCTGTCGCGGCTCCAGACGGCGTATTCGACGCGGGCGGGCGCGTCGGTGGCCTCGATGGTGGTGACGCCGCTGAGTTGAGCCACGTACGCGGAGGGGAGCATCGCCACGCCGAGCCCTTGCCCGACCAGTCGCGCCAGGAAGTCCGCGTTGGTCACTTCGAAGGCGACGTCGCGGGTAAGGCCGGCGGCGGAGAAGGCCAGATCGGACTGGACGCGTCCGGCTGTCTTGGCCGACAGGTCCACGAACACCTCCGCGGAGAGTCTCCGGAGGTCGACCGTTGGCTCATCGGCGAGGGGGTGGCCGGGGGTTTTGGGCCTTGGGCTGGCTGGGTGTCCGAGGACGCCGGGGAGGCTTCGGGGCGGGTCTGTGAGCGCTGCGGTGAACGACTGAGGCCGGGTGCCCCAGCTCGTGCGAGGTTCTGCCGATGTCGATTTCACAGTCCCGCACATGACGGAGGCCCGGTGCGGTTCAGCGGATCGTCCGTTCGAGACCGGGCCGTGCCTGGCTTCCGGCACTGCCTCGAGCTGCGGCTCCTGCGCGGTCCGGGGCCACCGGCGAAGGTGGCCCCGGATGTACGGGTCAGCGATTCGACGTCAGGACCCACCCGCCCTTTTGCCAGTTGGTCACAGTGCCACTTCACCGGACGCCGATACCCTTCCGCGGCCATTACTGCGGCAGGCTGTCCTTGTGACCGAGCCGGCGCCTGGCGTGCGGGTGCGCTAGTCCAGGATGCGGATGGAGGAGGTCGAATCCTCCAGTGCGCCGTTGAGCTCGCCGATTCCACCGGCCTGGATGGTGGTCGGGGTGCTCGTGTAGCCCACGCCAGCACAAATCGTCACGGCGTGGTCCGTGTTTCCTCCCAGAACGGAGCCCCCCCATGAGCTCCTGCACTCACAATCGGCATCTGCTGGGCCGTTCGTGAGCCAAACAACCCTGGGGGATGACAGAGGCTCACACCGTCGCGTTGAGCGGTCATCCGGAGCGATGCGGGGCCGGGCAGCGGGGGAAGACGGAGGGCCCGTCGGTGGGTGGTGCGCCTCGTCATGAGTGTGACGGTGGCCCGGGTGATGAGGGTTTCGGAGTGCTGGATGAATCGTTCGTCCGTCACGTGTGTGTCGGCGGGCGTGCATGATCCACTCCCATGTGCGTTCGACGTCCCATCGGCGGGCACGACGGAGCCGGACTGTCCCGCCTGCTACTTCGGCGACCCGGTCCTGGCAGCCGGGCTGGTCCAGCTCATCGTGGGCGTCGGATCGCGATGATCGGCGCCGCCGGTTCCGGCAAGTCCCGCTATGCGGAAGCCCCAACCTCGCCGGCCATGACCTGGGGTGGGTTGGGGAGCCGCGACGCGAGGTTGTCCCGCACGAAGTGTGATGCCCTCAAGGTTGATTCCTCGGCACCGGCCCGGTCCTGGAAGACGCTGGTCGAGACGAATACTCCGCTCCCGGCATTGATCCAGTAGAAGGCCACGAAGCCGGGGATCTGGCGCACGAGCGGTACGAACCCCTCTTTCACGAGGCGTGCCACCTCGGGCGGATCGGTCACGCCTTCATACCGCCGCACGGCTGCGTACATGGCTGCTCTCCTCGCGGGCTCCGGGTCCGTCCTGTGCTGAGGTGCCGTACCCCCGCGGCAGCTACCTCGCTCACGAGGGGCCTTGCAATCACCGGAAGGGCCGCTCGCGGTGATCCGGATGGCGGCTTCGGGCGTCGCTCCGGATCGCGTACGGCTAGTGCGCGGGCGGCGCGCGTCCGACGCCGGCCACCGAGGCGCCGCGCGCCGCCCGGCGCGGTGAGCCGGGCGTGGGGGGATTGGCCCGTACGCCACGGAGATGCCGCTGCCCGCGACCGGCACCTGGTCGGCTCCGGGGCGCGGTGGCGCCCAGGCCGGACACCGAGCCTCGCTCCGTGACCATCACTCGCTGACCACGTGCGACGTGGATCGAGGCAGAGCGGGGGTGGAGAGGCCGCACACTCACGGCCCGCCGCTCAGCCGGAGCGCGTCGGCGATCCCCTCCGACAAGTGCCAACAACGCTCGTGATCCTATAACTAGGAAGCGGGGCCGGGTCCTTGACGGACACGGCCCCGCTGATCCGACGGAGCGTCAGCCCGCCCAGACCTCGGCCTCGTCGGCCGGGACGGTGGTGGCCAGGGCCAGTTCCTTGCGGGCGGCGACCGACTTGTTCGGGTCGATGTCGCTGAACGCCGGGTCGTAGGCGATGTAGAACGCCTCGGCGTCGGCGGCGTTCGCGGCCTTCTTCCAGTTCCCCGACGCCTTCGTCAGCGTCGCGCGGAGCTTGCGGACCTCGGTGCCCTCGATGCCGTCCAGGCCCTTGACGTGTGCGTCGAGGGCGGCCGCGACGGCCTTGGCCTGCGTCTTGTAGCCGGCCAGGTCGTCCTCGACGCTGTCCTTCTCGGGCTGGTTCGCCCACAGGGCCTCATAGACCGCGTTCGAACCCTTGAGGTACGTGTTCTGCTCGGGCTTGAGGGACTTCGCGGTGTCCAGCGAGCCGCTGAACGTGCCCTTCTCCGCGGTGTAGGTGCAGCTCACCGCGCGGTCGCCGGTCGCCCAGCTCTCCTTGGTCGGGGTGTAGTAGAAGAGGGCGACACCCTTGGGGAGCGCCCAGGTGTCCGGGGCGTGCTTCTGCGCCTCGGCCGGGCAGCGGTTGTCCGCGATCGTCGAGACCCCGTCGTCGCCGGGGTACTCCTCGCCCTTGTCGATCGCGAACTCGCCGACGACCTGGCCTTCGTGCGCCTCGTCGCAGGGCACGATCTCGACGGCGTACGCCGTCCCCTCGGCCTTGCCGGTCGGGTTATAGCAGTCGCCGAGGTCCAGCGAGAACACCGAGCGCTGGCGAGCCACCTTCTTCGCGCCGTCCTTGGCGCTGTCGACGGCATCGGAGACGCCCGAGCATCCCACCGCGCCGATCGCGAGTAGGGCGGCAACGGCGGATATGCCGCGACGAGAACGATACGGGGCACGGACTGTCATGACGTGTACATCCTCTTATGTGATCTTTATGAGGGTCGCGCGCATCGTATGCCATTCCTGTGGCCCGGTTGCGCGAAGGTCCTCACCTCATCGCGGCATCTCTGACTCGCGACGGGTCGCGAGGGTTGTATCCGGGCTGCTCGCAGGTGGGAGCCGGAAAGGGCCCTGTGGACACTTCCGCGGAGCCGGGCGCTGTTGAGCGTGGAGGGACGTGCGCAAGGACGGGCGTACCGCGAAGGACAGGTCCTCCAGCAGGACCTTCTTCCAACTGCGACACGAGCTCATCTGCCCGCTCAGTTGAGACCCCGGCAGCGGCCAGGGCCTTGAACACCGTGAACCGCGCGGTCACCGCGTCGCTCTGGCGCTTGCTGATGCGGGCCAGCTCTTTCCGCGTCGTGCTGCTCGGTGTTCACGCTGCTCCTCCGTTGTTTCGTGGGGTGCGGTTGGTGACCCAGTCCGGATCGCGCACGGGGGCCGACGCCCGGGTCCCGGTGGCCGGGGCGCGCACGATGCGCCAGCTGGTACACGGCGAGGTCACGACGTGGACCAGGACGACGACGGCCTGGCGTCCGCGGCCTCCCCGGACCCACGATCCGGCGAGGCGGACCTGATCGACAGCCCAGTCGCCCAGTCGCCGCCAGGGCCGCAGACGCCCGACCGGATAGCCCAGCGCAACCGTCGCGACGATGACGCCCGCCACCTCCCACGGCCGCGTCATGCCGCCCACTCCAGGCCAAGGGCAGCCAGCTGCGCGAGCCTGTCGGCGGTGAGCTTGGCGGATGGCGGTGATGGCGGTGATGGCGGCTTGGCGGATGAGTCGGGTGAGGCTTCCGATACGGCCGGCGGTGCGCTGGTGGAGTGTGAGTCCTCGATCTGAGGGCGTACTTGAGTCCCGTTTCTCGGTACCTGACCTGGGAATCTCTCAGAAGTCGTTGTCTTTCCGGATGTGATCGTTGAGTTTCCGCTGGTCAGGCATGGTTCTGG
Source organism: Streptomyces sp. NPDC102274 (assembly GCF_044766385.1). NCBI lineage: Bacteria > Bacillati > Actinomycetota > Actinomycetes > Kitasatosporales > Streptomycetaceae > Streptomyces > Streptomyces sp. NPDC102274. Next base: position 570 of record NZ_JBIWLW010000045.1, on the reverse strand, counting down.
TGTCGTGGTGGGAGGGTTCGGGCGATCAGTTCGTTCTCGGCGATGCGGAGATGACCGGTGACATCGGTGATGGGGTTGCTGGAGGAGCGGGAGGTCGCTGCCCGGCAGCGGGTGGAGTCGCTGCGGGACGAGCTGGACCGGCTCGTTGCCGAACTGGAGGAGGCCGAAGCCGCGCAGAATCGTCTTGTGATCGCGAGGGAGACGGTGAGCCAGGTGCTGTCCGAGTCCGGCGAGCCCAAGGACGTGCAAGTTTCCGGGGATGCCCGGCCGATTGAGCCGCAACCGGCGACGCCCGGGGCGGTGTCCCGTCCGGCGGTCCCGATGCGGCGGGAGGGGCTTGACGTGACGGTGCTGTCGCCGGACTACCAGCGGATCATGCACGTCCTGGCCGACCGTGAGCGGTCCGGCGAAGGGCCGGCGATCTGCCGGCAACTTGCCAGTGCGTTGGACCTCGAACTGGTCCCGGCGAAGATCGAAGGGGTGCGGTCCAAGGCGAAGCGCCTGGCAGCTCGGGGCTGGCTCGTCGAGAACACCCCGGGCTCCTTCAGTGTCGCCGCTTCGCAAGGCGGC
>NZ_JBIWLW010000044.1:0-51876 GCF_044766385.1 Streptomyces sp. NPDC102274 | reverse complement strand
CTCCCGCTCCGGCCGCCTTTCCTTCCCGTTCTTCAGAAGCCGGGCGTTCTCCGCCCGCAGCCGCGCCAGCTCGCCCTCCACGCCCTGCGAGGCGCTGTCGACGGCCGGACTGCCCTCGGCGTCACGCACCCAGGTGCGGAGCGTCCCGGGGTTCACGTTCAGATCGACCGCGACGTCCTTGAACGTCCGCCTGCCCGCCGAAGCCCGCCACAACGCGATCGCGTCGGACCGGAACTCCGGACCGTACTTCGAGCGCCGTGCCATGTGGATCTACACCCTCCCGGACCATCAAGAACCATTATCAGGTGCGTCCACGCCACGGGGGTCACCTCATACGACCCGGGGATCGGGCGTTTGTGGTCGGCTTGGTTGGACGAAGCGGTGTTCTGCCTGCGGCCCATCTGATCCGTATCGGCTGAATCGGGCGAGGGAATCGTCGTACCGGAGACGAGTTCCCCGAACCGAGGAGTCAGCGGGCCAACCGTCGGAGCACCAATCCGCTGTGAGAGGGGATCCGATGGGGCGGCCCGCTCAAGACCGTGGCGTGACTACGCCTCCCGGCGGGAGCACAGCTCCTCGTGAAAGGCTGGGCGGCATGGGCGGACCGTTTGAGAACCCGGAACTCTGGGCGTTCCTGGAATCACTGCACTGCGGCGAGATCCTTTCCGGCACCGTCACAGCGATCGAGGGGTTCGGCGTATTCGTGTCGCTGGACGACGGCCCCGACCACCCGGTCTTCCCCGGCGTCGGGTTCATTACGATCCCCGAACTGTCCTGGCGGCGCCTCGAAGCGGCTTCGGACGTCGTTCAGGTCGGACAGCGCGTTTCATGTGAGTTCATCCCGTTCGACACATGGAATCTGGAGGCCAGACTGTCCTTGCGAGGGACGCGGCCGGACCCCTTCCTGGCGTTCGCCGACCGCAACGCGGTGGGCCAGACACTCCATGGACAGGTCACCAAACTGGTTCCGTTCGGCGCCTTCGTTCAGGTCGCAGACGGAATCGAGGGTCTGGTCCACCTCCGAGAACTTGCGTGGACGCCCGTGGAAGCACCGTCGGATGTCGTCCAGGTCGGCGACGAGGTCACGGTCGTCGACCGAAATCGACCGAGAGCGACGCAGGCTGGCCCTCTCCCGACGACAGGGCTCAGCCGGCCTCCTGTGACTCCTCCGTGGAGCGGTGAAACGCTTCTCATACGCGAGCGTTCCGGAGCGCCATTCGCCTGTGCGGCGAAGGCGAGGCGACCGCCCTGATGCGGCGAACCTATGTGGTCACCGCGCTCGCGATGTCACTGGCGTCGCGTGATAGCAGGACAATCGGCCTGGGGCCACTGCGACATCACCGCGTTGATCGTCCCTGACATATTCGGCGGCGACCTCGTGGTCGGCGAGGTGCACCAGGACGGCGAGCCCCAGGGCGTCCGCCGGTGGAAGTGGAACCGGCTGCCCCACGGCGTCGAACTCGGTCTGACGCGTGAGCAGTTCCAACACGGTTGGGCCGTTACCGCGGCCCGCGTCGTCGAACGTCCGCCGTCCTCGCCGCGCCGTCGGTCGTTGTCGTGGGTCGGGTCGTACGCCTCCGTGTAGCCGGGTGGCATTGCTCCCGGAGCCTCGCGCGCCGCATGGTTGGAGACTGCGGGACACGAGGGAGGGGGCGCATGAGTGATTCGACGTGGGCGCAGCGGAGGATCTCAACAAGTGGCAGGACCTTATGGATACCCAGGGTGCTTCTCGCACTTGCCCTTGCCGATCTTGTCTGGGAAGTCGTCAAAGCGAATCTGGACGACCACGCTCGTAGGGAGTGGCCGTGGCGGTTGACCGTGCTCGACGCGTCCGCGTGCGCGGCTGTCGTCGCTCTGCTGACTGGAATCATCGTGGCCCGTGCGCAGTTGTCGCAGACCATGCACCCTGTTCTGAGCTGGTCGGCCGGTCCTGGTGGCAGCCGTGGGGTGGCTGACTCTCTGCGGACGGTCACCCTGATAAACGCGGGCGGCGGTCGAGCCGTTGTCCGCTCCGTGGCCTATCGGATCCGAGCGACCCCACAGGACGTGGAGCGGGCCGAGATCCCGTCCGGTTGGATTTCCTGGCACGCGGCGGTCGATGCGCTCGCATCCCTCGGTCTTGATAGGGATCAGGACTTCTTTCTCCTGCACCTTGATTCCGGCGCGGCGGTCCCGCTGTCGAGCAGCACACGTGAAGGCATGGAATTGCTCGCGCTGGGCCCCCGTTCCCTTGGGCAGTTGTCGGCGCTCGACATCCGAATCCAGGTAACGGACGTGCTGGGCGACGTTCACGAACGAAATCTGCAGTGCATCCGCCCACGGCCCGTGCCAGGTGGCAGTACGAATTGACGCACTCCGCCGGCGGATCGACCGGCCCCCTGCTCGACCGGCCCCCTGCTCGCCCCGGCCTATCGCCCGCCGCTCCGGCGGCGCCACGTACCCGGAATCTGACGCCTCCTCGACCAACACGAGGCCGACTCCGGTCGGGTCAGCTCCGTTCGACCGGTCCCCTCGGGTCGCCGCCCGGGGCGCCGCTCAGCGGGACCCCGCCGCGTCGAGGGACTCCAGGACGGCGGCCACGACGGCGTCCTCGGTCATGCCCATCGCCGTCATCGCGTCGGGGGCGGACGCCGAGAGGCCGAACCCGTCGATGGTCACCGCGCGCCCGGCCTCACCGAGCAGGTCGTGCCAGCCGAAGACGGACGCGGCCTCGACGACGACGCGGGCGCGGACGGACGGCGGGAGCACCGCGTCACGGTAGGCGGCGTCCTGCTCGGCGAACCAGTCCTTGCAGGGTACGGAGACGACCCGGGCGGCGATCCCGCGCCCGGCGAGAGTCTCCCGGGCACCGAGTGCGAGCGATACCTCACTGCCGCTGGCGAGCAGGACGACATCGGCGGCGCCGTCGCGAGGGTCGGTGTCCGCGACCACATACGCACCGCGCGCCACGCCGTCGCGCACCGTGTCGGCCGGTGTGGGCAGGACCGGCAGCGCCTGGCGAGCCAACACGAGCCCGACCGGGCCGGGGCGGCCGAGCGCGGCGAGCCAGCCGGCCGCGGTCTCGGCGGCGTCGGCGGGACGGACGACGGACAGGCCCGGCATGGCGCGGAGGGAGGCGAGATGCTCGACGGGCTGGTGGGTGGGGCCGTCGGCGCCGAGCGCCACGGAGTCGTGCGTCCAGACATGTACGACGGGGAGCCGCATGAGGGACGCGAGCCGCAGCGACGGCCGCTCGTAGTCGCTGAACACCAGGAACGTACCGGCGAACGGGCTGTCGTAGCCGACGATGGCGATGCCGTTCAGCGCGGCGGCCATCGCGTGCTCGCGCACACCCCAGTGGATGTTGCGGCCGGTGAGTCCCCGTTCCCGCTCGCCGTCTTCTCCGGCGGGCAGGAACGAACCGCCGGAGCCGATGGTCGTACGGTTGCTGTCTCCCAGGTCGGCGGAGCCGCCCCACAGTCGCGGCAGCCGCCCGGCCAGCGCCTGGATGACCTTGCCCGAGGCGTCGCGGGGCGCGATCGCGGCGCCGGGTTCGAAGACCGGCAGCGCTTCGGCGGCGTCGGCCGGATCGATCGGGCGGATCGCGCGGGCCCGGGCGGCGGCGAGTTCGGGGTGTGCCAGTGCCCACTCGGCCATCGCCTTGTCCCAGGCGTTGTGCAGTTCGGCGCCCCGGCCCAGCGCGGCCCTCGTGTGTTCGAGAACGTCCGCGGGTACCGTGAACGGCTCCTCGGTGACGCCCAACAGGGCCTTCGTCGCCGCGACTTCGGCCGCTCCGAGCGGAGCACCGTGCGAGGCGGGCGTGTTGGTGGCGTTCGGCGCGGGCCACGCTATCTGTGACTTCAGCGCGATCAGACTGGGACGGCCGCTGTGCGCGCGGGCGGTGGCCAGCGCGACGTCGAGTGCGTCGGTGTCGATGTCACCGTCCGCTCCGAGACCCACGGTCTGTACGAACCAGCCCTGCGCGGCGAACCGCGCGGTGGTGTCCTCACGGGTCGTCAGATCGGTCGAGCCCTCGATCTGGATGCTGTTGTCGTCCCAGACGACGACCAGGTTGTCGAGGCGGTGCCGTCCGGCCAGCGCCCCGGCCTCGTACGAGATGCCCTCCTGGAGGTCGCCGTCGGAGCAGAGCACCCACACCGTACGGGCGGGGACCTCGACGGGTGCCACGGCGCCACTGCCGGTCAGCCGACCCTCGTCCCGCTTGAGCGCCATCGCCATGCCGACCGCGGTGGCGACGCCCTGGCCGAGCGGTCCGGTCGTCATCTCCACGCCCGTGGTGTGCCCCAGTTCGGGGTGACCCGGCGTCAGGGAGCCCAGCCGCCGGAAGTGCCGCAGGTCGTCCAGGCCGAGGCCGTAGCCGGTGAGGTAGAGCTGTGTGTACTGCAGAACGCTCGCGTGTCCGCACGAGAGCACGAACCGGTCGCGGCCCTCCCACTCGGCGTCCGCGGGGTCGTGTCTGATGTGCCGCTGGAACAGCAGGTGGGCGACGGGCGCGAGCGCCATCGCCGTGCCCGGGTGGCCGGAACCGGCCGACTCGACGGCGTCCATAGCCAGGGCGCGGGCCACCGCGACGGCACGGCGGTCCGTCGCGCCGAGTACGGGTGCCGCGGCTCCGACGGGCCCGGTGGTGGTCGGCATGGGTTCGGCGGTCACGGCAGCTCCCTATAGATCATGTCGTCATGATGACTTTGAACAAGGTAACGCATGGCCCAACCTCTGCCCCATGGCTGAAGACTGCGGTGGTCCGGGGTGGGATCGAGTATGTGGAGCGTCCGGATCGTTACGTGGAAATTGCCTATTGACGTCTTCTGGGCTTCTGGTCATCATGACGTCTTGACGACACAAGACTCAATGAGGAGGCCATGGGTGGCCGAGCACAAGTACGCACAGGTGCGCGACCATCTGCTGCTCCGGGTGAGCGGTCTCCCGGTGGGCGGCCGACTGCCTCCGGAGGCGGCACTCTGCGAGGAGTACGCGGTGAGCCGCATCACACTGCGCCGTGCGGTCGATGAGTTGGTCAATGACGGGCATCTCATCCGCGAGCAGGGCAGGGGCACATTCGTCACCCGGCCCCGCTACGCGCTGAAGCACCGCGAGCGGTTCGTCAGTGAGGTCACCGGCTTCTTCACCCAGATGACCCGGCAGGGGCACACGGTCACCTCCGAAGTGCTCGCCCAGGAGCGGACGCGGGCCGGCGCGCGGCTCGCCTCCGCCCTCGACCTCAGTCCCGCCGCCTCCGTCGTCCGGCTGGAGCGGCTGCGCCGGGTGAATGGTGTGGTGCACCATCTCGCGGAGTCGTATGTCGAGGAGGAACGGTTCCCCGACGTGCTGACGGCGGATTTCTCCGGAACATCCCTCTATGCCTACCTTCGGGCGCACCACGATGTACTGCTCGCCCGGAACGAGATCGTCGTCGGTCTGCACACATGCGACCGGAGGGAGGCGGAACTGCTGGACGTGGCGGTCGGTTCTCCGCTGCTGCTGGCGACCTCGCGGGTGTTCGACCTCAACCGGAAGCCCGTGATCCACGGGACCTCGAAGTTTCTGCCGGAGACAGCCGAGCTGTCCTTCGACATCATCGCCGACGCCGAGTAGCACGGCGTCCGTCCCCACCTCGCACGTACGGAGAGCACATGCTCAGCGAACTGCTGACCGAGGAGAAGATACGTTTCTCCAGTGACAGTCTGACCTGGCGTCAGGCCGTGACCTCGGTCGCGGAACCCCTCCTCGCCGCCGGTGACATCACCCCCGGCTATGTCGAGGCCATGATCGACTCGATCGCCGCCGGCGGAACGTACATCAACCTCGGTTACGGCATCGCGCTGGCCCACGCCCGGCCGGAGAGCGGCGCCGTCCGTACCGCCCTCTCCATGCTCCGGCTGGCGGAGCCCGCCCCGCTGCTCGACCGGCCGGAGCACTCCGTCGACCTCTACTTCTGCTTCGCGGCGGTCGACGCCGCCGCGCACACCGCGGCCATGTCGTCACTCGCCCGCATCCTGTCGGACACGGAGACCCGCGAAGCACTGCGCGACGCACACTCCGCCGCCGACGTCACCAAGCTGATCATTCGATTCGAGGAGACCCGATGAAGTTCCTGGCCATGTGCAGCACCGGACTCGGCAGCAGTTTCATGGTGCGGATGAACATCGAGGACATAGTCCGTGAGCTCCAGCTCCCGGACGTCACGGTGGAGCACTGCGACGTCAGCTCGGCCGGTCCCGACAGCGCCGATGTGTTCTTCGTCGCCAAGGATCTGGAGGACGCCACACAGGGGCTCGGTGATGTCGTGGTGCTGAACAGCATCATCGACAAAGACGAGTTGCGCGAAGCGGTCAAGGCCGCCTCGGTCCGCCACGGTCTCCTCTGACTCCTGAGACGGCTCCGGCCGCCGTCTTTCCTGCCCCGTACCCCTTACCAGCCTTACCGCGGCCGCCCGTAAGCCGCCCGTACGGCACCACCGTCCAGGAACGTCCGAACCCGCCCTCCCCGCCGACGCGCCCGCCCTCCTGACCGGCGGTACGCGCGTGACGTGGGCCAGGGCAGCGGAACTCTCCCGCCGACGTCCTGCCCCGCTGTGGATCACCGACACCGTCCCGGCCCATCCGGCCGCGCGGCCGGCTCCGGTCGAGTCCGACAGCTCACAACCACAGCGACCACGGCTATGTCGTGCCCGTAGACGTGCCCGCAGAGAGGCGTTGCCCCCAATGAACAGCGTTCTGAAGAACCTGCTCGACATCTTCCGTGAACCATCCGTCATCATCGGACTGATCGCTCTGCTGGGACTCGTGCTCCAGCGCAAGTCCCTGTCCGACACCCTCAAGGGGACGATCAAGGCGTTTGTCGGCTTCCTGGTGCTGGCCGCGGGCGCGGGTGTCGTCTCCGACGCCCTCACCCCCTTCGGCGACATGTTCCAGCATGCCTTCGGTGTGCAGGGTGTTGTGCCGAACAACGAGGCGATCGTCGGCAAGGTGCTGACCGACTACGGTTCGCAGGCCGCGCTGATCTTCTTCTTCGGCATGGTCGTGAACGTACTGCTGGCACGCTTCACCCGGTTCAAGTTCATCTACATGTCCGGGCACGTCGCTCTCTACCTGTCCGCGATGATCGCGGTGATTCTCATCGCCAACGGCTTCAGCACCTGGCAGGCCGTCCTCTGGGGCGCCCTCGCCCAGGGACTGATCACCACCGTCTCGCCCGCGCTGGTGCAGCCCTGGATGCGGAAGGTCACCAAGCAGGACAATGTGGCCCTCGGTCACACCGGAAACTTCGGCATCGCCACGAGCGGCCTGGTCGGAAAGCTCGTCGGCGACACCGAGAAGTCCACCGAGGACCTGAAGATCCCCAAGAATCTCGGCTTCCTGCGGGACACCACCGTTGTCATAGCGGTGTCGATGGGCGTCATCTACCTGCTCGTGACGCTGGTGGCCGGTGCCGGATACGTGGAGGCCAAGCTCAGCGGCGGCCAGTGGTATCTGCTCTGGGCGGTTATGCAGGCCGGTAAGTTCTCCGCCGGCGTGTTCATCATCCTGGCCGGTGTCCGGGTGGTCCTCGCCGAGATCATCCCCGCCTTCAAGGGCATCTCGGAGAAGCTGGTCCCCAGCGCCAAGCCCGCGCTGGACGTACCGATCGTCTTCCCCTTCGCCCCGAACGCCGTCCTGATCGGCTTCCTGTCCAGCTTTGTCGGCGGACTGATCGGGATGGGTGTCCTCGTCGCCATCGGCGGGACGATCATCATTCCCGGCATCGTCGCCCACTTCATGACCGGTGCCGCCTCCGGAGTCATCGGCAACGCGACCGGCGGTCGGCGCGGCGCCGTACTGGGCGCCATGACCAACGGTTTGATGATCACTTTCCTGCCGTTGCTTGTCCTGCCCTTCCTGGGCGACGTCGGCCTGGCCAACTCCACTTTCTCCGACGCGGACTTCGGGGTCTCCGGCTTCCTCCTCGGCGGCGCCGCGCGCTGGGGCCACGCCGCCGTCATCGTCCTGATCCTGGCCTCCCTCGCCGCCGTGTTCGTCGGCAGTGCAGTGGCTGCCCGTCGGGAGTCGGCCAGGGCCGCGGCTGAGCCGTCTCCAGGGCCCGAGCAGCAGCCGGTCGCCTGACCCACGCCGCCCGGCGGACCGCCCGGCCCCGTCGTGTCATCGCGAAGGGGCCAGGCGGCGGGAGCGGGGGAGCACCCCCTGCCCGGCACGGCCGCCTCCGTCCGAACCCGCGGGACGAGCCGTGCCCGGAGCGCCTGACGGATCCCAACCCCCGCCGACCCTATAGTCGTTGGGTGTCGGGGGACATGGGAGCACAAGAGGGGTGCGCATGGCGGAGGTTCGCGCGGAACTGGTCCGCCCGTTGGCCGAGGCGCTGAGGGCGCACACCGCACGCGCGGGGGAGAGGACCGCCTTCCGGGACGGGCAACGGGTGCTGACCTGGGCACAGTTGGAGCGCCGGACGGCCCGCGTCGCGGGGCATCTGGCACGGCTGGGCGTACGCCGCGGGGACCGGGTGCTGCTCTGCCTGCCCAGCCGGGTGGAAATGGTGGAGAGCTGCCTGGCGGTCCTGCGGGCAGGCGCCGTCGGAGTGCCACTGGACCCGGGGGCGGCCGATGACGAACTGGCCCACGTCCTCGGCGACAGCGGTGCGGTGGCGGCCGTGGCCGAGGCGCCGCTCCTCGAACGGCTGACGCGGATGGCGGCCGGGCGGCCCCCGCTGCGGGCGAGCGTGGTCGTGGGCCCGGTGGCACCGCCCCCCGGGCCGCCCGCGGACGCGGTGCCGTACGAGGAACTCGCCGGGACCGACGCCCCAGGACCGCCGCGCGACGACCTCGGCCTGGACGAGCCGGCGTGGATCCTCTACACCTCCGGCACCACCGGCACGCGCAAGGGCGCGGTGACGAGCCAGCGGGCGGCGCTGTGGTCGACCGCTGCCGCCTACGCACCACTCCTCGGTATGTCCGAGCGGGACCGGCTGCTGTGGCCGCTGCCGGTGCACCACGCCTACGCGCATTCGCTGTGCGTCGTCGCGGTGGTCGCCACCGGCGCGAACGCCTGCCTCCTGGACCGGGGGGTGGACATCGTGGAGGCTCTGCGGCGACAGCCGCCCGACGAGCCCTTCACCATGCTGGCCGGGGTTCCGGCCACCTACCACCTGCTGGTGAGCGCACTGCGCCGGACCGGGCCGGTCCCCGGCGGGCTGCGAGTGTGCGTCACCGCCGGAGCACCCTGCCCCGCGGAACTGCGCGCCTCGATCGAGGAGTTGCTCGGCGCACCGCTGCTGGACGGCTACGGCGCCACCGAGACCAGCGGCAAGATCGCGCTCGCCCGGCCCGGCACGCCGGGCCCGGACCGCGTGCCGCAGCCGCTGCCCGGCGTCGATGTCCGGATCGCCCACCCGGTCTCCGCGGACACCGTCGCGGACGGCGACGAGGGCGAGATCTGGGTGCGAGGCCCCGGTCTGATGACCGGCTACCACAACCGCCCCGACAGCACGGCGCAGGTCCTGCGGGACGGCTGGTACCGCACCGGCGACCTCGGCCACCGCACACCGGGCGGCGGGCTGCGGGTCACCGGCCGCGTGGGCGACCTGATCATCCGCGGCGGCCAGAACGTCAACCCGGTGGAAGTGGAGCAGGTGCTGCTGTCCTGCCCAGGAGTCGCGGACGCGGCGGTCGTCGGCCGCTCCCACGACGTGCTGGGAGAGGTCCCGGTGGCGTTCGTCGTCCCCGGCCCGCAGGGCACCGACCTCTCCGGACTGCGGGCCGCCTGCCGCAAGCGGCTGTCCGCGTTCAAGGTGCCGGACGAGATCCGGCCGAGCGCCTCACTGCCCCGCACCTCCTCCGGCAAGATCCGACGGACCGTTCTCGCCGCCCGGCTGGCCGAGTCCCTTGCACACGACGGCGCGAACATCCGCGCCGGGCTGCGTACCAGGTTGCTCGCACTGCCCGCGCCGGAGCGGCGCCGCACCGTGCTGCGCCTCGTCCTCGACGCCACGGCCGAGGCGGACGAGGTGCGGGGGACCGACCTCGACCCCGAACTGACCTTCGCCGACCTGGGACTCGGCTCCCTCCAGGGCGTGCTGCTGCGCGATCGGCTCGCGACGGCCACCGGCCTCGACCTGCCCTCGACCCTGGTCTTCGACCATCCGACACCGGACGCGGTGGCAGGCTTCCTGCACGACGCGCTGCTCGGCCCCCCGCCCTTGGCGGCCCGCCCGGCCGGGTCCGGCACCCGCCGCGACGCCCCGCCGCCCGACGAGCCGGTGGCCGTCGTCGCGATGGCCTGCCGCTTCCCGGGCCCCGTGGACGACGTCCGCACGCCGGAGGAGCTGTGGCGGCTGCTCGCCGACGGAGCGGACGCCACCTCCGCGTTCCCCGCCGACCGGGGCTGGGACCTGGCCGCCCTCTACGACCCCGACCCCGACCGGCCGGGCACCTCGGTCACCCGGCGCGGCGGGTTCCTGCGCCGGGCCGCCGACTTCGACGCGGCCTTCTTCGGTATGTCCCCCCGGGAGGCGCTGGCCACCGACCCCCAGCAGCGGCTGCTGCTGGAGACCGCCTGGGAGGTCGTGGAACGGGCGGGCCTCGCCCCCACCGCCCTGCGCGGCAGCGACACCGGTGTCTTTGTCGGAGTGATGCACGGCGATTACGGCGGCCGTCTGCTGCACCGAGGGGGCCACGCGTACGAGGCCCACCTCGCACTGGGATCCGCCGGCAGCGTGGCCTCCGGGCGCATCGCCTACACCCTTGGCCTGGAAGGGCCCGCGGTGACCGTGGACACGGCCTGCTCCTCGTCGCTGGTGGCCATGGACTGGGCGGCGCGGGCGCTGCGCTCGGGACAGTGCTCCCTCGCCGTGGCCGGTGGCGCCACCGTCATGGCCAGCCCGGTGCCGTTCGTCGCGTTCAGCAGGCTGCGCGCACTCTCCGCGGACGGCCGCTGCAAGCCGTTCTCCGCCGCGGCCGACGGAACCGCCTGGGGCGAGGGTGTCGGACTGGTCCTGCTGGAACGGCTCGCCGACGCACGGCGCAACAACCATCCGGTGCTCGCCGTGCTCCGCGGCTCCGCCGTCAACTCGGACGGCGCGTCCAACGGCCTGACCGCGCCCAGCGGACCCGCCCAGGAGCGGCTGATCGGCGACGCCCTGGCCGCCGCCGGGCTCACCCCGGCCGAGATCGACGCCGTGGAGGCGCATGGCACCGGCACCCCGCTCGGCGATCCCGTCGAGGCCCGTGCGCTCCTCGCCGCCTACGGGCACGACCGCCCGGCCGACCGGCCCCTGTGGCTTGGATCCCTCAAGTCCAACCTCGGACACACCCAGGCCGCGGCCGGGGTCGCCGGGGTCATCAAGACCGTGCTGGCGATGCGGCACGGCGTGCTGCCGCGCACGCTGCACCTCGACGAGCCGTCCCCCGGGGTCGACTGGTCCTCGGGCGCCGTACGGCCACTGACCCGGGAGCAGCCGTGGCGGCCCGCCCCCGGGCAGCCGCGCCGTGCCGCGGTGTCGGCCTTCGGCATCGGCGGCACCAACGCCCATGTGATCCTGGAGGAGGCCGTCGTGGAGCGGGACGCGGGGGAGCGCGGCGGCGCCCCGGCCGCTCCGCACCCGCCGCTCCTGCTGTCCGGCGCCGACGCGGGCTCTCTGCGGGCCCAGGCACGGCGTACGGCCGCGTTCCTCCGTGAGCGGCCCGAACAGCCCCTCGGGGACGTGGTGTTCTCCGCCGCCACCGCACGCGCCGCGCTCCGGTACCGGGCGGCGATACCCGCGGACGACCGCGCCGACCTGCTGAGCGGACTGGACAGGCTCGCCGCCGGGACGACGGCGCCCGTACCGGTCCGCACGGGCCCACGGCTGGCCCTGCTCTTCACCGGCCAGGGCGCCGCACGGCCGGGCCTCGGCCGGGAACTGCACGCCGCCTACCCGGTCTTCGCCGATGCCTTCGACACGCTGTGCGGCCGGTTCGACGCCATCGGCGCGGGGGACCGACCGCTGCGCGAGAGCCTGTGGCCCGAGCCGGGCAAGGCCACCGACGCCCTCGACCGGACCGACGCCCTCGACCGGACCGACGCCCTCGACCGGACCGATGTCGTCCAGGCCGGCCTGTTCGCGTTCGAGGTCGCCCTGTTCAGGCTGCTCGCCTCCTGGGGAGTGCGGCCCGACGTCCTGGCCGGCCACTCCGTCGGGGAACTGGCCGCGGCACACGCCGCCGGGATCCTCACCGAGGACGACGCCGTCGGTCTGGTCGCCGCCCGGGGCCGGTTGATGCAGTGCCTTCCGGCCGGCGGCGCCATGGTCGTCCTGGATGCCACCGAGGAGGAGGCGACGGCGGAACTCGCGAGGACCCCGGCCGTGGCCGGGCCGGTGGCGGTCGCGGCGGTGAACGGCCCCCGGTCGGTCGTCGTCTCCGGGTCGCGGCGGGCGGTGGCGGCGGTGGCGGCACGCTTCGAGGACCGCGGGCGCCGCACCGAACACCTGCGGACCGGCCACGCCTTCCACTCGCCGCTGGTCGAACCGGCGCTGGCGGAGTTCTCCCGGGCCGTGTCGCGCGCCGCCTTCCACGAGCCCCGCATCCCGGTCGTCTCGACCCTCACGGGGCGCCCGGCCACCGGGGACGACCTGCGCTCACCGGCCTACTGGGTCCGCCACGCCCGTGAGACGGTGCGCTTCGCCGACGCCGTGCGCCACCTCGCGGACGAAGCGGGGGTGACCGCCTTCGCGGAGGCCGGTCCCGGCGCCCATCTCACCTCGGCCGCGCTGAGCACCGTCGGGGAGCCCGGGGACCGCGTGTTCACCCCGACGACCAGGCCCGGCCACCCGGAGCCCGGCACGCTTCTGATGGCGCTCGCCCGGCTGCACGTGCACGGCCTCCCGGTCGACTGGGAGGCGGTCCGGCAGGGACACTCGGGCCCGCCCGCCCGGCGGATCGGCCTGCCCACCTACCCCTTCCAGCGCGAGCGCCACTGGCTGGCCGAGCCCGCCGCCACCGCGGCAGGCCCTGCCGACACGACCGCGCACGCCACCGGTCACCCGGTGCTGACCGCGACGACGAGCCTCCCGGACACGGACCGTCTGCTGAGCACCGGCCACCTCTCGGAGGCCGGGCAACCCTGGCTGCGCGACCACGTCGTGCACGGCCGGGTGCTGGTGCCCGCCACCGTCCTCGCCGACCTGGCGCTCCACACCGGCGCGGCTTGCGGCCTGGCGGAACTGGAGGAGCTGACGCTACTGCTCCCGCTGCACCTGCCCGGCTCCGGCGAACGCGTAGAGGTGCAGGTCGTGCTCGGCGCGCCGGACCCGTCCGGCCGCAGGACCGTCGACCTGCACGCGCGTCCCGGGGACGGCGGCCCCCTCGGGGCGTGGACCCACCACGCCACCGGCCGTCTGGGCCCTGTCCGGCCGATCCTCGCGGATCAGACCGCGGCGTCTGGTGCCGTACATCGCAAGGCGGAGGATCGCCCACGTACTGGACGTACTTGGGCGACTCCGACAACGCCGCGAGGTGCGGTGCCAGGCGTCGCGGGCCCGCGACGATCGGCCGGACAGGTCCTGGGACCGTCGGACGGCGGTCCCGGCCCGGCGCACGGCGACGAGCAGTCCTGGCCGCCCCCGGACGCGGTGCCCGTCGACCTGACCGGAGCCTACGAGCGCCTGGCAGAGGCGGGTCACGCGTACGGCCCGGCGTTCCGCTGCGTGCGGGCGATGTGGCGGCAGGGCGACGACCTGCTGGCCGACGTACGGCTTCCCGACGAGGCCGTGGCCGAGGCGCAGCGTTACGGCCTCCATCCCGCGCTGTTCGACGCCGCCCTGCACGCGTCGCTGCTGCTCCCCGCGGATCCGGGACAGCCCGACGGGGCCGGCCGGCTGCCGTTCGCCTGGCGGGGCGTCAGCCGCCACGCTGCGGGCGTCACCGCCCTGCGGGTCCGGCTCCGCCCCACCGGGGACCATACCGTCGCGGCGGACCTCACCGACCCGGCCGGGCGGCCGGTGCTGCGGGTGGCGGAACTGACCACCCGCGCGGTACCCGGCGCCGTCGGGATCCCGCGGCCCGAACCGCTGTACCGGCCGCACTGGACGTCTGCCGCCCCGGCCCGCTCGGCCCCGCCCGCCTGGGAGGTGGGCTCACCGGACGACCTCGGCCTGGCCGCGGCGCTGTCCGGCGCCGGGCGGCCCGCGTCGGCCGCGGACACGGCCCCGGGCGGCGGCGCGTCCGTCCCCGGGCCACCACCGATGCCCGGGGTGCCCTCCGCCGGGTCCGCCGGTGGGGCCGCCCCCGCCCTCGTCGTCTCCCTGGCTCCGCCCGGCCCGTCCGCGGGCCCGGTGGCCGGCACGCACGGCCTGGTCACGCGAGCCCTGGAACTGCTGCGCGGCCGGCTGCCCGCCCTGGCCCCGGGAACGCGCCTGGTCCTGGTGACCCGGGGTGCCACCGGCGCGGACCCCGACCTGGCCGCCGCCGCGGTCTGGGGTCTGGCGCGCAGCGCCCAGTCCGAGTACCCCGGCCGCCTCACCCTCGTCGACGTCGACGGCCACCCGGAGTCGGTGCACCGGCTGCCGGCTGTCCTGGCCACGGGCGAACCCCAACTCGCCGTGCACGCGGGCAGGGTGCACGTGCCACGGCTGACCCTGCCTGCGGCCGCCGAGCCCACCCGGGCGGCCGGGTTCGAGACGGACGGCACGGTGCTGGTCACCGGCGGGACGGGGGCGCTCGGCGCCCTGCTGGCCGGTCATCTGGTGGAGCGTCACGGGGTACGCCGGCTGCTGCTCGTCAGCCGCAGCGGCCCGGACGCGCCCGCCGCGCGGCGCCTGCGGGAGCGGATCGAGCGGGCCGGAGGCCGGGTCGACGTGGTCGCCTGTGACGCAGCCGACCGCTCCGCACTGGCCGGGGTGATCGCCGCGTGCTCTGCCGACCTGACCGCCGTGGTGCATGCGGCGGGGGTCCTCGACGACGGTGTGCTGGAGGGCCAGACACCTGGGCGTGTCGCGGCCGTCCTGCGGCCGAAGGCGGACGCGGCCTGGCACCTGCACGAGCTGACGGGGGATCTGCCCCTGTCGCGGTTCGTGCTCTTCTCCTCGGCGGCGGGCCTGCTCGGAAACCCCGGCCAGGCCGGCTACGCCGCCGCGAACGCCTTCCTCGACGCCCTCGCGCTGCACCGGACGGCCCGGGGACTGCCTGCGCTCTCGCTGGTGTGGGGACCGTGGGCGGGAGGCGAGGGGATGGCCGCCCGCACCGGCCGGACGGGTGACGGCGTGGTCCGAGCCATCACCGCGGCCGAGGGCCTGGCGCTGTTCGACGCCGCCCTGGCGGCGGGCGAGCCCGTCCTTGCGCCGCTGCCGCTGGACCCGGTGGTCTCCCGGGCCCGACGACCCCTCCCGCCGCCTCTGCGGGACCTGTCCGGTCCGTCCGGCCCTCCGTCGGCCGAGGCCGGGGAACCCGGTGACGGCGGGGGACCTGATGACGGCGGGGGACCCGGTGACGGCGGGGGACTGGCCTCCGGTACCGGCCGGGTGCCGGACGAGACGCCGGGCGCGTGGCGCGAACGGCTGGCGCGGCTACCCGTCGCCGACCGTGGCCCCGCTCTGCTCGCACTGGTCCGCGAGGCGGTCGCCGACGTGCTCGGGCACACCGGCGCGGCCGTCGTCACGGCCGACCGCGCCCTCAGCGAACTCGGCCTGGACTCCCTGGCCGCCGTGCAGCTGCGCAACCGGCTGAGCCTGCTCACCGGTCTGGAGCTGCCCCCCACCCTCACCTTCGACCTGCCCACCAGCGTGCAGCTGACGGAGCATCTGCTCGCCGGGCTGTCCGAGGCGCCGACCCACGGGGAGGCGGCCGCCGCCGGGCCGGCGCGTCCCGCGAAGGCCCGGTCTCCCCAGACTCTCGCCTCCCTCTACCGCCGCGTGTGCGCGACGGGTGACGTCGTCTCGGCGATGCACCTGCTCGTGACCGCCTCCTTGGCGGTCCCCGGCTTCGGCCCCGGGGATGCCGCCGCGCACGCCCTGGACCCGCTCCACCTGGCCAAGGGCGAGGCCGGCCGGCCGCCGCTGGTGTGCTTCCCCGGCTTCTCCCCGGCCCTCGGCAGACCCTGGTACGCCACGCTCGCCCGCCACTTCGAGGAGGACCGGGACGTGTGGGAAATGCGGCACCCGGGGGTCACCTCGGGCGACGCGCCGCCGCGCGACTGGCGGACACTGGTGGACCTGCACACGGCCACCCTGCGCGAGCGGCTGGGCGGGGGCCGCCCCGTCCTGCTGGGGTGGTCGATGGGCGGGTGCCCGGCCCACGCGGTCGCCGCGCGGCTCGCGGCCACCGGCACTCCGCCCGCCGGCCTGATCCTCCTCGACACCTACCACGTGACCCCCGAACGGGAGGCCGAGCCATGGCTGCTCGCCATGCCCGCCCGCGCGGCTCTGGCCATGGGAGCGGAGTTCGACACGGCGGTGGACGACATGGCCCTGGCCGCGTTCGGCGCCTACACCCGGATGCTCCGGGGGTGGCGCCCCGAACCGCCGGACGTGCCCGTCCTGCTGGTCCGCGCCGCCGACCGGCCGCCGGAGGCGGACACCCACGGCGACGCCCCCGCCGGGCGTGCGGGGCAGGCCTCCTGGCCCGGTCCGTGCGACACCATGGAGGTCCCGGGCGATCACTGGACGATCGTGGAGGAACACGCCGACACCACGGCCCGGGTGGTCCGCGCCTGGGCCGACGGGCTCGCAGGGCGCACCGGCTGAGCCACGGCCACCCGGCGCGGGCCGGCACGTCGAGCCGACCATTCAAGGGCGTGCAGGGAAACAAGGTGTTGCTTCCCGTCCTTGGGCTCGTTGGTGTGGCATGTGCGTTCCGGGGGAGACCCGTGCTCAACTCGCCATGACGTTCGCGGTGCTGTTCCCGCCGGCGCGTCCTCGCGGAATCCTGCGACGACGCGCCTGCGGACATGTTGCTGAGGGTGTGGCAGTGGTGGACCGGCAGCCTCCGCACGCCCGATCGCCCCCCACGGCCACCCGAACCTCTCCCGCCGCGACCTGCTCCGCTAAGCCGACGACCCGAACTCGCGGATGCGCCAACTGGCCTTGGACGAGCCGGATTCGACGACGGAGATGGTCGAGCGGTTCAGCCGGGACAGCGACGGAACCCTTTTCCCCGGCCACGGCGGGGTCCGGCCCGTGCTCACGGGCCGGCCGCCGGCCTGGGGTCTGCACGCGGCTCGGCAGCTGGGTCGTGGGTGGGTACCGAGGCGCATGGTCCACCAGCGGGGGTGGAGGTCCAGCGGCGGGGCAGACGACCGACGAGGTTCTCGGGCGGGTGAGCGAGAAGGGGGGGTGCCTTGCTCACTCCGCCCGGGGGCTTCGTCCGCAGTGTGTCCGTCACCGTCGCCGGCACCGTGTTGGCCGGGGCCATGTGTCCGTCGTCAGGTGCCCGCGGTCAGGGGGAGGTCGGACACTGTCCTCGCTGTCGTTACTCAGAGGGCGAGCAGCCCACGTGTTTCCGGAACACCCGGGCGAAGTTCTCCGGATTCGGGAATAGGCAGAGCTCCGTGCCCTGCAACGGTCAGGGCCGGGTTACCGGGGTTTCCAATTCACTCCGGGAATCATTCGCGGACGGATCGCGGGAGGAGGGTGGGTGTCACTGGGGGCTGGTCACGGAGGCGCGGCGCGGGGAACGCGGCCTGGACCCTGGACCTGGAACGTCCTCGCCGCCTCAGGCTCCGGCGGCGAGGACCGCCTCCAGGGAGTCGGCGAGGATGGCGACACCGGTGTGCAGCTCCTCCTCGCTCACGGTCAGCGGCGGGGCGATGCGGAAGACGCCGCCTATACCGGGCAGTTGGACGATCCTGAGGTGGAGTCCCTCCTTGAGACAGGACATCATCGACAAGTGACGTCACTACTGCGGTTCTGGCGCGGGTTTTGTGAGCCGTACACGGTGAGTGATGGGCACGGGCGTCACTCAGGTGGCCTTGTCAATGACAACCAACTCCATCGGTTGGTCTGTGTCAATTTCACGTGGCGATCCCAGATCCAAGATCAAGGTGAGACATGATTCCACCCTGAGTACCAGGTGTCGCAGTTGTCCGGTACTCGTTCATCGGCGGGGTAAAGCAGATGAGATGAGCGTCCGGCGCTGTCAGGCTGCGCACCATGAACCGCGAACTGATCTCTCAGCTGTCACACGCTGATCATCCCATCAACAGCCCTCTTGACGATGAGTCGGTGCGCCGACTGCTCCATCGAACCGTGGACCGGGGCGATGAACGCGTGCTCGACCTCGGTTGCGGTGAGGCGGCTTGGCTCCTACGGGCCCTGACCGCCCATCCGAATGTGACTGCCGAAGGCGTCGACAACTCGCACCAGCTCCTGGCCAAGGCCCGGAAGGAGGCGGCCGGTCTGGGAGTCGAACAACGGCTCGTACTTCACCACCAGGACGCCACGGAGTTCGCGTCTCCCGGCCTCTTCGACGCGGTATTCAGTGTCGGTGCCACCCATGCCTTCGGTGGTCTCCTGCCCACCCTTGATGCTGCCCACAGGCACCTCGCCCCCGGAGGCCGCGTCCTGATCGGCGATGCCTATTGGGAGTGCGAGCCCACCGCCGCAGCCCGCGAGCTGCTGGGAGAGTACGCGGACCTCGCAACCACCATGGACCGGGTCGTCGCTCACGGTTGGACCCCTGTCTTCGGGCACATCAGCACACGCCAGGAACTCGACGACTTCGAGTGGTGCTATACAGGGTCCCTGGCGACGTGGGCGCTGGACCATCCCGAGCATCCCGACAGCGCCGAGGTTCTCACCGTTGCCTCTACTCACCGCTCACAATGGCTGCACAGCTATCGCGACAGCTTCGGCTTCATCACCCTTGTACTTCGCCGAACTTCCGAGTAACCACTGCAGGTTGTAGGCGAGGGGCCCAGTGCCCCGCTCCTGGCAGCTCGTGGCTCCGGATGGAAGAGCCGGCACCGTGGGCTGTGTGTGGCGGGCCGGTGCACGGCGACGAGTTGCGCGCTGCCGGGGCCGGTGAGTACGGCGGCCTCGTGCAGAACGTACTGCTCGAAGGCATGGAACAGCGTTCCGTCGTCCCACGCTCAGCGCGATCGCGAACTTGTTCAGTTCGGCTGCGCTGTGGAAGGCGCCGTGGTCGTGGCGCCAGGAGGATGCGCTCTGCGGGAACTGGTGGAGCCGGGCGAGCGCCCGGTGGTCGTCACCGACGGTGGTGTGCTCGAACACCTCGGTGAACTCTTCGTGGGTGGGGGCGGCCAGGAGGCGGTCCGTCGCGGCGAGGACGGACGCTCCCGATTCCGGTTCCGGCGGTGCAGCCGTGGCGCGGCGGCGATTGGGGATGATGACTGCTGCGGTCGCGGCACGGGGGTATCCAGACCGGTACGCGGCGCCCGTACTTGTAGGTGTAGTAGTCGGGCGTGCTGCCGGGGCGTTGCATGGCGAACTCCTGTGCAGGTGTGTGTGGAGAGGGTCTGTGTTGTCGTGTGTTTCCTCATCGGACCGGCACCCGTGGGTTCACGGTCATCAGGGGCACGGTTCCCGGGACTCGCGGGCCTTCGCCCCCATCCGGTGGTTGAGTCGCCGGCACAGTCGGCGTATCGAAACCGCACCCCCGCACCCCCGCGTATCCTGTTCCCCGTGGTCTCCCGCCTGTATCGCGTCGCCGTCCTCGTGCTCGAGGGTGCGAAGCCACTCGATGTCGGCATTCCTGCACAGGTGTTCACGACCCGCGCGAGCATTCCGTACGAGGTGCGGGTGTGCGGCGCGGCCCCCGGTCTCGTGACCGGCGGCGACGGCCTGTCGTACCACGTCGCCCACGGCCTCGACGCGCTTGCGTGGGCCGACATCGTCTTCATCCCCGGCTACCGGTTCCCGGACCGCCACGACCCGCCGCAGGCCGTCGTTGACGCGCTGATCGCCGCCCACGATCGGGGCGCGCGGCTCGCCGCGATCTCGACGGGCGCCTTCGCGCTCGCCGCCACAGGCCGGCTCGACGGCAAGCGCGCCACGACGCACTGGCATTACTCGCGGGCGCTTGCGACGAAGCATCCGCTCGTTCAGGTCGACGAGAACGTTCTGTTCGTCGACGAGGGCAGCGTGCTGACGTCGGCCGGCGCCGCCTCTGGCATCGACCTGTGCCTGCACATTCTCCGCGGTGACCTCGGGGTGGCCGCGTCGAACCACGCGGCGCGGCGCCTGGTCGCGGCCCCCTACCGCAGCGGCGGTCAGGCGCAGTATGTGCCGCGCAGCGTGCCCGAGCCGCTCGGGGAGCGGTTCGCCGCCACCCGCGAGTGGGCACTGCACCGGCTTGGCGAGCCTTTCACCCTCGAGGTGCTCGCCAGGCATGCGGCGGTGTCGCCGCGCACGTTCTCGCGGCGCTTCGTCGAGGACACCGGGTACACGCCGATGCAGTGGGTCATGCGTGCCCGCATCGACATGGCCCGTGAGTTGCTCGAGCGTTCGGAGCGGAGCGTCGAGCAGATCGCCGCCGACGTCGGTCTGGGCACCGGTGCGAATCTGCGGCTGCACTTCCAGCGCATCCTCGGCACCACGCCGAGCGAGTACCGGCGTACATTCGCGCAGGGCGAGTAGCCCGCGCCACGTGGCGCGATCCTTTCGAACCGTGGCGCTCACGCCGCCGTCACGGGCGGATGCCGCGCGCGAACCTGGTGACGAACCGAAGGGACACCACTCATGACTCGCATCGCCATCAACGGATTCGGCCGCATCGGACGCAATGTGCTGCGCGCACTGCTCGAACGCGACAGCGACCTCGAGGTCGTCGCCGTCAACGACCTCACGGAGCCCGCCGCCCTCGCGCGGCTGCTCGCCTACGACACGACGGCCGGCCGGCTCGGTCGCCCGGTGACCGTCGACGGGGATGCCCTCGTCGTCGACGGCCGTCGCATCACGGTGCTCGCCGAGCGCGAACCGGCGCAGCTGCCCTGGGCCGAGCTCGGCGTCGACATCGTGCTCGAGGCGACCGGCCGCTTCACGTCGGCTACGGCCGCCCGCGCGCACCTCGACGCGGGAGGGAAGAAGGTGCTCGTCAGTGCGCCGTCGGACGGCGCCGATGTCACGCTCGCGTTCGGGGTCAACACCGACGCGTACGACCCGGCCGTGCACACGATCATTTCGAACGCCTCGTGCACGACCAACGCGCTTGCGCCGCTGGCCGCGGTGCTTGACGAGCTCGCCGGTATCGAGCACGGCTTCATGACGACGGTGCACGCCTACACGCAGGAGCAGAACCTGCAGGACGGTCCGCACCGCGACGCCCGCCGCGCCCGCGCCGCCGCTGTCAACATCGTGCCGACGACGACGGGCGCCGCCAAGGCGATCGGCCTCGTGCTGCCGAACCTCGACGGCAAGCTGTCGGGCGACTCGATCCGCGTACCGGTTCCGGTGGGCTCGATCCTCGAACTCCACACGACCGTCGCCCGCGACGTGACGCGCGACGACGTGCTGGCGGCGTACCGCGCGGCGGCGGAGGGGCCACTCGCCGGCATCCTCGAGTACTCGGACGACCCGCTCGTGTCGTCCGACATCACGGGCAATCCGGTCTCGTCGATCTTCGACTCGGCCCTCACCCGCGTCGACGGCCGCCACGTCAAGGTGGTCGCCTGGTACGACAACGAGTGGGGCTTCTCGAACCGCGTGATCGACACCCTTGAGCTCCTCGCCACCCGCTGACCGGACGCCGGGGCGGCCTCACCTCCGAAGGCCGCCCCCCTCCACCGCCACGCAAGAACTCGGCATGACGCTGCCCCTCTGACACGCGCCATCGTGACGAGTCCAACCGTGCGACCGGTCTCGCCTTCCCACAGCGCGAGAACCTGAGCACAGGGGTACATGACCTCGGGATGGTCGGGGCATGCCGCGTACGGCGAACACCTGGCCCACGTACCCGAACTCATCCCGGCCCTTCTCTACCGGTACACCCACGACCGCCGCCCGGCTCTGACCAGGACTCATACCGACCGGCGCCGGGGCGAGTCGGAGTCCGAGGCGTACGGCGTGGCGCTGGAGTGCCGGGATGACCTGCTGGAGACCGGCGTGGTCCTTGGACGTCCTCGCCCTGTGCCAGACACCCGGCGACTACCTGTCCCGTCCGTACGTGACGTCACCGGCGGACAGGCCCCACGGTGACGAACTGCGGTGTTTCGCGGAGGTGGCGCTGGGCTGTACCGGGGGCCTGTCACCCGTTCGGGTCATGCGAACGTCAACGACCGAGCCAGTACTTGGAGTTGCCCCGGTCAGGCCCGGCCGTTGACGTACATGGTGACGGTCGCCCAGTACCACCAGGGTTCGCGCCCGAACCGTCGGTCCGCAGAGGGAGCACCCGCGCGCGAGACAGCCCCTCGCCGGCTGCCCGGCTCGATGCCTGCCACCCCCGTGCCGCACGCGCCCCGGGGGACCTCTACAAGGTCCTGGACACCCGGGGCTCGCTCACCCAGCTATGGGCCCGCGCGGACCGGGAGGGCAAGCCGCCGCGCCCGGACCAGCAGCAGACCCGCGACCGGTACGCCGTAGGTGCGCATGGCGACGGGCATCACCTCCGCGTCCAGGGCGGCGAGTTCGGCACGTTGCGCCTATGTGCACTGCACCGAGGTGGTGTCCTCACCGTGCTCAAGACCCTCCCCGACGACAGTGTCCACGCCGTCATCACCGACCGCCCGTACAACAGCGGGGGACGCACCAGCTCCGACCGCACCGGCCGCACCGCGCGAGCCAAGTACGTCACCACTGGATCCGCGCACGACCTGGAGAACTTCCCAGGCGAGAACGGTGACCAGAGGAGCTACCGGAGCTGGCTGACCGTCCTGCTCACCGAGGCGTACCGGGCTGCGGTAGAGCACTCGGTTGCCATGGTCTTCTCCGACTGGTGCCAGGAGCCGACGACCAGTGACGCTCTGCAGATGGCGGGCTGGACATGGTCCGGCACGATCCCCTGGATCAAGCCCGCCAGCAGGCCCCGGAAGGGCGGCTTCAAGCAGTCGTCGGAGTTCATCACCTGGGGCGTCAAGGGGAGTCTCGACCACAGCCGGGACCTCTACCTGTCCGGCCACTTCATCGCCTCCCGGCCCCGCAAGGACCAGGTCCACATCGCCCAGAAGCCGGTCGAGATCATGCGGCAGCTCGTCCAGATCTGCCCCGAAGACGGTGTTGTCCTCGACCCGTTCACCGGCAGCGGCTCCACCGGAGTCGCCGCCCTGCGCGAAGGCCGGCAGTTCGTCGGCGTCGAGCTGTCCTCGCACTACGCCGACGTGGCCGAACGAAGGCTTGAAGCGGAGCTGACCCAGGACGACTTCGTCCTGGCCGGGCCGGAGGAGTGACCGTGAGAGCAAGGGCGCCAGAGCTGGCGGACCGCAGACGACAAAGGGCGGCCGGAGCACCGGGAAACCGATGCACCAGCCGCCCTTCCGCTTGCGTCAGGCCGCCTCGAACGCCCGCCGGATCAGTGGTCCGGCCTTTTCCCAGTCGGCCGCCGAGGCGATCCGCACCTCCAGGTCGCCCGTCCGCAGGTGACCGATGCCGCGCATGTCACGGGAGAAGCCCTCCGCCAGCTCGACCGTATCCGGGTCGACTCCGAGGTACACCAGGATCACCTCGTGCTTCGGACGGAAGATCACCGAAGCGAGGTTCACCATCCGCCGAGGCGACGTAGTGCAGCAGTGGCGCCACCTCGACCCGGACCCCGGTCAGCGGGAGCTGATCGGGGCCCGGGTTGCCGGATCGTTTGGAGGGCCGCTGCGGGAGCAAGTTCATCCGTCCGCGCATGCCGCCGGGACGTTTTCCGGCTCCGGGCAAGGCGTTGGCCTTCGCGACCGAAGTCGGGTCGTGAGGGCCAACGCCTTGCTGTGGGGCCGCACGTGCCGACGGGAGTGGCGCCGGTGTTGTGCTCTCCTCGTGGGGCTGGGGGTTATTTGATGTAGACGAGGCCGTCGGTGGTGATGGTGGGTCGGCCGCTGGTAGCGACCACGACGATCTTGACGGTGTGCTTGGCGCTGCTGGACCAGGTCTTGGTCCAGATTGCCTGCCGGTACAGGGTGGTGGCGGACTTCAGGTCGACTGTGGCGACCTTGGTGCCGTCGACGTAGACGTATGCCTGGCCGGAGCCGGAGGCGCGGGAGACCACCCAGGCGGCGGAGCGGCCGGTGAGGGTCCAGGTGAGACTGGCGTTCTTGGTAGCGCTGGAGTAGGACGTGCCGCCGAGGTAGCTGGTGGAGGAGCGGGTGGTCCAGCTGCCGTACTTGGCGGCGGCGCTCTCCTGCAGGATCACGGGGGTGTACGCGGGGGAGGACGTGCGGTAGTTGCCGGCGTAGTCGTACGCCCGCATCGACCAGGTGGCGGCGGTACCGGACGTTGCGGTGCGGCTGGAGCTGGTGGTGGTCGGGCCGAAGGTGGCCGTGGTCGGGGCCAGCAGGTTCACCTGACGCAGGGCCTTGTCATCGGTGGCTTTCCAGCCGAGGGTGACCGGGACGGCGCTGGTGTTGACGGTGCCGGTGCGCAGGGAGAGCGTCGGGTTGGTGGTGAAGGTCGGTGCGGTCGTCTCCGCCACCACGCTCAGCGCGGCACTGGTGGCGGTCTTTCCGGACTGGTGTATGGCCCGCACGGCGACGGTGTGGCTGCCCAGGGCCAGGGTGGCGCCGGCAGAAGTGGCGGTTCCGGAGGTGGTGGCGGCAACCTTGCCGTCGACCAGCAGTTGGAAGCTCTTGATGAGCGAGGCCGGCGTGGTGGCCGTCCACTTCACGGTGACGGCGCCCTTGGTGTAGTATGTCGAGCCCGAAAGGGTCGCGCCGTCGACCGAGGTGGCCTTCAGGCCCTGCACCGGGCCTGCCGCCCAGGAGCGGATGGTCGGCAGCTGGGCGTAGAGGGAACCGCCGGGACATTCGGTGTTGTAGCCGTCACGGTGGCTGGAGATCCGATGGAAGGTGTACGTGCTGCCCGCGGTGTAGCTGGTGCCGAAGTAATTCTTCTGGGTGGCGCCCGCGGTGAGTTGGGTGGTCCCGGCGGGGTCGGCGCCGTACTGGCCGAGTTTCCAGGACGCCACGCGGGCGATGGAGGCCAGCGCGGCGTTGGAGGCGCTGGTGGAGGTGTAGTCACCGAGGACGGAGATGCCCGTGGACTCCCGGTTCCAGCCGTAGGTGTGAGCACCGAGCACCGGCAGGTCGATACCGCCCTTGCGGCCCTCGAAGACGGTGCCGCACTTGTCGACGAAGAAGTTGTAGCCGATGTCCTTCCAGCCGTTGACCTGTACGTGGTATGCGTAGATGCCCCGCACGATCGACGCCGAGTCGGCGCAGGAGTAATCGTTGGTCCCGGCGGTGTGGTGGACGAACACGGCCTTCACGTCCGCGTTGTATTCCGGCGCGTCGGGGCTGATCGACTCGTCCGCGCCCCAACCGGCCCGCGAGGTGATCGGCGGTTCGGGCACGGTGGACGGCGGCGCCGAGGGTGTGGAGGAGGCCGACGGGCTCGCGGATGCGCTCGTCGAAGCCGAAGCCGAAGCCGAAGCCGAAGCCGAAGCCGAAGCCGAAGGAGACGGCGACGTGGAAGGGGACGCGGATGACGCGGGCGCTGGGGACTGGCTGTCCGTAGGCGTGGCGGAGTCGGTGGCGCCGAGTGTCTCCGCCACGAACGCGGCCGACTCGGCCGAGCTGCCGGTGGCCTTCATCTCGGCGGTGGTCGCCACCCCGGGGTCGACCAGGTTGACCTGGAGCCCCTTGGGCAGAGCGGAGCTGGTGGTGCCGTCCTTCTGGACGACCTGGACCTGGACGCCGTCGGAGGAGCCGACCCACAGCGGCTCGGACGCACCGCGCGCGTCGGGGCCCGCCTCAGGGGCCGGCGCCGGGTTGTTTTCTGCCTCAAGGTCCCGCCAGGCGGTCCACTCGCCGGTCTCGCTGCTGCGGGTGCGTACCTGAGCGGTGCCGTGCAGCTGCTTGGCGGCACCCGTCCAGGAGACGCCGAGCATCGAGAACTGCTGGGTGTCCGTGCCCGGCAGCTCCCGTTTGCCGCTCGCGGCGCTCTTCAGCGTCAGGTCGTAGACCTTCACCGGCCGCTTGGCCCGGCCCTGTGTGCCGGGATCGGCGGATGGGTCGGCGACGGCATAGGTCACCACACCCCCGCCTCCCAGCACCACCGCACCGAGCGTCAGCCACGCCCGTCGCTTCAGGCTCAGTGGTCTGTACGCATGCGATGTACGACGACTCAAGATGCATCCACCCCAAAGAAGGCCAAAAAGGCCGCAGAAGAAAGTCACGTGAGGCACATCCGTCACACGCATGGCCCATTCCCCCAGCGCACGTCGGTCGGGAAACGTCACGGCTGCGCAGGACATAGTGATGGCGATCACTTCGTGCGGGGTGAGGAGACGGTGGCACGGTCCCGAAGCCTTGGCGCAGCCCGGGTGATGTTCAGCTCCCCCGGCCTCCCGGAGGGGGCAGCGATCAAGCGCAGTCGCCACGGCCGAACCCAGCGTGGCGGTGGCGCTTTTGGGCGTGCTGGGTTTTTTCGTGATCGTCCGCCCGACGAGGCGAACAACCCCCTCGGCGGCCCGCGCTACGAGGCCGGGGACGGTGACTACGGCGGCGAGACGGCGACCGTCCCCCGGTTGACGGTCACCTATGGCAAGGTCGGCACCGCGCTGAACTCGCCCACGGTGATCCACTCCACGGGCTCGGAACTGTCCTGGAAGGCGTACTCCAACACCACCGGCGACCGGGACCTGAACATCGCCGAGTACCACCTGCACCGCTGCACGCAGCAGGCGTTCACGCCGTCCGCGGCGACCCTGGTCGCGCCGGTCGGCAAGTCGGCCACCGCGTACACGGACACCACCGCGACCCCGACCCCGGACTCCTCCTCGGTGGAGATCGGCCGGTCGCACTACTACCAGATCGCGGTGAAAACGGTGGACGGGCAGCTTCTGGGCTCGCCGACGCGGATCGTGGGTGTGCCCAAGGCGGGCCGCACGATGAAGCTGATCCAGGGCACCGCGGCCGGAGGCACCGACTCGAGGCTGTCCTCCATGCAGCCGACAACGAACCAGGACTCCATCCAGTCGGCAGGCGCGGGCCAGCGGTGGTTGACGCTGGGCAACAACTCACCCACCTACGGCAAGACCCGCACGGTGATGAAGTTCCCCACCAGCGATCTGCCCACCACCGCCACGGTGCTGGAATCCAGATTGTTCATGTACGGTGCGGAGATCACCACCGACACCAACGGCGCGATCTACGAACTGCACGGACTGAACCGGGACTTCGACGAGACCACCACCACCTGGAACAACGTGAACGCGACGACGCCGTGGACGGCGGCCGGCGGTGACTTCTCCGCCACCGTCTCCGACACCGTCGCCAGCGTGTCGGAGGTGGGTCGGCACTGGTGGGACGCCACCAGCCTCACCCAGGCGACAGGGTGTGGCATAGGTGACAAGTGAAGAATGGGTTGCCGTCAAGCGAAAGTTCCCCCACGGGTCCACGGTGCACGGCACCGTGGACGAGGTCGCTCCCTTCGGAATCTTCATTTCAGTCGAGGGTGTGCAACTGAGTTGTGCTTTCGCGGATGTGGCGGGAATGCGCCACGGCGGCGCCGATGGCTCTACGGTGATCTGGCCCGAGTTGGGTGAGGCGGTCACCGGAGTCGTAGTCGAGCACACAGAGCGCAACCATCAGCTCAAGCTCCACCTGAGACGACCGGATCGGACCTGATCCGATCCGGTCGGGTCCCGGACCGAAAACACAGGTGGGTGAGCCCTCTTGGGGCTCACCCACCTGCTGCTGGTCCTGATCGGGGCTCTTTACCGGTCGCCGCGGACACGTATGGTCGAGGTGAGCGCCGGTGCAGCGGCCCGGGTTGCGGGCAACGATGGCGTCGGGCGCCTCAGCGCCGGGTGAGGTCCATGTGCCAGTTGGTGACCCAGGTGCCCCCGTCGTCCACGGAGAACGCCTGCTCCCAGTGGGCCGAATCCGCTGTGGTGCCGGACCAGATGAAGCGGACGCGCACAGTGGCCGAGGAGGTGATCGGCCCCCGACTGCCTGCCGGCCACAAGGAGCTCTTCATACTCTTCGGCGAGGGCGAGTTCAGCGGTTGTCTCGATCTCTACCCTCCAGTGGAAAGCGACACAGCGAGCATCGCGAGCTGGTTGCGTTCGATGCGCAGCGCGGCGGAGACCATCCCGTACGCCCGCGAGGGCTACGCTCCCCACGGGGTGTTCACCCCTGGCGGTACGGGGCTTCTACCCTGGGGCGGATCGGTGCAGGCGGACGAGTTCTGCTGGCTGGTCGACGGCGGTGACCCCGACACCTGGCCGGTTGTCACTAGGTCGCACTCCGAGGGATGGCGGACATACCCGATGACGATGTCCGAGTTCGTCTACCGGGTACTCGACGACGTCGGTTTCGAGGACTTCACCGTCGCCGACACCGTTGACCCGCCCTACTTCGAAGCGCTGTAGCCGGACAAGCGGCCGGCCCGGCACACCCCGGGCCCGCACTCGCACCAGCCACTTCGCACGACTTCGCCCCGCCGACCAAACGATCGACGGGGCGAAGAAGGTGCAGGCCCCGAGTTAACCAACAGCGTCCGCCGGCGTGGTTCGGGGCCTTTGGTCGGGTGCTCAGGGTGGCTACTTGGTGATCGTCACCGTCGTCTGGGTCGTTGCGGGCATGTGCTGGCCGTCGCCCTTGTATGTGGCGGTATAGGTGATGTTACCCGTCTCGCTCGGGCGTTCCGTGAACGTGAACTCGCCCGTCGCCGTGGAGATGGGGAAGGTGCCGACCGGAGTGCCGGTCGGGTGTTCCACGTCCGTGCGGGTCACCTCCACCGTCGTGCCTGCCGGGAAGGGCTCCGCCGCCGACAGCCAGCCAGTGATGGTCAGGTCCTTGCCCTTGCGGGAGGCTGCGGGGGCCTGGAAGCTGAGGGTGGTGTCCAGCTTGCCGGCGTCCGGGAGGACGTGGAGCGTGGGGGCGCTGCCGTAGGACAGGCCCGTGATCGCGAAGAGGCGGTTCTCGTCCGGGGCCCAGGCGAGGCCGTCGCGCTGGAGGTCGGTCACGGCGTACTCGTGGAACGACGGCCAGGTGGAGCTCGGGCGGTAGGTTTTTACGAAGTCGTCGGACGCGCCTGTTGCCACCGTTCCGTCGGTCGCCACGGCCACCGCGTTCGGGAACTGCCAGCTCGAGTAGTAGCCGTTCGACGACAGGTCCGACAGGCGGACGATCTGGTGGTCGGAGGGGTTGTTCGCCGCTACGACGATGTTCTGGCCGTCCGCCGTCACCGCGAAGTCGTTGAGGTACGAGATCGACGGCGACGAGGTGAAGAGGCGCTCGGTGCGCTTCTGCAGGCCGTCGGCCGCCGTATCGTAGACCGCCAGGGTGGCCGGGCTGACGCCCTCCTCGCCCGCCACCAGGACGTTCGGGTCGGCGGGGGACGACGCCAGGGCCGGGGCGTAGTACCAGTACCGGCCGCTCGGGACGAGCGTCGCCGCCGGGGCCGGAGAGGCCACGTCGAGCGAGCCGATGCCGCCGCTGCTGCCGACCGTGTAGCCGAACCACAGCTTGCCGCCCGCCATCGCCAGGTTCTGGGGCGAGGTATCCGCGCCGGTCGGGTAGCGGTTGGTCTCGGTCAGGGTGGCGGTGTCGATCTCGGCGATCGCGCCGACCGTCGACAGGGCCACGTACAGCTTGCTGGAATCCGCCGAGAGTACG
This sequence comes from Streptomyces sp. NPDC102274, assembly GCF_044766385.1. Classification (NCBI taxonomy): domain Bacteria; kingdom Bacillati; phylum Actinomycetota; class Actinomycetes; order Kitasatosporales; family Streptomycetaceae; genus Streptomyces; species Streptomyces sp. NPDC102274. The sequence continues at coordinate 22,201 of NZ_JBIWLW010000044.1, read as the reverse complement.
AGGCCCGCGGCCCCGTCCTCGGCGGTGATCAGCTGGACGACCGCGCCCGCGTAGTCGGTGACGACGATGCTGCCGCCGGTCGGGTCGCTGACGAACGCCCGGTCGTGCACTCCGTCGACGACGATGTCCCGGAACGAGGCGCTGGGCAGCGCCACACTCGTCTCCTCGGCCGTGGCCGTCACTGTCCCCGCCCCGACTAGTGTCAGCGAGCCGATCAGTGCCACTGCCACCGCGGCGGCGGTGCGTTTATGGATGCGCAAGTGAACAAAACCTCCTCGGAATTGGGGCGGCCGTTTTCGACCTCCCGTTCAAGGAGCGCAGGGCGATGGACATGTGTCACTGGGAGCTCGTAGATGGCGGTCGTGCTCGTGCGGCGGTGCCCGACCCGGTGCTGGATTATCTTGAGCTCGATGCGCTGACGTGGCCCCCACCTGGGCTCTCGTGTCGTGGACGCTGTTCTTGAAGCTGTCGGAAAGTCTCGACGCGCCATTGTGGCGAGCCCCAATCGGAATTTGTTCGTTACTCCATGGCCCACCCCGCGAGTGGGCTCGCTGAGCAATCCTCCTTGTCGGGCCACGGCGCGATGCCGGTGGACTCAGCGGTCGGCCGCGGGATCGCAGACTCTGTGAAGGTCGATGCGCAAGCAGCCGATGAGCGGGTGATGTTGTCCGGCAGCAGCCGACTCAGCGTCTCCTGTCCGGCCACCAGCAGCTCGCGCTTATCGGGGAAGTGCCGGAAGAAAGTGCTTTTGGTGACCCCGGCACGCTCGGCGATCTGCGCGACCGTCTTGAGGGAGAGTGCCATGCGCGTCTTTGTCACCGGTGGCACCGGTCTGATCGGTTCCGCCGGGGTGATCCACCTGGCATTCGGCAACGACTTCAGCAGACCCGACGCCCTCGCGAAGGCGGTCGCCGTGGAAAGTGCCGCCCTCGCGACCCTCGGCGAGGAACTCGTCGGCAGCGACCGTCCCTTCGGCACCGTCTCGGGTACGCCCCATGCGCCAGGCCGCGTATCCACCGAGGCCGACCGTCCGAAGCGCTTACAGTGCTACTTTTCCTTGTTTTTATCCTTTTCCCTTTCCTTATCCTTGTTCATGGCGTTGTCAGCCGCTTTTTTCTGCTTCTTGACGGTTCGGTCGGTCTTGGTGTTCTCACCCGCCTTGCTCGGCTTCTTGCCCTTCTCGGCCTGAGCCAACTGATCGGCACAGTAAGCGGCGACGTTCTCCTCACCGCCTGCGGCCGTGACCAGCCGTTGCCAGGACGTCGAGTTCAGTGCCTTGCCTCGGCTCTTGACCAACTCGTACGCGCGGCAGTGGGCCTCGGTGTCCTTGGCCGTTACCGGGCGGCCCGAAGCGGCGGAGGTGCGGGGCACACCGGACTTCGTCGCGTCCGGCTCCGCGGCGGAGCGTTTCGGGGCGCTTGGCGACGGATGCTGTCGTTCGCGGACCCCGTCGTTCGGGTCTCCGGCAGGGGCGTCCGAGCCCACGCCCGCAACCGCGACGCCGCCCAGGGTCAGGCCGACGATGAACAGGGCGATGGTAGCTTTCAACGAGCGCCGCCCCCCACCGGGCTCCTTCGGTCGCCAGTCGTCCCACTGCCGGGTCCGCGCCTCGTCGTGCATTCCTGCGTCACGGGCGGCGCTGAACGCGGTCGTCGCCCGCTGCTCCGCCTCTGCGGTCGTGGCGTCCTCGATCAGCGCGTCTGCCAGCAGCGGCTCCAGTGCGGCGCCCTCGACCTCACCCGCGGTCCTGCGCACACGGCTGCCGGGGTATGTGCGCCGACGGCCCCACGTTCCGCCGTCGTTGTGTCGATCACCCATGCCCGTGCCCATTCCTGCCCGACGACGGTTCGGTCCCTTGTTGTCTCTGGCGCCGTGATTGTTCATCTCGACTGCCCCAGCGTGTGACGATTCTCTTCCGTCACACCGGCGGCTCCGAGCTGGCGTGCGAGGCGTTTCAGCCCTCGGTACGCGGCGGTGCGCACCGCACCGGGCCGCTTACCGAGGACACGGGCGGCGGCGGGGCCGTCAAGGCCGACGACGACGCGCAGCAGCACGGCCTCGGCCTGGTCGCGCGGAAGGGTGCTGATCAGAGCTAGAGCCTGCTCGGTGGAGAGGGACTCCAGGGCCTGGTCTTGGGTGGTGCGTGGGTCGGGCAGCTCGAGTACGTCCTGTTCGAGCATGACAGGCCGGGGGCGCACCCGCCGGCGGCGCAGATGGTCGAGGGCCCGGTGCCGGGCGATGATCGTCGTCCAGCCGCGGAAGCCGGCCCCGTCCCCCTTGAACCGTCCCAGGTCACGGGCGATCTCCAGCCAGGCGTCCGAGGCCACGTCCTCGGCTTCGTCACCGACGAGCCCACGCAGATAGCCGAGCAGTCCGGGCTGCACGAGCTGGTAGGCGGACGCGAAGGCTGCTTCGTCGCCGTCCTGAGCCCGCGCCACGGCCGCGCCCAACTCCTCGTCGTACGCCCGCACGCGCCGGGGCTCCCTTCCCTGGCCCAAAGCTGTCCCCGTTCGCGCCGAGTTCGTAGCACTTCACGCCGTGCGACACGTTTCGGCCGTGTCCACGCCCCGTGATCATCAGAGTCTGGTCTCACAGAATGTCACAGCTTTTCGGATGCCTCCTCAGCCACGGATCGCCCGCACTGTTGGCGGGAGCGCGATGGTCCCCGTGAACGGCCCCTCGGCATGCTCGGTGACGTCCTGGCTGTAGCGGATGGTCTGCCCGCCATAGGGGATGCGGAAGGCGCACCGGAAGGCGTGTGACCTGATCCGGTACGTCGAGGCGTCGAGGACGAGCGACTCCTCGACGCGCTCCACGGTGATCCGGCTCTCGGAGGCCGTGACGCCCGCGGCGCGCAACTGCTCCAGGGTCGGGTCCAGTTCACGGACAGCCTTCTTGACGACGTCTCGTTCCCGTACCTTCGACAGCGCGGCCGACGCCGTACGGGCGCGCAGCTCCAACTGGGCACCGGATCTGATCAGCGAGATCCCACCGCCCCACTCCTTGTCCGCGGCATACCCCCGGAACAGGTCGAGCGCGGCAACCGGGTCCTCCACCTTGTTCGCGAACTCGGGGTCGGAGACGGGCCCGTGCTTCCAATCGGCGCCGGACCCGCCCTCCTTCACGTACGCGGTTCCGTCGACGACGAAGATTTCCTCGGGCTTGCCCACCCCTTTGCTGTGGATGGTCCCCGTGGAGTGGAGCGTCCGGGGCTCCCCTGTTGTACGGCGCACGGTGGCCGTGTAGGTGGCGGCGTTCTCCCGCCCCTGCATGGTCAGCCCTTCGCGCCCCTTCACAGCGAAGGACCAGCCTTTCATTCCGGACATCGCCTCCTTGGCCCGGGCGAGAAACTCCTCGACGGTCCGGGGCTTCGTGGGTGCGGCCTGTTCGCTCTGCTCGGTGCCCCGGGCGGACTTGGACTCAGCCGGCTTCGCCGGGCGTACCGAGTCCGCGCCCGTGTCCCCGGAACACCCGGTGAGCGCCGTGCAGAGAAGAGGCAGAAACGGAACGGCCAGAGCGGTAACAGCGGCACGAGGTCTCAACTCACATACTCCTTGGAGATCACGAAAGGGCTCGGTCGAAGGACTCGGCCGAAAGGTTCAGTCATAAGGGCCCGGTCATACAGCAGCCGGTCGAGGCATCGGCGACCTCACCCCGCGTTCCTCAGGCCGCCGCCGGGCCCTTCCGTGGAGCATCAGATAGAAGATCTGCAGCGACTTTCCGGGACCACCTACCTCAAAGCGGTTGACAACCTTGCCGAGGGGGTCCCAGACACGGCCGTCGGGCATACGCACCCCGACGGGCTGGCCGAAGTAGGCGCGCTGGGCTGCGTCAAAGTCCACCCACACCGCTCCGGCGCGCCGCACCAGCACCTCACCGACGTACGCCCCGAGGGTGAAAAGCGCGTCGGGTGCCCCCTCTCGGTCGGCCCCGCCCTTGCGGAGCCCTTCGACCAGGAAGTCGACGACACCCAGGCTGCGCACGGAGTGGTCGAGCGGGAGCCTGTTGTGGGCGGTGACACGGGCGACGAAGATCGTGGCGTGCGGACGCATCTCGCCCGCGCACGGCGCACGTTCGTCCACTGTGTCCATGAGTCCCAACCCCTCGCTCGTTTCGAGGACCTCCCAGTGCGGCTCCCGCCCGTTGATCAAGCGGATGCTGGGCCGCGAACATCACGGGCCACGGATGTGTCGATCGACACACAGCGAACTCATAGATCGCGTACAATCTTTGTGTCTTTCGTGCGCCGGTGAAGGCGAAGCCGGGGCTGTCACACGCGGAATCTGCACGGCAGTACGACCGACGCGAGTGCCACGGCTTCCACGAGTACCTTCACCGTCATCAGCTGTCGGTGACGACACCGCTGTTGCGGTCGAGGGCGTTGGTGTCGAGGGCCCGGTCGGTTCCGTGGTAGCGCACGGCCACGACCGGATCGCTCGCACGTCCACGCCATCACGGATGGTACGGGCAACACCATGGCCACCTACGGCTATACCGCCTCCGGCAGTGAGGACACCAGCCAGGGGACCTGTGTCGACAAGCCGGGCAGCGGTGGTGGCGCGAGCGCCGAGCCACAACGCCTACCGATAGAACGCGGCACGGGGTCTCCTCCTCCGGAAACCTGAACATGGGTTTGCGGAACTACTCGCCGGGCGTGAACCGCTTCCACTCCTGGGCGAACACCCCGCCACCGCGACAGCCCCCTGGCCGCCCCCGCGTTCCTCGCCGCCCTGACCGGACACTGGCACCGAAACGCCCGCAAGCCCGCACCCCGGGGCCTCCGCACCTACCAGCACCGCGCTGCCACCGCAGGAATCGCGCTTCTCGCTCTTCGGATGAACTGAACTGCCGGCCAGAGAGCACGATCCGACAGGGATGTTCCTCCCCCGTTTGCGGCTGCTGACCGCATTCTTACCGGCGGCCCATTCCCCCCGTGAGTTCACAGAAACTGAAGGGTTCTCAGCGGGAACCCAAGGGTCCATCGGTCTGTTTCTTGGGGATGGAGCCTTGAATTCGAAGTGAAGCCGTGGGGTCGGATGCGCGCGCAGGTGTTCCGGTCTGCCGAGGCATGGACTTCTCCTGGTCGAGGTGTCCGTCCGTTCACAGCCCCAACGTGACGTCCGAATGTCGCCAGACTCCTCGCTGGTGGTGCAGGAGCATCAACATGTCCGCGAACCCGACAAAGAGATGAGCGAGCATGACTGAGCCCGGATCCACCGGCTTGATGCCGGTGGATGGTTCACCCAGAAACGAAGAAGTGCCTTGCGACCTGCGATGATGGGGTTTTTCTAGGACCACATCAGGCACGATCGACAAGGCACTTCCGAGATGCAATCTTCCCATGCCGCGGCGGCGGTCTCATCCGCGTTCGATGATCCGAACCTGATCGCGTACGGCGGGCTGGAGCCGGTGGTGCGGCTGGCCGAGCGGTGCGGCTGGCCGAGCGGTGCGGTCTGCCCGCGCTGGTCGGGGAGACGGACCCTAGTACGGCTGAAGGGGTTGGACTATCCGCTGTGTGCTTCGAGCTCGGTCGCCAGCGTCTGTTGGGTGGCCGCCCACGACGCCAAGAGCGCCAAATTGTCAGCGGTCGGTGTGCCCGCGGGTGCGGTGTAGATGTTGAGGTGCAGGCCGGGTTCGGCGGGCAGTTCCAGGGATTCGACGTCCAAGTCGAGCTGGCCCACGATCGGATGGTGCATACGCTTGCGGCCGGACCGGTGCAGCCGCACGTCCTGAGATGCCCACCGCTGCCGAAATAGCTCACTGCACGTTGACAGTTCGCCGACCAGGGCGATCAGCTCCTCGTCGTGCGGATTGCGGCCGGCTGCCATGCGCAGCTTGGCGGCCGCGTCACCGGCAACCTGGTCGTAGTCGACAAAGAAATCTCTGGCCGTCGCGGGGTTCAGATAGACGAACCGCGCTGTGTTCGCGGGCCGTCGCGGGTCAGCCAGCACCGGTGAATACAGCGCGCGAGCGAGTTGATTCATGGCGCGCACGTCATAACGGCCGTTACCGATCCAGGCCGGCGCATCGGAGATCGCGTCGAGCACCTGCTGCAGCGTCGAGCGCACCGCCACGGCAGGCCTGCGCCGACGTGGGCTGCGGGGCGCCCTCGATTGGCGCGCGAGGTGGAACAGGTGGTCGCGCTCGGCTTCGTCGAGCTGCAAGGCAGAGGCCAACGCCTCGAGCACGCCGTCGGAGGCACCGGCGAGGCTGCCGCGCTCCAGGCGCACGTAGTAGTCGACCGATACCCCCGCCAGTAGCGCGACCTCCTCGCGGCGCAGACCTTTGACCCGGCGGTTGCCGCCGTAAGCGGGCAGGCCCGCCTGCTCGGGTGCGATGCGGGCGCGACGTGAGCTGAGAAACTCCCGGATCTCGGTGCGTAGATCCATCGCGGTTATCTCCTCACCGTAAGCCCGTCCCGCAGTCTAATGGATACCCGATGCGGTCGTTGCGGTACCGCCGTCCACCGGGATGATGGCGCCCGTGAGGTAGGACCCAGCCCGGCTGGCGAGAAACACGGCGGCACCCGCCATGTCGTCGTCGCGGCCGAGCCGGCGCAGAGGGGCCGACGCCGCGATCGTGTCGCCGATGGCATCGAGCGTGGAGTCCATCATCTGCGACGGGAACACTCCCGGTGCTACCGCGTTCACCGTGACGTGCTGTGGGCCCAGCTCCCTGGCAAGTACCCTGGTGAGTTGATGGAGTGCCGCTTTGCTGCTGGCGTACGAGTAGTTGGGCGACGGGGCGACGTGGATGGCGGCGATGCTGCCGATGTTGATGATCCGTGCGGGATCATCGGCGGTGCCCGCCTTACGAAGTGCCGGGAGCAGTGCCTGCACCAGCCAGAACGGCGACTTGAGGTTGAGGTCGAGCACTGCATCCCAGGCCTCGTCCGGGAACGTCGCCAGCGGCTCGCGCCGCATCGCTCCCGCGTTGTTGACAAGGATGTCCAGGCGTTCCGAGTCGGCTTGGACAAGATCAGCGAGGCGCTGACACTCGTCGTGCCTGGACAGGTCGGCGGGGATTGCTCGCACGTCGCCGAATTCGGACAGTAGACGCTGTGCCTCCGCGCACGTGTCTGCGTTGCGTGAGCTGATGACGACGCGGGCGCCCGCCTGGAGAAGGCCGCGCGCTATCATCATCCCAATGCCTCTGGTGCCGCCAGTGACAAGGGCGTACTTTCCCCTCAGGTCGAAAAGTTCTGTGTGAGTGGTGAACTGGTTCTCCGCCATTGGTCTCCGTCCCTTCTGTCGTAAAAGAATGCGCCGACACGGTCGCGTATTCGGGGCAGCTGAATTGAATGATGATGGTAAAGCTGCAGTGCGTTTCCATGGAGTGTTGTCGGCGCTTTCGACTCAACCAGGTTGACAGGCGTTTGGAACGTCGGGGAGACCCTGGTGATACAGGTACTGTCAGAACCCCCCTTCCCTGGTGCGCTGAGTCCGGATCACCCCGGCTTGATGCCCGTGGATGGTTCACCCAGAAACGAAGAAGTGCCTTGCGACCTGCGATGATGGGGTTTTTCTAGGACCACATCAGGCACGATCGACAAGGCACTTCCGAGATGCAAAGTTCCCATGCCGCAGCGGCGGTCTCATCCGCGTTCGACGACCCGAACCTGATCGCGTACGGCGGACTGGAGCCGGTGGTGCGGCTGGCCGAGCGGTGCGGTCTGCCCAAGCTGGCCGGCGAGCACGTCCGGCTGCCCGCCTCGAAGGACGGCACCGGCGCCTTCCCAGCGGCGAAACTGATGTCGCTGGTGGGCGGCATGGCCGCGGGCGCCGACAGCATCGACGACATGGACCGGCTGCGGCACGGCGCGATGGGCCGCCTGTTCTCCGGAGTGCGGGCCCCGTCCACGCTGGGGTCGTTCCTGCACTCCTTCACCCACGGGCATGTGAAGCAACTGCACGCCGTGGCCCGCCGGTTCCTGCACGAACTGGCCCGTCACACCCCGCTGCTGCCCGGCGCGGACCAGGCCGCCTACGTGGACATCGACGACACCATCCGCCGCACCCACGGCTACGCCAAACAGGGCGCCGGATACGGATACAGCAAGGTCAAGGGCCTGAATGCACTGCTCGGCGTCGTCTCCACACCCCTGTCAGCCCCCGTGATCGCCGCCACCAGGCTGCGCAAGGGACCCTCGAACTCCGCGCGCGGGGCGGCAGCGTTCGTCGCTGAGACCATCCGCACCGCACGCGCCTGCGGCGCCAGCGGCCTGCTGGTGCTGCGGGCGGACTCCGCGTTCTACGGCGCCGACGTCATCAACGCCTGCCGGGCCCTGGGTGCCCGCTTCTCCATCACCATGCGGATGAACGCCTCCGTCAAAGCCACCATCGCCCGCATCGACGAGGACGCCTGGACACCGATCAAATATCCCCAAGCGGTCTGGGACGAGGAGGGCCAGTGCTGGATCTCCGACGCCGAGATAGCCGAGATCCGCTACACCGCTTTTACTTCCAAGCCGAAGAAACAGCAGGTCACCGCCCGACTGATCGCGCGCCGCGTCAAGCGCCTGAGCGCCGGTACCGTCCCCGCCGGGCAGGGCACGCTCTTCGATACCTGGCGCTACCACGCCGCGTTCACCGACTCCCCGCTCGCCTTGAGGGATGCCGAGCGTGATCACCGCCGGCACGCTGTCGTCGAGCAGGTGATCGCCGATGTCAAGAACAGCGGCTTCGCCCACGCGCCGTCCGGTCATTTCCAGGCCAATGCCGCATGGCTCGCCCTGGCGGCCCTGGCACACAACCTGACCCGCGCCGCCGGCGCCCTGGCCTCCGCGTTCCATGCCAGGGCGACCACCGCCACCATCCGTGATCGCCTGATCAACGTGCCCGCCCGCCTGGCCCGCTCCGCCCGCCGCCTCACCCTGCACCTGCCCGAGCGCTGGCCCTGGAGCGAGGACTTCACCCAGCTGTTCAGCACGGTGCATGCACCGCCGGCCCTCTGACGCTCCCTGACCGACCTGCCCGAAAGGGCCCGAGACCTGTGGACAGAGTGGAAGAGCTGGGCAGACCAGCGGCCACCCCATGCCCGAATCCGCAACTCAGCCCCAACACGGCCTGCACGACCCCGAAACGATCAACCGGGAATCAAGCCGGTGGATCCGGGCTCAACATATAGCGTCCGGCTCTATGGATGATGTGAAGATCGTTGTTGAGCGTCGGTACGCTCCGGACCCCATCGATTACGAACGCCTCGTCTCGCTGGTCGAGTCCACCGGCGAACGCGTCGTGCTCACTGAGGCCGACGTGCCGGTGAGTGTGCTGTTCCCGGCGGGGGTGGTGACCGAGCTGGAGCACTGGGCCCGCGCCGATTACCCCACACCCGCATTGGTACCGCAGGAAGAAGAGGAGGACGACGCGAACGAGACGACGTGGGACATCGGCCGACTTCGGGTCGAGCCGTTGGCCGGCCCACAGGAGTACGGACCCTATATCCGATACGTGCGGGCCGACGGGAGGCGCGTGAGCTTCGCCCGGGGCGGGATGGTAGTGGCCGTGCAGCTGACTGCCGACGAGGCGGCGTGGCTTGAGGACAAGGCCATGCACACGCGCCAGGGATTCATGGAGCCCAAGCAGTCAGCGGCGTTCGAAGAGTTCCTGGCCCGACAGCCCTCGGTCGGCGAGCAGTGACTTTGAGACGGGCCCAACCTCAGGTACTACCGCGACCGTCTACCGATGGAAGACTCCCCTGTCCCGGATGAATAGCCTGACTGTCTACCGCAGTTGGGCTGTGCGCTTGAGTTGGCGAGCGGTGCCAACTCAAGCGCCCAGTAACACGTCGTGTGACTGAGCGCCATCGGCAAGTGGATGAGCGCTCCAGTTGGCGGCGTGACGAGGGCGCCGGGCGTGTCGAGAGGGTCCGTCGAAATAATGTGTGTCGCGCGGGTCGGTGGACGTGCAGACTCGCTCCATGGCGGACATGTGGGCGTTCCGGGACGCGGTCAGTCGCTGGGCAGCCGACGGCCCCGGCGGACCGGCTAGTGACCTGGCCGTGCAGCTGAGGTTGTGCACGGCGGTGCTGCTGGAAGGAGCCAGTGACCTCGCGGCTGTCGAGGCACTGGCCGCACGGCGTGGCCGGGACCTTGCCGCCGAAGGGGTGTGCGTGGTGCCGATGGGCGGAGCGATGAGCGTCGGCCGCTACGCCGGCCTGCTCGGGCCGCCCGGTCTTGGCCTGCGCCTGACAGGACTGTGCGACGAGGGCGAGCAGCGCTTCTATGACCGCGGCTTGACGCGGGCCGGGGCGCCAGGCCGGGGCTTCTTCGTGTGCGTGGCGGACCTGGAGGACGAGCTCATCCGCGCGCTGGGCACGGCGAAGGTCGAAGAGATCATCCGAACCGAGGGCGACCTGCGTGCCTGGGAGACGTTCCTGCGCCAGCCCGCACAGCACGGTCGGCCCCGACAGCAGCAGCTGCGGCGCTTCCTCGGCACGAAGAAGGGCCGCAAGATCCGCTACGGCCGTCTCCTGGTGGAGAGCCTCGCCCCCGGCCGGACGCCGGCCCCGCTGGACGACCTCTTCGCGAGCCTGTGACGGACGCACGAACGCTGCCGCCGGCATCGGGCAGCGCAGTGCAGGTACCGGCCCAAGCGCCATCTCTCGCGAACAGTCCCACATCGTCCCATCCGATCGACCGGACAGGAATTAGAGGGTCGCTCAGCAGGTCGGTGCGCAGAATGTGCGCGAGGACCAGGGCGTCGCGCAGAGCGAGCCCCGACAGTCTCCGGGACGAGACGCTGACCAGACCGGAGAAGCGATGACTGTCCGGGACAGTCACAAACTGTTGCTCCAGCTCGGCCAGTGTCGGCAAGCTCGATGCCGCAAGCGATCAGGCAGTCCAATCCCTCCCGCAACTACCATGCTGAGTGCACGGCTTCGGGGCGTGGGTGGGCGGATTGGTTCTGGGAGGGCTGTGCTGTGAGGTTCGGCGTCATCGCCCCTCAAGGAAGACGACGCCGAACGGCCGCAGCGAAAGGGCCTCAGTGCTTGAGGAGCGCTCGGGGCAGCTGATCCGATGTCACGAACTCGCGGAGTTCGGTGTCCCGGGGGGCTTGGTGGGCCGCGAGCGGGTCGTCCGCTCCGGCTGTGAAGCGCCACCGGTACAGCGTGCTTTCGTGCCGCCGGTCGAGGGTGCCGCCTGTGTGCGGCATGGGTGGGCGACGGAGCGCGACGTTCGCAAACCCGCCCCTGGGTCAGGTGACGTGCCGGGCCGCGTCCCATCGGCGCGTCGACCAATGCGCCCAGGCGCTCGGATACACGGACCACATGATAGCCGGGCGGCACACAACGGACATCGACACGGCCCCCGCCGGGGCGGGGGCCGGCGGGCGGTCGGGGCCAGGATCCGGGGCGGGCTGGTTGGTCGGGACGGTCGGTGCGGACATGTCGGTTCCTTCGGTCCCGTAAGTTCTGCACTACCCGGTGCCGCGGCCGCGACCGGGCCATGTGCCGTAAGGGCCTCCTTCCCGGCACGACATTGCGAGTTCAGTCTCCGTAACTGGGAGTTGGGATCGACGGAAGTGACAGGCGAGTTGAGTACGCGTGTGATTCGCTGAAGGCATGGAAGTCGTTGCCACGAGCGTCATAGCCGTGCTCGGTACGCTCCTCGGTTCGGGAGCGACCTATCTGTTTCAGCGGCGCACAGTTCTCCGGACAGAGGAGTTCACGCGGAACGAGCGGCTCAGGCAGGAGCGGATCGATGCCTACTGCTCCTTCGGCGGTGCGCTGGCGAACTATCGGCGCGGCCAGATGGACCACTGGTTCGCTCGGCACGATGGCCGAGTGGCAGATGCGTCCGAAGTCCATGAACTGCGCCGGGAGGCCCAAAGGCTGAGGGCCGTAGCCATGGAGGCGATGTTTCGTGCTGAGCTTCTGACGAACTCGCCGGCTCTGCACGCAGTCGGGCGGCAGGCACTCAAGGCGGTCGACCGAATCCCCAGCGCAGAGTCTCGGTCCGAATTGGATCAGGTACGAGACGTATCACGGACGTTGATCTATGACTTCATGGCCGCATCGCGGCCCTACGTTCCGGGGCTCCCCGAAGGCTCGTTGCCTGTCGTCGGCGGCCGCAGCCTTTAAGGTCACTCGTCGGACTCGTCGGACTCGTCGGACTCGTCGGACTCGTCGGAGGGCGGGACGGGGAGGCGCCCCGCCATCAGGCGTCGTCTCCCTGGTTGATGCTCGTGCTCGTGGCGGTGTCGGCGCACGCTTCACGTGAGGGTGGTGCGCGGGGGGAGCGGGGCCACCGTTTCAGGTCCGCGGTGCCTCGGGGCGAGAGAGACCGCCTTCGCACGCAACCTGGACGCGATGGCCTCCGCCTCCGCCCAGCACACGGTGCATATGCCGAGGCATGCGGTGTTTTCCGGGGTGGGCCACTCCAGCAGTCCCGGCACGTCGGCGCGGCCTCGGACCAGGGTCCGTCTTCAGAGATCACGCGTGGTGGATCACGGTGGCGTGATGCGCCGCCTTGAACTCACCGAACAGGATCGGGAGTTACTCGCTCCCCTCATACCGCGGGCCGCGACAGGACGACCTCGGGCGGAGGAGCGGCAGGTCATCAACGGGATGGTCTGCAAGATCCGTACCGGTATCTCCTGGCGCGACCTGCCGGAACGCTACGGGCCCTGGAAGACGGGCCTGCACACGCTTCCGCCGCTACGCCCTGGACGGTGCGTTCACCCAGGCCCTGCAGCAGATCCAGGCCCAGGTGGACGATGCCGGGGATCGCCGCCGGGTACGACACGGGCCGCGACCTCGCTGATCGGCCATCCGTCGTCCACGTCGAGACGAGCGACGCTGAGACGGTGTCGGGGAGTCAGGGCAAGTTGACGTGAGGCAGAGAAGAGGAACACGAGGGCTCCGACCTCACGGCTGCGCTTGCTTCGGCAAGGTGAGGATTTCGGCTCCGTCTCTGGTGATAGCGATCGTGTGCTCACTGTGTGCTGTCCGGCAGCCTGTCGCACTTCGGAGCGTCCACCCGTCGGCATCAGTGACGAGTTCAGCGGTGTCCGCCATGACCCACGGCTCCAGTGCCAGCAGCAGCCCAGGGCGCAGTTTGTATCCACGGCCAGGCCGTCCGGTGTTCGAAACGTGCGGGTCCTGGTGCATCGTTGATCCGATGCCATGACCTCCGAACTCGGTGTTGATCGAGTACCCCGCCGCGCTGAGGGCCGTGCCGATGGCATGAGAGATGTCGCCGATGCGAGCCCCGGGCCCGGCAGCGGCGATCCCTGCGGCCAGCGCGCGTTCGGTCGCACTGATCATCGCGACGCTCTCCGGAGGCTTTGCGTTGCCCACGATGAAGCTGATGGCAGCGTCTGCGGCGACTCCGCCTTTGGAGACGGCGAGGTCGAGTGTCAGCAGATCGCCGTCGGCAAGCGTGTAGTCGTATGGCCGTCCGTGGAGCACGGCGTCGTTGACGGCCGTGCAGATGTAGTGGCCGAATGGGCCGCGTCCGAAGGACGGCTCGTAGTCGACGTAACAGGACAGCGCTCCCGCTTCGACGATCATGGTCTCGGCCCACCGGTCGATGTCCAGAAGGTTCGTGCCGATCGTGCTACGGCTCTTCAGTGTCTGCAGGATGTCAGCGACCAGGGCGCCTGTGTCTTTTGCTCGGGCCAGTAGGGTGGGGTTCAGGATCTCGATCATGCGGCGCCCTTCTCATGCAACCAATAACTATACCGGCCAAACTGTACCGGTATAAGAATCGGAGTTGCGGTCGGGTTGCCGCTCACTCCCGCAGAGGTCGAACGCGGACACCCCCCCCCGACACGCCCGCACCCCAGCCGCGCCAATACCGGGGACCGTAAACATCTGCGACGGTCACCGAACGTGCAGGATCGGCAGGATCGAGCTGACCAACTGCTGGGCCGTGTACACAGACGCACCTTCGCGCCGCTGCTCATGACCACCGAATGATGCAGCCTCCGGCTGTCCTCTGACGGGAGACCTTGACCGTTTGCCACGTGATTTTGACCAGGCCGGCACCCTTGCGTCGTGCCTGGCCAGGCTCAGCCTCTATGGCTGGTAGAGACGTTACGCACAAGCGGCGATTCCTCGTTCTGCACGACTATGGCGTGGGCGGCTCGTGGTGGTGGGTCCGTGCCCAGTCGGCGCGGGAGGTGCTCGAAGCGCTCGCCCGGGTGGGTGGAGGTGGTCACCGACCCGGAGACCGTGGCCCGGTTCGCGGACGGGGGGACTGGAGGAAGTCGACTTCGACGCACCCCAGATGCCTCCGGGACCAGACGGTCTGCGCGTTACGCGGGAGGCGCAGCGCATTTCAGCTCCGAAAGGGCGGTACGTGAGCTGGCGTCCGTTTCGTCGTCGCCTGAGCGAGTCCATTTCGGTCAGCACCCGCCCCGACCATTGACACACCGTCTTGCCCTCGGCGGTCAGCTCGGAGCCGCGGGTGTCGCGGTTCACCAGCGTCAGCCCCAAGCGCCGTTCGAGCAGGGGCAGGCGCTTGCTTGCGGCGGGCTGGCTGATCTCCATCCGCTCGGCAGCCTGGCCGAGGCTGCCGAGCTCGGCCACCAACGTCAGCAACTGGAGACTACTGAGGTCGGGAGGCGACGTCCTCATAACCACAGGTTATGAGGACTTTCCCGATGGGGTGGTACCGGGCCTCTGCCCGCCCGGCGAGATGAAGCTGTCCGAAAAAATGACGGATATGTTCTAAATTTCGCGATCTTTGGGTGGGTTCGGCACAATGAGTGTCATGGATTGCGTCGCTCCTCACGGGGCTGCACGCAGATGCCGCTGAGGGCCGGATCGCGCCCTGCGGGCGTGCGAAGGCGGCCTTGCGGGCGTGCGATGGCGGTCGGCTCTGATCGGGCCTGCACGGCCGGTGCAGGTGGACGGCGGTCCGCGCGTGAGCGCCCGGACCCGACCCGACGAGGACGACGACGCGCCGCCGGTTCACGACCTGACCTCTAAACGGTGATGGGCCCGCGGATTCGCCCGACACCTTCGCCCAAAGCGAGACCGAGAGCAGTAAGGACCAACCATGTCTCATCATCTCGACACTCCGCTGGCGGCCCAGAACGGTCAGCTGTTCATCGATGACCTGTTCGTCTTCCCCGGCGAACGCAGCACGGTGTTCGTCATGGACGTCAACTCCAACATCACCGGCGTCTACGCCCAGCCCGGGTTCCACCCGGAGGCACGCTACGAGTTCAAGGCTCATTTCGACGGCGCCGACTTCGAGACCCTGACCTATCGGGTCTCCTTCGGCGAACCCGACCCGGACGGCAGACAAACCCTGCGGCTGCATGTCCTGACCGGGGACGAGGCGCGCGAGAACTCCGCCGACGGCGACCTGGTGTTGGAGGGCCGCACCGGTGAGACGGCTGCCGCGGACGGCACCCGCATCTGGGCCGGGCGCATCTCCGACTCGTTCTACATCGACCTGTCCCTGCTGGCTGTCGTCAACGGGGCGGTGGCGAAGGGGACGGCGGTGGACCTGTCGGACTGGCGCCCGCAGGAGGCACAGAATAGCTTCGCCGACACCACCGTGGAATCGATCGTGCTCGAGGTGTCCCACGAGCACGCGCAGCTGCGGCCCGGGGCCCGCACCGGCGTGTGGTGCGCGACCAAGCTGGCCACCGACGCCGGCGGATGGCGGCAGATCAACCGCGGTGGGCACCCGATGATGTGGCCGATCTTCTGGCCCGGCGACACCGACTTCTCCAACCCCGCCAACACCCGGCATCCCTCGGAGGATCTCGCCGCCGTCGGCAAGCTCATCGCCGGCCAGGTCGCGGCCGTCGTCGCCGCCACCGGGACCTGCGCCGATCCGGAGGGGTACGGCCAGAACGTGGCCCGGCAACTGTTCCCCGATGAGCTGCCCTACGTCGTCGGAACCCCCGCAACGTTCGGCTTCGCCACCCGCAACGGCCGCACCCGGGCCGACAACGCGCCCGAGGCGATGCTCTCCCTCGTGGCCAACATGGCCGTGCCGTCCGGGCTCAAGCCGTCCGTCGCCCAACACCTGCGGACCGACCGCTTCCCCTACGTCGTGCCGGCATGACCGTCTCTTCCCGCGCCACCGCGGGAAGAGAAAACCCCAGCGCGACTGGCTTGGTCTGTCCACCGGGGACGGGCCGTGGATCGGCCACGGCCCGTCCCCGCGTATCGAACATGTTGGGGCGATCGTGCGGTTGTGGCCGGATGTGGATGTTCTCGATGGTCGCTCCATCGAGATTCCCCTCACTGAGTGCCAGCACCTGAGTGTCAGCACTCTTTGAGGCTGTCCAGAACAAACTGCCCGCGTTCCTGGCTCTCGTCGGACAGTGGACCACCGACAACGTCCGAGCCGCCCTCGCCAACGCCCATGCCAACGCCCTCGCCAACGCCCTCACTCCAGCCGTGATCGCAAAGCTCGACGAGGACTGTCCATCGGTGCCCCGCTGCGAGAAGTCCGCCGGACCTCACGTACGCCCTGACCGGGGGAACTGTGCTGGAATCGCTGCATGCACCTTGACGAACTCCGCGAGCTGCTCGTCCGGCATGCGCGGGCGGACCGGAGTACCGACATCGAGGGCGTTCGCGTATCGAAATTCGAGAGCCCCTACCCGCCCACGCCGACGACGACCGGCACGGTGATGGCCCTGATCGCCCAGGGAACCAAGCGGCTTACGCTGGGCGACCGGGAGTACGAGTACCGGGCCGGGCAGTATCTCGTCGCCTCGGTGGACCTGCCGATCACCGGCAATTTCTCCGAGGCGAGCCCGCAGGAGCCGGCCCTTGGGTTAGGGCTGACCCTGGAGCCCGCCGAGGCCGCCGATCTGCTGCTGTCCGACCCTGGACCCGAAGCCGCACGCGGTTCTGATGACGCTCGGCGATTGTCGGCGGGACCACCCCCGGGGATCGCCGTCAGCTACGCCCCGCCGGAGCTGCTCGACGCGGTGGTCCGGCTGCTGCGTCTGCTGGACCGGCCCCGCGACCGGGCCGTCCTCGCCCCGCTGGTCAAACGCGAGATCCTGTGGCACCTCATCACCGGTGAACAGGGCGAGACCGTACGTCAGTTGGGCCTCGCGGACAGCGGGCTCAACACCATCGCGCGGACGGTGCACTGGATCCGGGACCACTACGCCGAGCCGTTCCGCGTCGAGGACCTGGCCCGGCTCGCCGGCCTGAGCGTCTCCGCCTTCCACCGCCAGTTCCACACGGTGACGGCCATGAGTCCCATCCAGTACCAGAAGCAGATCCGCCTGCAGGAAGCACGCCGGATGCTGGCGACCCGCTCCGGTGACGTCACCGGCGTCAGTCTGCTCGTCGGCTACGCGAGCCCGTCGCAGTTCAGCCGTGAGTACCGCCGGCTCTTCGGCACGGCGCCCAGCCAGGACGCCGCGCACCTGAGCCTCTCTGACCGGGCCCGGACAGCCGCACTGCCTTGAGGTCCGCCCTACGACGCCCCTACGACGCCCCTACGACGCCGATCCGACGCCGATACGGCGGCCACTCGCCCATGAGTGATCAGCGGCGGCGCAGCGAAGCGTCGAGCAAGGCGGGCGGAGTGTCCGTCTTCTCATGTGCGGCGAGGTCGACACCGGGAGCGACGATCGCGTCGATCGCATCGAGTACGTCGGCGGAGAGCAGCGTGTCCGCGGCGGCGAGCTGCGAGTGCAGGTGGTCCAGAGTGCGGGGGCCGATGAGCGCGCTGGTCACGGCGGGGTGCGTGGTGACGAAGCCGAGCGCGAGCTGGATCAGCGTCAGATCCGCCTTGTCCGCGACCTCGGCCAGTTGCTCGACCGCGTCGAACCTGGCCCGGTTGGAGGGGATGGAGGGGTCGAAGAGCTGCGGCCAGAAGTTCGCGCGGTTGGTGTCGATCTTCCGGCCCTCGCGGACCGCGCCCGACAGCCAGCCCGAGGCCAATGGGCCCCAGACCAGCACGCCGAGACCGTACTCCTCGGCGACGGGCAGAACGTGGCTCTCGGCCCCGCGCTGCAGGATCGAGTAGCTGGGCTGTTCGGTGACGTAGCGGCTGAGGTGGTTCTCCTTGGCGGCCCACTGGGCCTGCACGACGCGGTACGCCGGGAAGGTCGAGGAGCCGAAGTGGCGGATCTTTCCCGCGCGTTGCAGGTCGGTCAGGGCCGAGAGTGTCTCCTCGTCGCTGGTGGTCGGGTCCCAGCGGTGGATCTGGTAGAGGTCGACGTGGTCGACACCGAGGCGACGCAGGCTGTTGTCCAGCTCGGTGATCAGCCAGCGACGCGAACTCCCTTTGTGGTTGCGCTCGTCGCCCATCGGCAGGCCCGCCTTGGTGGCGAGGACGATGTCGTCGCGGCGGCCGGCGATGGCCTTGCCGACCAGCTCTTCCGACTCACCCTCGCTGTAGATGTCGGCGGTGTCGATGAGATTGATCCCGGCCTCGAGAGCGGCATCGATGATGGCGGTGACGTCCTCCTGGGCGGTACGGCCCATCGTGCCGAAGTTCATCGCGCCGAGCGCGAGGGAGCTGACCTGCACGCCGGTGCGGCCCAAGGTGCGGTACTGCATGACTGTGTCTCCTCATTGGCAGGTGCAGCGTGGACCGGTGTGCGGCTCGAACGCCGACCCTGCCCTGACAGCAGAATCAAACGGAGGCTTCATCCGTTTTCCGGTGCCTCTATGGGAACACGCGCCGCGGCCGCCGGGCCAGCACATTCCTCCTGCGTGCTTGCCCGATCCTCCTCGCTCCGGTCAACACGCTGCGAGCTGTACCAGCCGCTACCGAATACGCAGGTCAAGTGGCAAATACCCGGGAGTGCACAGCCGGGCGACGCTGAGACACTCCCGGCATGTCGAGTGTTGAAGCCCTGCCAGGAGTGTCCATCGAGTACGGGACCTTCGCTGATCCCGCTGATCCCGCTGATCCCGCTGATTCCGCTGATTCCGCTGATTCCGCTGATCCGGCCGCCCTGCTCGTGATGGGTTTCGGTTCGCGGATGATCGCCTGGCACAAGGACTTCTGCCGGGCCCTCGCGGACCTAAGCGCCTGGTCACGGGATGCGCCTCGTGGGACGTCCAGTCGCCACCGGGCAGCCGGTCTCTCGTCGTCCCGCGGCCTCTCCCAGAGTGAGGGCCAGCCGACGCACTCTGCGCCAGTCCATGGGCGGCTTGGCGCGCGGTATGCCGGGTCGGTCGCGCGGCACTTGTACCCGCAGGGTGCCCGGCTCGATGCGGCAGCGCACCGGGGTGGGCACGGTGAGGGCCTCGCCGTCGACACCGGCCTGGATGTCGGGCGCGTCGGCGTCGATGACGACCTCCCGGGCGGTGAGCAAGGTAAGCCCGGTTCCGTGCCTGCCGCGGAGCAATAGGGCTGCCTGCCCCGCGTTGTCGACCGTTACACCGAGCACGCCGAGGAGGCCGGAGTCCAGCCGCTCCCGGCGCCCCAGGCCCGCGGGATCCCCTGTCAGGTAGGCGTTGTTGCTCACGAGAACGGCCTGGGGCCCGTCAACGGTCGTAGAGCCGGCGTGCACGGTCAGGTGGGGGCCGCTGTGGTGCGTCAGCAGGTTGGGGAGCATCTGAAGGGTTGTGCGGGCTTTGTCATCGCGATAGGCCGAGCTCTGCACCACGGCCGCGTACGCCCCGAACGAGACGTTGTTGACGAAGACGCGTTCCGTGCTTTCCGTCCGAGGCGCCGCCACACCGAGGAGGCCCAGGTCGACACGGAGTTCGACGCCGTCGGTGAGCGCCCCGAGACATGCCGAGGGGTCCTCCCTGTCCAGGCCCAGGTCCATGGCGAAATGGTTGCGGGTCCCGGCGGCGACGACGACGAACGGGACGTCGCGCTCCACTGCCACGGCCGCGACCAGTGCCTGCGTACCGTCACCACCCGCGACGCCCAAGAGGTCAGCGCCGGCGTCGACGGCCTGCTTCGCCAGTTCGGCCACGTCCGCCGGGTGCGCGGGATCCAGTACGACGACCTCGGCACCGAGGGCTCTGGCCTGGTCCACCAATCCGAACCGTTCCACCTTTCCCCCGCCGGAGCGCGGGTTCATGATCAGGAAGGGGCGCTTCGCAGGAGTGACCGAGCGTTCGGGCATCCGGTCGGCGTTCTGTGCCAGGGCCACTCTGCCGACGGAGACCGCGAGTGCCCAGAGAGCGAACGAGACGAGCACCACCCAGAGGAGTCCGGCGAGCACATAGAGAACGAGGACGGCGACCGGAGTGAGGGCCGCGAGCATGAGGGCGAGCACACGGATCACGCCCCTGCGTGCGAGGACCCACCACACACCGGCCACGGTGACGACGAGACCGGCCAGACCCGCGCCCACCAGTGCGACGCTCCGAAGCCCGGCGAAGACCAGCAGGACGAGCAGTGCGGCCGCTCCCGCCGCCAGAGCCAGGCGCGCAGCCCAGTGCTTGTCCATGCGATCGAACCTCCCGTCCGATGCCGTCGCCGGTCGCACTTTCATTGCACGCGCCCAGCGAGGGATGCGCATCACCGGAGGCGCACGACCCCGTTTCCAGCCCGGCGCCAGGTGCACCAGTAGGAGCGCTGCGGCCACCACTGCGCTACTCCTGCCAGAAGGCCCCAGGGGCGGCCCCGAGCTCTGGTCGGCGGCGCATCGCGTGCTCCTCCCCGCCCCGAGGCTCGTGTGGCGCCCAGTCACCAGCCGCCGGATGATGGGTGAGACAGTTCGATGCGCTGGACGAACGCCTCCCCGCCTTCATGGTCTCTATGAGCGCGAGCCAGGCCGCGAGTGCCGGTCCGCGGGTGGCGATTGTGGCCCCCGCAGAAGGGTACTGGCCGCCCGGTGGGGCGCCGTCCGGCCGATTACACGGCCGAGTCCCGGTGTCCGTAGCCGTAGAGGGCCACGCGCCGGCCGGAGAGGGCCACGCGCCGCCGGACACCGCGCGGCCCCCGGCCGACACTCGCCGGGCCGTTCGGCCGGGCAAGGAGTCACCATGGTTGGCTACGAGACTCTGGCCTACGACTATCCGGTGCTGGGAGCCTTCTGGACCGCGATGTGGGTCTTCCTGTGGGTCCTGTGGATTTTCCTACTCTTCCGGGTGGTCGCCGACATCTTCGGGACGACGACTTCAGCGGCTGGGCCAAGGCTGCCTGGCTGGTCTTCGTGATCGTCCTGCCGTTCGTGGGCGTCTTCGTCTACGTCGTCGCCCGGGGCCGCGGCATGGGCAACCGCGAGGCACGCCACGTCCAGGCCCGGCGCGAGGAGATGGACCGCTACATCAGGGAGACCGTCGGCACCGACGGCAGCCACCAGGTCGACGACCTCGCGCGCCTCTCTGACATCCGCGCCCGAGGCGACATCTCCGACGAGGAATTCCGCCGGGCCAAGGAGAAGATCCTGCACTGACCAATCGCTGGACGGGCCGAACTCCCAGCCACTCGGTCCGAACTCCCAGCCGCTCGGCCCTTCGGTGAGCGCCGCCGACCGGCGAAGGGCCGAGCGGCGCGCAGGTTCCTCAGTCGGGCCACCTTCCCGGTGTCGCCACCGTGGCGCCGGAGTCGATGGCCAGCGGCATCCTGGCGGTCGGATCCGCCCGTACAGCAGGATCTCCCCGCTGTCCCCGTGGTGGGCGGAGACTCTGGTGCGCGCACGCCAGGCGGCATAACGTGGGGACATCGGCAACGTGACCTTCGAGGAAGGAGACGCCCAGGTCCACACCTTCGAACCAGACGCATTCGACGTCATGATCAGCCGCTTCGGAGTCAGCCACGGGGCTTCTCCTTGCCGTCCGCAGGCCGGTCCACGGCCGCCGGTGGGCTGGTGCCACACCCGACGCAGTCCTCACCGCGGTGAGACCGGACGAGAACCTCAGCGTGGTTTTCATCGCAGATGGTGGCACGATGTACTCTGTCCACCGCGCGCTTCTCGCCCTCACCACCTCTACCGAGGACGGGGATCTCGATCCGATGTACTACCAAGAGCTCATCGACTCCCCGCCGCCACGCGAGTTCCGTACCACTCCGGCCGCCGTCCATGATATCCACGCGAATCTGTCGATCGCGAACCTGGATTTCGCCGAATACGCCGAGGCGGCGCTCGCGGATCCCGAAGGCATCCTGCGGCCCTTCTGAGGAGCCACCGGGCGGTGACCTCCAGAAGGACCCGAGTCGCGAATTTTCTCCGGCGGTGAAGCCGGCAGCGTGTCGAGCTGCTAGGTCGTGTCTGATAATCGATCTTGTGACGGGTCGTGGTGAGTTGACGGATGGGGCGTGGGAGCGGATAGAGCCGCTGCTTCCTCGGGCTGA
>NZ_JBIWLW010000043.1:0-52228 GCF_044766385.1 Streptomyces sp. NPDC102274 | reverse complement strand
CGGCTGTCCTCGCCGGAGTCCGCGATCCTCTCCGCGGTCATCTTCAACGCGCTGATCATCGTCGCGCTCGTACCACTCGCCCTCAGAGGCGTGCGGTACCGGCCGATGAGCGCGGACCGAATGCTCCGGAGGAATCTGGGGATCTACGGCCTCGGCGGACTGATCGCCCCCTTCATCGGCATCAAGATCATCGACCTGCTCCTCTCCCTCATCCCGGGCATCGGGTGAACGGCATGACATTCATGAACGGCTCGGCACGCAACGCCGCGCGCCTCCTCGGGGCCGGTGTGCGCGCGCTCCTCGTCCTCACCGTCCTGTGCGGGGTGCTCTACCCGCTGGTCATCACCGGCGTCACCCAGGGCCTCTTCCCCCGTCAGGCGAACGGGTCCGAGGTCAAGGAGGCCGGCAAGGTCGTCGGCTCCTCGCTCATCGGCCAGCGCTACGACCTGCCGCTGAGGACGGGCCAGGAGACCCCGGAGCCCGACCTGAAGTGGTTCCAGCCGCGCCCGTCCAACGGTCTGGGCACCAACAGCGTCAACACCCAGTACAAGCTGATCCTCTCCGGGGCCACCAATCGCTCGGGCGACAACGCGGAGCTGATCAAGTGGGTCAGGGACGCCAAGGCCGCCGTCGTCAAGGACAACTCCACCCCCGGTTACCGGGTCCCGGCCTCCGCCGTACCGCCGGACGCCGTCACCTCCTCGGGCTCCGGACTCGACCCCGACATCTCACCGGCGTACGCCCAGCTCCAGGTCCACCGGGTGGCCGAGCGGAACCACCTCTCCGTCCAGCAGGTGGAGAAACTGGTCAAGAACCACACCCGGCAGCGCGTTCTCGGTTTCATCGGGGAACCCCGGGTGAATGTCCTCGCGCTCAACGTCGCGCTGCGGGAGACGGTCGGCTGACCATCAGAATCGTGTCAAGACCGACTCACAAGACCGTTGCCGCCCCTTTTGTCGTTTTCCCCGGCTGTATTTTCGACACAGCCGGCGCGTCGGACGTGGTGGCTCTTCTGGAAGACAATGGGGCCATGGGACGCGGCAAGCTTCGGATCTATCTGGGCGCGGCACCGGGCGTCGGCAAGACGTACGCGATGCTCTCCGAGGCGCACCGCAGGGTGGAGCGCGGCACGGACTGCGTCGTGGCGTTCGTGGAGCACCACGACCGGCCGCGTACGGAAGTGATGCTGCACGGGCTCGAAGCGGTCCGGCGGCGTGAACTGGAGTACCGCGGGACGGTCTTCACGGAGATGGACATCGACGCGGTGCTGGAGCGCCGCCCGGCCGTCGCGCTCGTCGACGAACTGGCGCACACCAATGTGCCGGGCTCCCGCAACGCCAAGCGCTGGCAGGACGTCGAGGAGCTGCTCAAGGCCGGGATCGAGGTCGTGTCCTCGGTCAATATCCAGCACCTGGAGTCACTCGGCGATGTCGTCGAGTCGATAACGGGTGTGCGGCAGCAGGAGACCGTCCCCGACGAGATGGTGCGGCGCGCCGACCAGATCGAGCTGGTCGACATGTCGCCCCAGGCGCTGCGGCGGCGCATGGCGCACGGCAATGTCTACAAGCCCGACAAGGTCGACGCGGCGCTCTCGCACTACTTCCGCCCCGGCAACCTCACGGCGCTGCGTGAGCTGGCGCTGCTCTGGGTCGCCGACCGGGTGGACGAATACCTCCAGCAGTACCGGGGCGAGCACAACATCCGCTCCACGTGGCAGGCCCGTGAGCGCATCGTCGTCGGCCTCACCGGCGGCCCGGAGGGACGTACGCTCATCCGCCGCGCCGCCCGGATGGCCGCGAAGGGCTCCGGCAGCGAGATCCTGGCCGTCTACATAGCCAGGAGCGACGGTCTGACCGCCGCCTCGCCGAAGGAACTGGCGGTCCAGCGCAAGCTGGTCGAGGATCTGGGCGGCACCTTCCACCATGTCATCGGCGACGACATCCCCTCCGCGCTGCTCGAATTCGCGCGCGGGGTCAACGCCACCCAGATCGTGCTGGGTTCCAGCCGGCGCAAGACCTGGCAGTACATCTTCGGGCCCGGTGTCGGCGCCACCGTGGCCCGGGAGTCCGGGCCCGACCTGGACGTCCATATCGTCACGCACGAGGAGGCCGCCAAGGGGCGCGGGCTGCCGGTGGCGCGCGGGGCCAGGCTCGGCCGCTCCCGGATCGTCTGGGGCTGGCTGGCCGGGGTCGTCGCGCCCGTACTGCTCTCGCTGCTGCTGACGGCGCTGAACAACACCCTGGGGCTCGCCAACGATGTCCTGCTGTTCCTCTTCCTGACCGTCCTGGCCGCGCTGCTCGGCGGGCTGCGGCCCGCCCTCGCCTCGGCGGCCGTGGGCTCGTTGCTGCTCAACTTCTACTTCACGCCGCCCACCCACACGCTGACCGTGGCGGACCCCAAGAACCTGGTCGCCATCGTGATCTTCTTCGCGGTGGCCGTGTCCGTGGCCTCCGTGGTGGACCTGGCGGCCCGCCGTACCCACCAGGCGGCCCGATTGCGCGCCGAGTCGGAGATCCTCTCGTTCCTGGCCGGCAGCGTGCTGCGCGGGGAGACCACGCTGGACGCGCTCCTTCAGCGGGTCCGTGAGACGTTCTCCATGGAGTCCGTCGCACTTCTCGAACGTATGAGCGATGTCGATCCCTGGACCTGTGCCGGCAGCGTCGGACCGCACCCCGTCGACCGCCCCGAGTCCGCCGATGTCGACATGCCGGTCGGCGACCACATGGCGCTGGCGCTCACCGGTCGCGTCCTGCCCGCCGAGGACCGCCGGGTGCTCGCCGCCTTCGCCGCCCAGGCCGCCGTCGTACTCGACCGGCAGCGCCTGGTGGGTGAGGCGGAACAGGCCCGCGCGCTCGCCGAGGGCAACCGCATCCGTACGGCGCTGCTCGCGGCCGTCAGCCACGATCTGCGCACCCCGCTGGCCGGCATCAAGGCCTCGGTCACCTCGCTGCGCTCCGACGACGTCGAATGGTCCGAGGAGGACCGGGCTGAGCTGCTCGAGGGCATCGAGCACGGCGCCGACCGGCTGGACCATCTGGTCGGCAATCTGCTCGACATGTCCCGGCTCCAGACCGGCACCGTCACCCCGCTGATGCGGGAGATCGATCTCGATGAGGTGGTCCCGTGGGCGCTCGGCGGCGTACCGGAGAACAGCGTTGAGCTGGACATCCCCGAATCGCTGCCCATGGTGAACGTCGACCCCGGTCTGCTGGAGCGCGCGGTCGCCAATATCGTCGAGAACGCCGTCAAGTACAGCCCCGAGGGACGGCTCGTCACCGTCGCGGCCAGCGTGCTGGGCGCGCGGGTCGAGGTACGGGTCGTGGACCGGGGCCCGGGTGTCCCCGACGATGCCAAGGACCGGATCTTCGAACCCTTCCAGCGCCACGGCGACGCGCCGCGCGGGGCGGGAGTCGGCCTCGGACTGGCGGTCGCCCGTGGCTTCGTGGACGCGATGGGTGGCACGCTGGCAGCCGAGGACACCCCCGGCGGCGGTCTGACCATGGTCCTCACCCTCTCAGCGGCGTCCGGACGCGAGCCGGTACGTCCCGAACCACCCGCCCGGTCCCTCACATGACCGGGCCGGCAGAAAGGCAGTTCCCTATGACCCGGGTGCTCGTGGTCGACGACGAGCCGCAGATCGTACGCGCGCTGGTGATCAACCTGAAGGCGCGCAAGTACGAGGTGGAGGCGGCTTCCGACGGCGCGAGCGCGCTGGAACTTGCCGCCGCCCGCCACCCCGATGTCGTCGTACTCGACCTCGGCCTCCCGGACATGGACGGCGTCGAGGTGATCAAGGGCCTGCGCGGCTGGACCCGCGTACCGATCCTGGTGCTCTCCGCGCGCCACACCTCCGACGAGAAGGTCGAGGCGCTGGACGCGGGCGCCGACGACTATGTCACCAAGCCCTTCGGCATGGACGAACTGCTGGCCAGGCTGCGCGCCGCGGTCCGGCGGGCCGAGCCGGTCGGCGGCGACGGCGACGAGACGGTCTCGGTCGTGGAGACCGAGGGGTTCACCGTCGATCTGGCCGCCAAGAAGGTCCACCGCGAGGGCAGGGACGTACGGCTCACCCCGACCGAGTGGCATCTGCTGGAGGTGCTCGTACGGAACACCGGCCGGCTGGTCAGCCAGAAGCAGCTCCTCCAGGAGGTCTGGGGCCCGTCGTACGGCACCGAGACCAACTATCTGCGGGTCTATATGGCCCAGCTGCGCCGCAAGCTGGAGGCGGATCCGTCGCATCCCAGGCACTTCGTCACCGAACCGGGCATGGGCTATCGGTTCGAGCGTTGATCCGGCGCGCCCATACCCCGGTACGCTTTGGGCATGAGTGCTGAGAAGCCGACCGGCCGCTTCCGAAGGATGCTCGACCGGCTCTCCAGCTCCCAGGAGGATCTGGAGTCCGAAGAGTTGCGGGAGGACGCGCAGGCATCGGGCTGTACGCGGATCTCCGACTGCAACGACCGCCAGATCGTTCGGGTGACTGGTACGTTGCGGACGGTCACCTTGCGTCCACGGGCCGGAGTGCCCGCGCTGGAGGCGGAGCTGTTCGACGGCACCGCGCCACTGGACGTTGTCTGGCTGGGCCGGCGCTCGATCGTGGGCATAGAGCCGGGCCGCAAGCTGATCGCCTCCGGCCGGATCTCCCTGAGTCACGGTCGGCGAGTGCTGTTCAATCCCAAATACGAACTCCGACCACTCGGACAGGAGTAGCCGGTGACGTCACCCGACAAGCCCGCCGCCTCGAACGCTTCCCCCGCCACTTCATCCGCCTCACCCGCCACCTCTTCGTCCGACACCCCGGACGCTCCGGACGGCGATGCGAAAGCCGTCACCGAGGCGGCTCTTTTCGAGGCCTTCGGCGGACTGCGCGGCATGGTGGAGACGGTCCTCCCCGGCCTGCTCTTCGTCACGATCTTCACGGTCAACAAGGACCTGCACGCGTCGGCGATCGCCGCGCTGGTCGTCTCGCTGCTGCTCGTCGCGGTCCGGCTGATCCGCCGGGACACCGTCAAGCACGCCTTCAGCGGGGTCTTCGGTGTCGCGTTCGGTGTGGTCTTCGCGATGATGACCGGCGACGCCAAGGACTTCTATCTGCCGGGCATGCTCTACACGCTGGGGCTGGCGGTCGCGTACATCGTCACCACGCTCGCGGGCGTGCCGCTGATCGGGCTGATCCTCGGCCCGATCTTCAAGGAGAACCTCTCCTGGCGCACGCGCAACCCGGGCCGTAAGAAGGCGTACGCCAAGGCCAGCTGGGCCTGGGGGCTGATCCTGCTCGCCAAGTGCGCGATCCTCTTCCCGCTCTACTGGTGGGCGGACACCACTCAGCTCGGCTGGATCCTGATTGCGCTCAAGATCCCGCCGTTCCTGCTGGCGGTCTATCTGACCTGGGTCTTCCTGGCGAAGGCGCCGCCGCCGATCGACGTGTTCGCCGAGATGGAGGCGGAGGAGCGGGCCGAGAAGGAGCGCGCGGCCGCCGTCGCCGCGACGGCCGGGGACGGGTCCGGGCCACGACACCGCCGATAGGCGGCCGCGATGCCGATGGGCGGCCGTGGTCGAGCGGACCGTTTCCAGGACAGCGGGCCGTCCTCGGGGCGCCGGACGGGCGGGATGTAGCCCGTCCGGCGCGACCGGCCCGTCCGGCGCCGGGGCGTCAGCCGGCCGCGTCCTCGCGGCGTACCGACAGCAGATCCTCCAACTGCTCCTCGCGGGCCTGGGCGGCCACGAACAGCAGTTCGTCGCCCGCCTCCAGCGTCTCCTCCGGGTTCGGGGTGAGGACGCGCGTCCCGCGGATGATCGTGACCAGCGAGGTGTCCTCGGGCCAGGTCACATCGCCGACCTGCGTACCGGTCACGGCCGACTCGGGCGGCAGCGTCAGCTCGACCAGGTTCGCGTCGCCGTGGCTGAAGCGCAGCAGCCGTACGAGATCGCCGACGCTCACCGCCTCCTCGACCAGCGCCGACATCAGACGCGGCGTCGAGACCGCGACGTCCACACCCCAGGATTCGTTGAAGAGCCACTCGTTCTTGGGGTTGTTGACCCGGGCCACCACTCTGGGGACGCCGTACTCGGTCTTGGCGAGCAGCGAGACAACCAGATTGACCTTGTCGTCACCGGTCGCGGCGATCACGACATGGCAGCGCTGGAGCGCCGCCTCGTCCAGCGAGGTGATCTCACAGGCGTCGGCCAGCAGCCATTCCGCCAGCGGCACCCGCTCCACCGAGATGGCGGTCGGTGCCTTGTCGATCAGCAGGATCTCGTGTCCGTTCTCCAGCAGCTCACCCGCGATGGAACGGCCCACCGCCCCTGCCCCGGCAATCGCGACGCGCATCAGTTCCCGCCTCCTTCGGGGCCCTCGGCGAATGCCGCCTCGACCTTCTCGATGTCGTCCGTACGCATCATCACGTGGACGAGATCGCCCTCCTGTAGCACGGTCTGGGATGTCGGCAGCATCGCCTCGCCCAGCCGGGTCAGAAACGCGACACGGACGCCCGTCTCCTCCTGGAGCGTGCTGATCTTGTGGCCGATCCAGCTCTCCGCGGTGTGCACCTCGGCGAGTTGAACGCCGCCGCTCGGATCGCGCCACAGCGGTTTCGCGCCGGACGGCAGCAGCCGGCGCATCATCTGGTCGGCGGTCCAGCGGACCGTGGCCACGGTCGGGATGCCCAGCCGCTGGTAGACCTCGGCGCGCTTCGGGTCGTAGATACGGGCGGCCACGTTCTCGATGCCGAACATCTCGCGCGCCACCCGGGCGGCGATGATGTTGGAGTTGTCGCCGCTGCTCACCGCGGCGAAGGCGCCGGCGTCCTCGATCCCCGCTTCCCGCAGGGTGTCCTGGTCGAACCCGACGCCGCTGACGCGACGGCCGCCGAAACCGGAGCCGAGCCGCCGGAACGCGGTGGGGTCCTGGTCGATGACGGCGACGGTGTGCCCCTGCTGCTCCAGGTTCTGCGCGAGTGCGGCACCCACCCGGCCACAGCCCATGATGACAATATGCACGGCCCTACCCCGCACTCCTCATACCCCACCTGAACTGCGAATACATCCTGCTCATATCTCTCTCTCGGCTCGCCGGGCAACACGTTGCGGGCACTTGGGGGCCCGCGGGGCACCATGCGCGACTGGCTGCCGGTCATGGACCCGAGCGGTGCCGGGGATGTCGCCCTCGTCCGCGCTCAGGCCCACCGTATCGGCAACCAGGAACGGGAGATCAGGCGTGTGCCCCGGCTCGGGGCAGAGCGGCTCAGGACGGCGCGGAGGACCTGGGGCTCTGGACGGACGACCCGGCGGGCTGTTTCCTCGTGGAACCCGCACGTATCGATCTCTGCGCGGGGAACGGCTCGCGGGCGACCGCACGGCGCACGCCGACCCTCACCGGGTGACGCTCAGGGCCTGTCCGAAGAGGCCCCTCGGCGTGCCGGACCGCAGGTGGGGGTGGTGCCCTCACGTGATGTTGTTCGAACGCATACGATCCCTTGCGTGTCCAAACTGACCGACGTGCCCAAACGCCTCCTGATCGGACGGGCGCTGCGTAGCGACAGGCTTGGAGAGACCCTCCTCCCCAAGCGCATCGCCCTGCCCGTGTTCGCCTCCGACCCGCTGTCCTCGGTGGCGTACGCGCCGGGAGAGGTCCTCCTCGTCCTGTCCATCGCGGGGGTGTCGGCGTACCAGTTCAGCCCGTGGATCGCGGTGGCCGTCGTGGTCCTGATGTTCACGGTCGTCGCGTCGTACCGGCAGAACGTGCACGCCTATCCGAGCGGCGGCGGCGACTACGAGGTCGCGAACACCAACCTCGGCCCCAAGGCCGGGCTCACCGTCGCCAGCGCGCTCCTCGTCGACTACGTGCTGACCGTGGCGGTGTCGATCTCCTCCGGCGTGGAGAACCTCGGGTCCGCGATCCCCTTCGTGGTGGAGAACAAGGTCCTGTGCGCCATTGGGATAATCGTGCTGCTCACACTGATGAATCTGCGGGGCGTACGGGAGTCCGGGAAGCTCTTCGCCATCCCGACGTATGTCTTCGTCGGCGGGGTGTTCCTCATGATCGTCTGGGGAGCCTTCCGCGGACTCGTACTCGGCGAGACCATGAGCGCCCCGACGTCCGGCCTCGAGATCAAGCCCGAGCACCAGGGCCTGGCCGGCTTCGCGCTGGTCTTCCTGCTGCTGCGGGCCTTCTCCTCCGGCTGCGCCGCGCTGACCGGCGTCGAGGCGATCAGTAACGGGGTCCCGGCCTTCCGCAAGCCGAAGAGCAAGAACGCGGCGACGACCCTCGCCCTGATGGGCGGCCTGGCCGTGACGATGTTCTGCGGCATCATCGGCCTGGCGATGGCCACCGATGTGAAGATGGCGGAGTCGCCCGGCACGGATCTGCTCCGCGACGGCGTCCCGGTCGGCTCCGGTTATGTCCAGAACCCGGTGATCTCCCAGGTCGCCGCCGCCGTCTTCGGCAGCGGCACGTTCCTGTTCGTCCTGCTCGCCGCGGCCACCGCGCTGGTCCTCTTCCTGGCCGCCAACACCGCGTACAACGGTTTCCCGCTGCTCGGCTCGATCCTCGCCCAGGACCGCTATCTGCCGCGCCAGCTGCACACCCGCGGCGACCGGCTGGCCTTCTCCAACGGCATCGTCGTGCTGGCCGGGGCCGCCGCGCTGCTCGTCGGCCTCTACGGGGCGGACTCCACCCGGCTGATCCAGCTCTACATCGTCGGTGTCTTCGTCTCCTTCACGCTCAGCCAGACCGGCATGGTCCGGCACTGGAACCGCCATCTGCGGACCGAGCGGGACCCGGCCAAGCGCCGCCATATGATCCGGTCCCGGGCGATCAACACCTTCGGTGCCTTCTTCACCGGGCTCGTGCTGGTCGTCGTACTGGCGACCAAGTTCACCCATGGCGCCTGGGTCGCGCTGCTCGGCATGGTGATCTTCTACGGGACGATGACCGCGATCCGTAAGCACTACGACCGGGTCTCCGCGGAGATCGCCGCCGCCGAAGGACCGTCCGACGACAGCGTCCGGCCGTCCCGGGTGCACTCGATCGTCCTGGTCTCCAAGGTCCACAAGCCCACGCTGCGCGCCCTCGGATACGCCAAACTGATGCGCTCGGACACCCTGGAGGCGCTCAGCATCAATGTCGACGCGGCGGAGACGAAGCAGCTCAGGGAGGAGTGGGAGCGGCGCGGCATCAACGTACCGCTGAAGATCCTTGACTCCCCGTACCGCGAGATCACCCGGCCGGTGATCGAGTACGTACGCGGTCTGCGCTCGGAGAATCCGCGCGACGCGGTCAGCGTCTACATCCCGGAGTATGTGGTCGGCCGCTGGTACGAGCATCTGCTGCACAACCAGAGCGCCCTGCGGCTCAAGGGGCGGCTGCTCTTCACCCCGGGGGTGATGGTGACGTCGGTGCCGTACCAGCTGGAGTCCTCGGAGCTGGCGAAGCAGCGGGCGAAGCGGCGCCCCGCGTATGTGGTGCCGGGCGCGGTCAGGCGCGGTCCCGTGGACTCGCGGCTGGACTCGCGGCCGAAGGAGCCGGAGCGGAAGGACTGAGCAGGCTGGAGGGGGGAGGCGTCGGCTGGTGGCGGCCGGGTGGGTGACGCGCACGTAGACTGGTGGGCTGTCCGATGCGCTGTCCGGTGGGCTGCCGTCCATGCCTCCCCGTCCCCCGCATGTGATCTTCTGTCTCCCTCACCTCTGATCTTTTGGAGCCACCCCCCATGTCAACAGAACCGCAGGCTTCGCTGATCGGGGAGGAGTACGAGGTCGAGGTGGGCCCCGTCGCCCATGGCGGCCACTGCGTCGCCCGTACCGCCGGGGGCCGTGTGCTTTTCGTACGGCACGCCCTGCCCGGCGAGAAGATCGTCGCGCGCGTGACGGAGGGCGACGAGGACTCCCGCTATCTCCGCGCCGACGCGGTGAAGATCATCGAGCCGTCGAAGGACCGGGTCGAGGCCCCGTGCCCGAACGCGGGCCCCGGCAGGTGCGGCGGCTGCGACTGGCAGCACGCCAAGCCGGGCGCGCAGCGGCGCTTCAAGGGCGAGGTCATCGCCGAACAGCTCCAGCGGCTCGCGGGCCTCACTCCGGAGGAGGCGGGCTGGGACGGTACGGTCATGCCCGCCCCCGGCGACAAGCTGCCCGCGGGCGAGGTGCCGGCCTGGCGCTCGCGCGTGCAGTACGCGGTCGACGAGGACGGACACGCGGGGCTGCGCAAGCACCGCTCGCACGAGGTCGAGCCGGTCGAGCACTGCATGATCGCCACGGAAGGCGTCAGCGAGCTGGGCGTCGAGCGACGCGAGTGGCCGCAGATCGCCACGGTCGAGGCGATCGCCGCGTCGGGCTCGGGCGACCGTCAGGTGATCCTCACCCCGCGCGAGGGCGGCCGGCTGCCGCTGGTGGAGCTGGACAAGCCGGTGTCCGTGCTGCGGGTGGACGAGCGCGACGGGGGAGTGCACCGCGTCCACGGCCGCGCCTTCGTCCGCGAACGCGCCGACGGCCGTACGTACCGCGTCGGCATGGGCGGCTTCTGGCAGGTGCACCCGCAGGCTCCGCAGCTGCTGGTGGAGGCCGTGATGCAGGGCCTGATGCCGAGGAAGGGCGAGACCGCGCTCGATCTGTACTGCGGAGTGGGCCTGTTCGCCGGGGCGATCGCGGAGCGCGTCGGAGAGACCGGCGCGGTGCTGGGCATCGAATCCGGCAAGCGCGCGGTCGAGGATGCCAGGCACAACCTCCAGGACATGCCCCGGGTCAGGATCGAACAGGGCAAGGTCGACCAGGTACTGCCGCGCACCAGGATCACCGAGACGGACCTCATCGTCCTGGACCCGCCCCGCGCGGGCGCGGGCAAGCAGACGGTCAAGCACCTCTCGGGCCTCGGCGCCCGCCGCATCGCCTACGTCGCCTGCGACCCGGCCGCGCTCGCCCGCGACGTGGCGTACTTCCGAGAGGGCGGCTACCGCCCGCGCACGCTGCGGGCTTTCGACCTCTTTCCGATGACGCACCATGTGGAGTGCGTCGCGATCCTTGAGCCTGCTGAAAAGGGCGCCTGACCTGCGGGTTCGGGTGGTGTGCGGGCGGGGTGGTTCGTCCGGGCGGGCGTGGGGTGTCGGCGAGCGGATCGAGGGCAACGCGGGGGACCGTCCGACTCGTCGCCGTCCGGGACCGCCGTCTCGGTGTCCCTCGACTCCGGGGGCCGGCGCGAACCAGCGACGAGCCTGGTAATGGCTTCCGTAGGCAACGCTCTCCCTGGTACCTCGGAACCGCCGACTTCATCGTTGCTGTGTGGCCGCGAGCAGGGCGGCCACCGGAGCCCGCCCCACCGCGAGCCCGCTCCCTCTTTTTTCGCGACTGGAGCACCACCGTGCGGACCAACGTCAGCTTCCCCAGCGCCGGTATCAAGATCGCCGGACACCTGTACACACCGGATGGCGAGGCTGGGGCGCCGCGCCCGGCGATCGTCGTCAGCCACCCCGGCAGCGGCGCGAAGGAACAGACCGCCGGCCTTTACGCGCGGCGCCTGGCCGACCAGGGTTTCGTCACCCTCGCCTTCGACGCCGCTTACCAGGGGGAGAGCGAGGGCGAGCCGCGTGGCCTGGAGGACCCGGCCCACCGGGTCGAAGACATCAAAGCCGCGGTCTCCTTCCTCACCACCCGCGACGAGGTCGACTCCGACCGGATCGGGGCACTGGGCATCTGCGCCTCCGGCGGATACGCCCTGACCGCGACCGCGTCCGATCACCGCATCAAGGCCGTTGGCGCCGTCTCCGCCGTCGACATCGCCCGCCAGTTCCGCGACGGCGCCGACGGTGCCCAGGACCCGGCCGTTTTCCGGACCATGCTCGACGCGGCCGCGGCTGCCCGCACTGCCGAGGCCCGCGGTGAGGGCGTCCCGGTCTTCCCGCTCTTCCCCAACACCTCCGCGGAGGCCGAGGCCGCGGGCGGCGGGCACGGCGCGGAGGGCTTCGAGTACTACTGCACGCCCCGCGCCCAGCACCCGCGCTCGGCGAGGTCCTTCACCTGGTCCAGCGTCGACCGCATGGCCTTCTTCGACGGGTTCCGTTTCGTCGGCCTGATCGCCCCGCGCCCCCTGCTGCTCATCGTCGGCCGCGAGGCCGTCACCTCCTGGATGAGCGTCGAAGCCTTCCAGAACGCACGCGGTCCCAAGGAACTGCACTGGGTGGATGGCGCCAGCCACGTCGACCTCTACGACAAGGAGCCCTACGTCGGCCCCGCCGTCACCAAGCTGACCGACTTCTTCCGGACCCAGCTGGCCAAGACCCGGTAGTGGTCCGGCGTATGGCATACGTACGGCAGCGGGCGGGTCGCCGCCGCTGATCGCCTTCCGGAGGATCGTCGGGTTGGTGATACGTCCCGGGCGGACGGGACCGCGGACTTACTCGTTCAGGGGATGGTGCCCGGCGGAGGAGTCGGGGTCGGTGCGGTTCGGCACCTGGTCGATCGGTATCCGGTCAAGAAGCGGCGGGGAGAACACCAGGTCGGCTCGGTGCGGGGTGGCGGCGACCAGATCGGCGTTGCGCTGGTCGCTGCCGAGAGACCACGCGCGGGCCTCCGCGAGGGGTTTCCCATAGGCCACGTGCCGTTGGATGAGCTGGTTCAGCCGGGTCGCCTCATCGGTGGCGACGTACCACGCTTCATCGAGGAGCGCTTTGACGCCCGCCCAAGGGCCGTCGTCGAGCAGCAGGTAGTTGCCCTCGGTGATGACCAGGGGCACCCCGGCCGGGACCGGGATGGCGCCCGCGATGGCTTCCTCGAACTCGCGGTGGAACCGAGGGGCGTACACGCAGTTCTCCGTCTGGTCGCGCAGCCGGCGCAGAAGCGCCGCGTAGCCTGCGGCGTCGAAGGTGTCCGGTGCGCCTTTCCGCTGGCGACGGCCCAGCCTGTTCAGTTCACCGTTGGCAAGGTGGAAGCCGTCCATGGGCACTACAACGGCGGTGTCCGGGCCGAGCGCGGCGGCCAAGTGGAACGCCAGGGTCGACTTTCCGGAACCGGGTGCCCCGACGATCCCCAGAATCGCCCGCCGCCCGGATTCCGCGAGAGCGCGGGCTCGGTCGCGCAGTGCGGAGAAGGCCGTCTCCGCCGGGGCATCGCAGGTGCCCTGCCCGAGCGAGTCGAGGTGGTGAGGGTGCGTCACCGTGACCACCGGTCCGTTCGATCACCGACCGCGACTCTCCCGGATGCCGCCGACGGCGATTGCGGTGACCACGTCCCGGGGCCGGGGGTGGGCTCCGGCCCGTCGCCGGCCTCGGCACTCCAGGGTTGGGCGACGGTGGCGGCTTTCATGTGACGACTCTCAGACGGTCATGCGCGAGGTGGCCCGGTGCGGTGATGAACGAACGCGGAGGGGTACGAGCGGTACGAGGAGACAGTGGCCGTTCCGGCGCGCGCGGAGACACAACCAGTCGGGTGATGACCGATCGTGGCAGCCCACGATCCTTCGTCGGCCTCGAAATGTCCTCCGGCGCAGGAAGCGGTGTCTGGTACGTCCGTCACGCTAGACCTCGGTCAAGCGCTCAGCAAGCCTTGGTCCGATCGCCGACTCCCACGACGAGCCCGAACGCCAGTTCCAGGCGGTGCCGGGCCCGCCGCCGGGCGGCGGAGCGGCGTGCGACTCGACCTCCAGGAAGCCGGGGGCGGGCTCATGGACCAGGGTTCATGGGATCAGCAGGAGTTTGCCGGTGGTGGTGCGGGACTCGATGTCTCGGTGGGCCTGTTCGGCGTCCTTCAGCGGGTAGCGGCGGCCTATGCCGGGATCGAGGACGCCGCGCCGCACCAGGTCGAAGAGGTCGGTGCTGTGGCGCAGCAGCGCCTCACGGGTGGGGATGTGGTCGCGGAAGACCGGATAGGACACCTTGATGCTGCGCGGCAGGTCCCGCATGTTCACCACGGGGGCCGCGCCGATGACCGCCCCGTAGTAGAGCAGCAGCCCGTGCCGGCGCAGTACGTTCGTGGAGGCGCGGAACGTGGTCTCGCCGCCACCGTCGAAGACGACGTGGACGCCCTCCCGGTCGGTCAGGTCGAGCACCGGCTCGACGAACGCCGCGCCGGTGGACAGTACGACGTGATCGGCGCCGGCGCGGCGGGCGGTCTCGGCCTTCTGTTCGCCGGACACGATGCCGATGACCGTGCCGCCCCGGGCCTTGATGAGCCGGGTCAGCTTCTGGCCGAGCCCACCGGCCGCGGCGTGCACGACGGCGACCTGGCCGGGCCGGACGTCGGCGGCCTCGGTGACGAAGTGGTGGGCGGTGATGCCCTGCATCATGAGGCTCGCCGCCGCCTCGTCGGTGATGTCGTCGGGCACCGGTACCGCGCTGTCCACGGGCAGCACGATCTGCCCGGCGTACGAGCCCCAGGCGTACACCCAGGCGACTCGGTCGCCGACGGCGAAACCGGTCACGGCCTCGCCCAGCGCGCTCACTCGGCCGGCGCCCTCCACCCCGGGCACGAAGGGGAGTTCACCGGTGGAAGCGCCGAGCCGGCGCGCTCCGGTGTCCATGAAATTCACCCCGGCCGCCGCGATGTCCACGAGGATCTCCCCCGGTCCGGGCTCGGGGGAGGGTCGCTCCGCGATCCGCAGCCGCTCCGGGCCGCCCAGTTCTTCCACCACGATGGCGCGCATGTCGGGCACCTTTCTTCTGGATCTGCGGGCCAGCGTGCCTCGCGTAAAATGGACCGGCAAGTCCAAACGGTGACGCTTGGAGGAGGCGCCCATGACCACCGGCAGAGCCACCACGCCGGGACTGACCCGCAAGGGCATGGAGACCCGGCGGCGCATCGTGGAAGGCGCGGCTGAGGAGATCCGTGAGCGGGGCGCCGCGGGCACCACCCTCGACGACATCCGCGCCCGCACCGCGACCAGCAAGAGCCAGATCTTCCACTACTTCCCGGGCGGGAAGGAGGAGCTGCTCCTCGCGGTGGCCGCCCGCGAGGCCGACCGTGTCCTTGAGGACCAGGAACCCCACCTCAGCAACCTGGGCACCTGGTCGGCCTGGCAGGACTGGCGCGACGCGGTCGTACGGCGCTATGAGCAGCAGGGCGTCAACTGCCCGCTCGGGGTGCTGATCACCGAGCTCGGCCGTGCCACCCCCGCCGCACAGGCGCTCACGAGCCGGCTGATCGGCCAGTGGCAGACGGCCCTCCGCGTCGGCATCCGGCAGATGCAGGACAACGGCGACATCGACCGGCACCTGGACGCCGACCGTACGGCAGCGGCGCTGGTCGCGGCGGTGCAGGGCGGGGTGACCATCCTGATGTCCACCGGCGGCATCGCCCACCTGGAGGCGGCACTCGACACATCGTTGACCCTGCTGCGGGCCGCAGCCCTACCGCCGCGGCGGTCCAAAAAGTGACGTGCCCCACATCCGGATGTTTGCTGGGCCCGTGTGATGGACCGCAGGGACGGTACGGCGACGGGTTGGTCCCACAGGCGTCGCGCGCCCTCCGGGTCGACGGCGTAGCGGGCCACCCCGTGCGGCGTGCCGGAGGGGCGGTCGACGACGTCGGTCTCGTTGCCCGAACCGGTCAGTCCCGTGCCGTTTCGATCAACTCCAGGAGATTGCCTTCCGGGTCGGCCACGTACGCGTACCGCATGCCTTCGCTGATGCCGGGCGCCGGGGACGACACCGGGACGGCGTCGCAGTCACGCGTCAGGCGCGCGAACGCGCCGTCGAGATCCGGGACTTGAAGCGCGAGGTGGGTGAAGGTCTGCACGGCGGTGGCGGTGAAGGGGTCGGTGTGCGCGGCCGGGCGTGAGCCGGGTCGCTCGACGAACTCCACGCGCAGGCCCGCCGTATCGCTCAGGACGACGGTACGGACTCCCGCTTCGGGCATCTCCAGGCGCTCCTCCACCTGCGTGAGCCCGAAGGCGTCGGCGTACCAGGCTTCCTGCGCGGCGAGGTCGGCGACCGAGAGGCTGATGTGGTGGAAACGAGCAGTGGTCATGGCAACTCCCATGGTTAATGCCTTTCACCTGGTAAGTGATGTTAACCTTACGGGCATGAGCGCTCCCGTCAAGCGGCGTCCCACCGGCCACCACCACGGAGACCTGCGCAACGCCCTGCTGCGGGCGGCCCTCGAACTGGTCGGTGAACGAGGCCCGCACGGCTTCACCCTGGCCGAGGCAAGCCGCCGGGCAGGAGTGAGCGTCGCGGCTCCGTACAAGCACTTCGCCGACCGGGAGACGCTGCTGGCGGACCTCGCCACGCAGGGGTATCGCGAGCAACGGGACCGCTTCGCCGCGGCCGTGAGCGGCAGCGAGGACCCTGTCGAACAGCTGGCGTCCTTCGCGTCCGCCTACGTCCGTTTCGCCGCCGAGGAAACCGCCCTGTTCGACATCACCTTCAACGCGGGCCTCGACAAGTCCAGATTCGCCGAACTGGCCTCGGCGGGCGACGAGGTGGCCGGCCTCCTGCTGCCGGTGACGCGCCGGCTGGCCGCGGACGCGGACGACGCGTTCGACCTGCTGCTCCGGGTCGCCGCTGCCGCGCACGGCCTGGCCGTGTTCCTGCGCCAAGGTCTGTTCGGCATGGGAAGCGGAGCCCTCGCCGACGCGGAGGAGAAGGCCGCCCGTACAGCACGGGCGATCGCGGGAAAGCGTGACGGCTGAGGCGCTCGTGACGCGTTCGTGACGGGTTCGGTGGGGCCGGCACGGGATTCGGTACGTGCTCGCGGAGAAGAGTGACACCGAGTCGCGGGGGCACGTAGCCTCGGCGCCATGGGGAATGTCCTGCCGCTGCTGGTGATCTTCGGAGGCCTGGCCGCGGTCCTTGCCGCTCTCGTGTGGCTGGCATGCCACGTTCGACGCCGGGGCACAGCGGGCGTGGCGGTCGCCGCGGCGCTGGCCTCGTGGGAGGAGGCGTATCGCGTGACCGCTCACGAGTCCCACTGGGAGATCAAGGCACAGGCGGAGCGCCAGTCCCCTGTGCTGTCGCCGGACGGTCACTGGCCGCGGAACGGCCACGAAGCGAGCGGGGTGCGGGAGAGGGGCCGACGGCCGTCCGTGTCGCGCCCCCGTCGAGAAAGAGTGCGCCTGCGCCGCCTGGTACGCCGGTGGCGGCAGCGAGGCTGATCGGGCCGACGGCACTCAAGTCGAGCCGACGGCACTCAAGTAGGGGCGACGGCAGTCAAGGATCGATGGCACGCGCTCAGCCTTCTGTAGCAGTGGCACGGGACAACGAACGCAGCACAGTTTGCCGATCAGCACGCTGATCGGCAAACCGCGAAGGACGCGCCCTGGTGCCCCCTGCCCAGCTCACCCGCCTTCGGCGTCCAGAGCGATCAGGCCCTTGTCCGACCCGGCGTAGAGCCGTCCGCCGCCCGCCCACATCGGGACGTATGTCGTCCACAGCGCGTCGGTGCTCGCGGCGAAGTCGTAATTCCATCGTGCCGTACCGCTCTCCGCGTCCAAGGCCCGCACACGCCCGATCGACCCTACGTACAGGTTGCCGTCCGCGCACTGGAGCCCGACCGGTTCTTCCACGGCCTCCGGCAGCGTCCCGGCCCAACGCACCGCGCCAGTAAGGGCATTGAAGGCACGGACGAGGACGCCGCTCTTGTCGACGACTCTGGCGTCGTACACGGTCTCCCCGTCCGGAGAGGCAGTCACCGCCGTGACCGGTAACGAGTCGGGAGAGCTCCAGGCCACCTGCCCGTTCGTAGGATCCACCGCGTACAGGCGCCCAGCCAGGTGGAGGAAGAACCCGCCGGCCGAGCAGTGCGGTCCGTCGGACCAGCGGACACGCAGCGAGTCGATCACCATGGTGAGGGTGTTACCGCTGCCCGGGACGGGCTGCTGCCACAGGGCTTCACCGCCCGACTCCGCGTCCAGCGCGGACATCCTCGGTGCGCTCTGATCGACCCTGGTGCTGCTGCGCCACAGCAACTGCTCGCCCGACGAGGGCACCATCAGGAGAAACTGGCCCGCCACGTTGTCGAATTCCTTCGTCCAGCGAATCTTCCGGGTCGCGGGGTCCACGGCCCAGACGAACGCGGTCCTGGAATATGAGGACCCGGTGACGTACACCAGCCCGTCGGGCTTGGCATGGGCGCCGGCGATCATGACCCCGTCGGCCGGCCGGTCGAGAGCCCACTTCTCGGTGCCGGTGGCGAGATCGACGGCCCTGAGTATGAGGGTCCGTCCGGTCGGCTTGAGCTGGTCCGTGTGATCCACGGCGAACGCCATGCCGTCGCCGAGGACCACGGGGTTGCCGCCCATGTCCGCGACGGCCGCGCTCGTTGTGTTGCGCAGCGGATCCCAACGGGGCTTCCCGTCCCGGTCGAAGGCCCGCAGATTCTTGGTGCCGACGGCGATGACGGTCTCGTCCGCGCCCACCACATGGAGGAGCCGTTCGTCGATCTCGGCCGTCCACAGCGGGGTCGCGGCGGTCTTGGTGGTGAGCACACGCCCGGGGTCCTTCGGATCCGGGGATCGCCGGGGTTTCCTGTCCTCACCGTTGCCGGAGGCCCCGTCCGAGGGCCGGCCCCGCAGTGCCAGCGCGAGCATGGTGCCGCCGCCCGCCAGCGCGCCACCCGTCAGGCCCAGTACGACCCTTCTGCGGCTGGGCCCCGGGGCCGCCACAGAGCCCGGCGAGGACGGCAGGGGCAGAGGACGGGGCGGCGTGAGGGGAAGGGGCGGCGGAGGAACAGCGATCGCGTGGGCCGGTGCGGCGCCCGGCCGCTCGGCCGCGGGGCTCGACGGCGCTTGTACGGACAGCGGTTCAGCCGGCTCGGTGGACGGCCCCGACGGCACCATGACCGCCGCCACCCGCTCGATGGCGGTGATCAGAGAGGCGGGCAGCCACGCACCGGCCGCCGTCGACGGCACGCCCCGGGGGAGGAACTCGATCGCCTGCCGGGGGGTCGGGCGGTCCGCGGGACTCTTCGCCAGACAGGCCGCGACCAGTGGTCGCAGCTCGTCCGGCACTGTCGAAAGATCAGGTTCGCCGCCGACGACCCGCCGCCGAACGTCGGGGCCGAGCCCCTCGCCGAACACACTCGACCCACTCGCGGCGAACGCGAGCGTCGCGCCCAGGGAGAACATGTCGCAGGCAGGCGTGAGCGGCTGCCCCGGCGCCTCACC
The DNA here is from genome assembly GCF_044766385.1 of Streptomyces sp. NPDC102274. Taxonomy (NCBI): domain Bacteria; kingdom Bacillati; phylum Actinomycetota; class Actinomycetes; order Kitasatosporales; family Streptomycetaceae; genus Streptomyces; species Streptomyces sp. NPDC102274. The sequence continues at coordinate 33,147 of NZ_JBIWLW010000043.1, read as the reverse complement.
CGCGGCCTGCCCCGGCGCCTGACCCGTGGGCTGCCCCGGTGCCCGCCCCGTGGCCTGCCCCGGCACCCGCCCCGTCGCCTGCTCCGGCGCCATGTACGCGGTCGTGCCGAGGACAAGACCCGGGCCCGTGAGCCTCGTGCCGTCGGCGGCCCGTGCGATGCCGAAGTCGATGAGGTGCGGCCCGTCCAGGGCAAGGAGCACATTGCCCGGCTTGAGATCCCGGTGGACGAGGCCCGCCGCGTGGATGCCCGCGAGGGCCTCGGCGACCCCGGCCGCCAGCGCGAGCAGCGATGCCCTGGGCAGCGGGCCGTCGAGCCGCACGGCCTCGTGCAGGGAGACGCCGGGCACGAACACCGTCGCCAGCCACGGCGTGACGGCGTCCGGGTCCGCGTCGATGACCGGGGCGGTGAAGGCTCCGGACGCCGCCCTCGCCGCCGCGACCTCCGCACGAAAGCGGGCTCGGAACCCGGCGTCATGGGCGAGCTCCGCGCGGACCAGTCTGACCACGACCGTACGGCCGCCGTACGACCGTCCCAGATAGACCACCCCTATGCCTCCGGCCCCGAGGCGGCCGAGGAGCCGGTAGGGGCCGATCCGCCGTGGGTCCGCGTGCTCCAACGGCCGCATTCCTACGCTCCGTTCGCATGCAGTGCGGCGACCGTGTTGGCAGCCGGATCCGAGAGGCACAGGCGGCCGTCGCCGGCGCTCCACGCAAGGAAGACGGGGTTCTTTCCGCGCAACCCCGTGTACTTCCAACGAGCCTTGCCGTGTGCCGGATCGACGGCCCAGACGACAGCGTCCGACGCCATCCAGTACAGGTTTCCGTCCCCGTACAGCAGGCGGACGCCGGAGCCCTTGGCGTCCTTCGGCCCGGCCGGGACCGGAGCCTGCCATTGGGTCGTGCCGGTCGCGCTGTCCAGGCAGCGCAGCGAGTGCCCGCCGTCCTCGTCCTGCCACAGGCCGTACAGGAGGCTGCCGTCCTTGTTGGTGGCTATGCCGTCGCCATGGTTGGAGGCCTCGGCGGCGCCCTCGGCGCTCCACACCTTGTCTCCCGTCGCCGGGTCCAGGGCGTACAGGGTGTCGCGGTCGCCGAAGACGATGACGTGCTTCTCGGTGGCGGCGAGCGTGGCGGCCAGCTTCTGCTCCCAGGCGGGTTTGCCGCTGCCGTCAAGTGCCTTCAGATAGCGTTCCGTTCTGAACAGGACGTGGTCGCCGGTCAACGGCAGAGCCGAGTCGATGAGCAGGTCCGCTTCGCTGTGCACCCAGGCCGTGCCGCGGTCGGCGAGGTCCAGTGCCCGCACGTGATACCCCTTGGGCGCCGGGCCCTGGTCGCCGCCCAGGCCGGTGAGATAGGCCCGGCCCTCCCGGATCCCCCAGAAGCTGAGCACCCCCTGGGCGTACGGCCGGTCCAGGGCCACCGTCCACACGACCTCCCCTTTGGCCATGTCGATCGCGGCCAGCGCGCTCTTCAGACTCTTCGACCCCGCCACGTACAGCAGACCCCCGTCCACCGCGGCGACGGTCTTGGGCATCGCGTCGTGCACCGCGAAGCTCATGCCGTACCCGCCGGTGTCGCCGTCCACGGTCCACTTCTTGTCGCCCTTGTCGTCGACTCCCCAGACGGCCTCTCCGGATACGCAGGCCACGACCCCGTTGGCCGAGAGAACCTGCGGGCTGGCAGCGGACTGGTTCACCTTCCAGGCCAGCTGGCCTTCGGGAACATCACCCGAGGGGCGCCGGATACGGCGCGGCTGCGTCGATCCCTTGTCCGCGCCGGTCGATCCCTTGTCCGTGCCGGATGCCCCGGTCTCTCCGGTGTCCGTGCCGGATGCCCCGGTGCCTCCGGACCTGCCGCCCTCGCCCTTGGTCAGCCAGAGGCCGACCCCCGCCCCGACCGCCGAGACCACCGCACCGCCCACTCCGAGGAGCAGTCTTCGGCGGCCGGCTGCCGAGGGCTCCCGCCTCGCACCGGGGGCCGGACCAGGGCCCTGACCGGGAGGCTCGCGGGTGAGGGCCGTCATGAGGCCCCGTACGGCGATGATGTCCGCGATGACCGCCCCGGGCAGCCAACTGCCCGACACCAGCGGCCGGTTCTCCCGCTCGACCTGTTCGATGTGCTCGATGTGCTCGACCTGCTCGATGTGCTCGACCACCTGCCGCGGGGTGGGCCGCGCACCAGGATCCTGGGCCAGACAGGCCTCGATCAGGGGACGCAGAATCGCCGGAACGGCCTCGATGTCCGGCTCGGTGTGCACGATGCGGTACCCGACCCCGGCCGCGTGGCCATCGCCGTACAGATGCGATCCGAGGGCCGCGAAGGCGACCGTGGATCCCAGGGAGAACATGTCGCTGGCCGGGGTGAGCGCCCGGCCGAGCGTCTGTTCCGGCGACATATAGGGCACCGAGCCGATGACCGCCCCGGTGCGGGTCAGCGTGGTGCCCTCGGCCGCGCGCGAGATCCCGAAGTCGATGACGCGCGGGCCGTCCAGGGTCAGCATCACATTCGCGGGCTTGAGGTCGCGGTGGATCAGCCCGGCGCCGTGTACGGAGATGAGCGCTTCGGCGAGGCCTGCCGTCAGCGTCCGTAGCGCGTCCTCGGGCAGCGGGCCGTGCGTGGTGACCGCCCGGTGCAACGGGACGCCGACGACGAACGCGGTGGCCATCCAGGGGACTTCGGCCCGTGGATCGGCGTCCACCACCGCCGCGGTGAAAGCGCCCGAGACCATGCGCGCCGCCGCGACCTCTCGCGCGAACCGCGTCCGGAAGCCGGGATCCTGCGCCAGCTCCGCCTGCGCCACCTTCACCGCGACGGTACGGCCTCCGGCCGAGCGCCCGAGGTACACCGAACCCATCCCGCCCGCGCCCAGCCGGCCGATGAGTGTGTACGGGCCGACCTGCCGCGGGTCCGCGGCGCCGAGGTCCTCCATGCGCGGCCCTCCTGCCTGTGTTCGCGCACAGACTATGGCGGGGCCCAGAGTCGTGCAGGCTGTTCGAGATCAATCCCGCCTCGAACAGCGCGCGGCGCTGGGGGCGGTGGCGCCGCGCGCGGTTCGACGGAGCGCGTCAAGGCCGACGACGATGTCCGTATGGCAGACAGTGCAGCGGTCTACGGGTTGGTCGGTGTCATAGGTGGAGCTCTCCTGGGAGGTGCGGCAACCTTCGCCGTACCGGTACTGCAGAACAGACATGCGGAACGTGTGCGACGGCAGTCCCGCGCAGAGGCCAAGTTCAACCGGCTGATGGCTCTGCGTAAGACCACGCGAGAGCTGGTCGGACTCCTCGATGAGGAATACACATCATTGCTGGCCGGCCGGGCCGTCGTCCGCGATGTGACCTGGCCGGCTCTGCAGGCGGCCCTTGACGCGGTAGGAGGAGCAGCGGACAACCTCGCGATCGACGGGCTCCACTTCACCCTCTCCAGCAGCAGTCGTGAGGTGCGCTCGCCCGAAAACAGTTGCCTTGAGCTTCTGCTTCGCCACGCGTACGCCGTCTCCGGCCTCATCCGTGAGATCCGCGACGGCGATGGAGAGGCGGAGACCGTTGATCTGAATCGTTTGAACAGCGCCGTACGCCGACGGACCGTGTCCGAGCTCGCTCAGGAGATGTCGAGTGTGAAGCGAGCTCGTGAGTCTCTGATGGACCTCGCCTTTGATCACATGGACGGTTTGCGGGATGAGCACCGCCTCTAAGTCTCGTGTGAACAGCCGCCCTTACTGGTCGATTCTCCCCATTCTTCACACTCCGCCTGATTCAGGACAATCGCGCCGTGCTGTCACCGTCCGGTCGCTCCTCCGCCTCGACCAGCCGGGCGAGGTTCGCCAAGGCCATGCGGGTACCCAGCTCGTTGTCGGCGGCCGGCACCTCGTCGGGGATCCCCTCATGCACGATCAGGACGTCCGTCGCGCCGCCCGCGTCGGTGAGTGTGGTCGTCATCGTCATCGTGCCGCCGAAGCCGGGGTCCGCCGTCTCGAAAGCGAACACTTCCGTCACCTGCTCGTCCGGCACGAGCCGCGCGAAGTGGCCCTGGTAGGTGTCGGTGTGCGCGGCCGACTTGCCGGTGCCGGCCGGGTCGTCGTACGTGAGGGAGACGCGGAACGTTCCGCCTTCGCGGGGATCGAACGTGTGCACGCGGCTGGTCATGCCTGCGGGCACCCGCCATCGCGCGATCGCGTCCGCGTCGAGAAGCGCTCGGTAGACGGCCGCGCGGGGGGCGTTCACGCGGCGGGAGATTCGCGTCGAGTACATGGAATCCAACGTATCGCCGGCAGCCTCCGCCGCGGCCCGTTCCGGGATTAGATATATCAATCATTTTGATTTATCGTCTGTCGCAGAGCACACTGCCTGCCGTACCGGGACGGAAGGAACCACCATGTCGGGCGACATCACGGTCAGCGCCCTCGCGAACGCCACCGCGACCCCGCTGCCGCACTTCTGGAGCCGCGTCGTCGGCGCCGGACGCGCCAACGAGGGGCTGCGCGCCGACTGGCAGCGCCAGCTCCGCGAGGCCCACGAGGCGTGCGGCTTCGAGTACATCCGCTTCCACGGCCTCTTCCACGACGACATGTTCGTGTATACGGAGCGTGAGGACGGCACGGCTGTTTACAACTTCCAGTACGTCGACGCGCTCTTCGACTTCCTCCTGGACCTCGGGGTCCGGCCGTTCGTGGAGTTCGGCTTCAGCCCGCGTGCCCTCGCCCGGGAGACCAACACCGTCTTCTGGTGGGGAGCGCACGGCGCCCCGCCCGTGGACCTGGACAAATGGGCCGCGCTGATCGACGCCATCACCCGCCACTGGATCACCCGGTACGGGATCGAGGAAGTGCGCCGCTGGTACTTCGAGGTGTGGAACGAGGCGAACCTCTGGGGCTTCTTCCACGGCACCCGCTCCGAGTACTTCGAGCTGTACAAGGTCACCGCGGGCGCGGTGAAGAACGTGGACGAGCGGCTGCGCGTCGGCGGCCCCGCCACCTCCAACTTCGTACCCGACGAGCGCTTCGGCGGTGAGTCCGAGGATGTCTCCCGGCGCATCGTGGCCGGCCGCGACGACATCGACGACCTGGAGTGGCGTCCGGTGTGGATGGCGGCCTTCCTGGACTACTGCGCCGGGGAAGGGCTGCCCGTCGACTTCGTCTCCACCCACCCGTACCCCACGGACTGGGCGCTGGACGAGCACGGCCAGGGCGAGAAGCTCACCCGGGGCAAGGACGCCACCCCGGTCGACCTGGCCCTGCTGCGCGACCTGATCGCCAAGAGCCCGTACCCGCACGCCGAGATCCATCTCACCGAGTGGTCCTCGTCCTCCTCGCCGCGCGACCACACCCATGACACGCTGCCCGCCGCCACCTATGTCACGCGCTCGATCCTGCACTCGATCGGTACGGTCGACTCGCTCGCGTACTGGACGTTCACGGACGTCTTCGAGGAGGGCGGGGCCGGCGACGAACTGTTCCACGGCGGCTTCGGCATGATCACGCTGCCCGGTATCCCCAAGCCGACCTTCCACGCGTACCGCATGCTGCACACGCTCGGCGACGAGCTGATCGAGCGCGGCGAGGACCATGTCGTGACCCGCTCGGCCGCCACCGGCCGGATCACCGCGCTCGTCCATCACTATCCGGAGGAGGAGCCCAAGTCCGTGCCGGCCTCCTTCGACGACCGGGCCATGGCCGAGGCCACCCAGGCCAAGGGGCGGCCCCGGCGGCTGACGCTGGAGATCGGCGCGCTCGCGCCCGGCGCCCCCTTCCGGGTCGAGGTGCTGGACTCCGCGCACGGCGACGCCATCGGGGCCTGGCGGGCCCTCGGCTCGCCGGCCGCGCCCACCCGCGAGCAGCTCGCCCATCTCGACCGGCTGGCCCGTGCCACCGAGCTACGGACCGTCGCGGCGGGTGAGGACGGGGTGCTGCGGCTCGACACGGACGTCAGCCCGTGGTCGCTCGTCCTTATCGAGCAGTTGGGCTGATACCGGCACAAGCGGGCTTTGCGGACACGTCCCACGCCCCAGCCGGTACGATTCCATCGATTTGACGCACCCAGGGAACGGCGGCATCTGGCCACCGTCCCTTTACGGGGCCAGGAGACGGATTTTGACCAGCAAGAAGGCGAACACCGGGAAGGCGTCGATCAGACGCGGCACCAACCTGCCGCGCATGGGCGACTTCAACGAATCCGTCGTCCTGGACGCGATCCGGCGCCACTCCGCGGGCCTGAGCCGGGTCGAACTCGCCCAGGCCACCGGGCTGTCGGCGCAGACCGTCTCCAACATCACGCGCCGACTGCTCGACCAGGGCGTGGCCCGCGAGTCCGGGAAGCAGAGCACCGGCAGCGGCAAACCCCGTACGCTCCTGCGGATCGCCCCCGGCGCCCGGTACGCCGTGGGCGTGCATCTCGACCCGGCCGTCATCACGTACGTACTGCTCGACCTGCTCGGTACGGTCGTCGCCCAGCGCAGCGAACGGACCCCGCGCGGCGGCGACACCGACCAGGTCGTGGCGGGCATCGCCGCCTCGGTGACCGCGCTGGTGGCCGAGTCGGGGGTCGACAGGGAACGCGTACTGGGCCTGGGGATCGCCGCGCCAGGACCGATCGACGCGGCGGCCGGGCTGGTCGTGGACCCGCCCGAACTGCCCGGCTGGGGGAGCGTCCCGCTGCGCGACCAGCTCAGCGAGGCGACCGGCTACCCCGCCCTGCTGGACAAGGACGTGATCGCCGCCGTCGTGGCCGAGCGCTGGTCCGGGGCGGCCACCGAAAGCCGTAACTTCCTCTTCTTCTACCTCGGCACGGGCTCCGGCATGGGGCTGGTCGTCGACGACACCGTGCTGCGCGGCGTCTCCGGCAACGTCGGGGAGGTCGGCGGTCTCGGCGCGGCCTGCTCGACCCGGGTCCTGGTCGACGAGGCCATCGCGCTCGGCGTGCTCGGCGGTGAGTTCACTCCCATGGATCCCGGGGACGCCCAGCGCGGCCTTGAGCAGCTGGCGATCCTCGCCGAGCGGGGCGAGGAGCGGGCCGGCAGCATCATCGACCGCTGGGGGGTCCGGATCGGCCGGGGTGTCTGCGCGGCGGCCACGCTCCTGGATGTGGACACCATCGTCTTCGGCGGTCCGATATGGCACCTCCTCGCCGACCGGCTCCTCGCGCTCATCGAGCCGATGGTCGCGCAGTCCCCGTTCGTCAAGCCGATCCATCCCACGCTGGTCATCACCACCGCCGTCGGCGAGAACGTCGCGGCCGTGGGAGCGGCGTCGCTGGTCCTGGACCGGACGCTCTCCGCGCAGCCGAAATCCCTGCTGCTGGGGTGAGCCGCGGGCAGGGGATGAACCGCGGATACGGGTCGCGGATACGGGTGAGGCCCCGCCGACCGGCGGGGCCTCACCCGTGTACGTCACACAGTCAGGGCCGCTGCACACTGCCGTCCGTGTTGCGCAGCAGCGCCCAGCGGTCGTGCTCCAGGGGCTCGGTCACCGGGTACCTGCGTACGGCCGACTCGTCGAAGTCGACTCCCAGGCCCGGCTGTTCGGAGGGGTACAAGCGCCCCTCGCGCGGCACGGGCGCACCGGGGAAGACCTCCAGGGTGGCTTCCTTGAAGGGGGCCGCCTCCTGGACGCCGAACGCGGGCGAGCTGATGTCCAGGGCGACATTGGCGGCCATGCCGACGGGGCTGACGTCACCGGGGCCGTGCGGCGCCGTCCGTACCCCGAACAGCTCGCAGGCCGCGACGAGTTTGCGGGTCGGCGTCAGACCCCCCAGGGTGGGGATGCGGATCCGGGCGAAGTCGATGACCCGCTGTTCCAGCAGCGGCAGATACATCATGACGTCGTGGTAGAGCTCTCCCACCGCGAGCGGGACCGAACCGGCCCGGCGGAGCTGACCGAAGTGGGCCGCGTCCTCGGGGGCGAGGGCGTCCTCCAGGAAGAACAGCCGCGCGTCCTCCACCTCGTGGACCAGTTCCCGGGCCTGCGAGGGCGTCAGCCGCTCGTGCGCGTCGTGCAGCAGCTCCACTCCCGTGCCGACCCGTTCGCGGATCTCGCGCAGCACCGGCGGGACATGACGCAGATAGCCCAGTGAGTCCCAGCTCCCCGCGCGCAGCCGGCGTCGGCGGGCTTCGGCCTCGTCGCGCGGGGCCGTGCCGTAGGTGTCCGTACCGGGGACCGCGACCTGGACGCGGACATGACGGTAGCCCCGCTCGGCGGCGGCGAGCACCCGCTCGGCGATCTCGCCGGCCTCCTGGCCGTCCACGTGCGTGTACGCCTCGGCGGCCTCACGGGCCCGGCCGCCGAGCAGCTGGTGCAGCGGCAGCCCCGCCGCCTTCCCCTTGATGTCCCAGAGCGCCACGTCGACGCCCGCCAGGGCGTTCTGGGCGATCGAACCGCCCCGCCAGTACCCGCTGTTGAGCAGCAGCCGGTGCAGGTCCTCGATGTCCTGAGGGTCGCGGCCCAGCAGCATCGGACCGAAGTAGTCGTCGACGACCGAACGGATCGCCAGGGTGCGCTGCGGGTCGCTGGCGCAGCCGAGCCCGTACAGGCCGGGCTGATTCGTCTCCACGCGCACGATCACGTACGGACAGCCCTGCGGGGCGCACAGGAAGGTACGGACCGCCGTCACCCGCAGTGAGTCGGAGCCCCGCGAGGAGTCGGCGTCGGATCGCGTCCAGGGGGCCTGGGCCAGCACCTCCGCCGTCTCCGCCGTTCCCCGTGTCCCCGCCGTCTCCGCTGTCTCCGGTGCGCGTGGGGCGGGGGTGTCCGCCGCGTGGTGGGCGCCGGTACCCGTCGCTCGATTCGCTGCCGTCATGGGTTCCCTCCGAGGTGATGGCACGTCCGTGTTTTCCGGGTGTTACAACTGTTGACACCGTACATCAAGTCGATTTAGATTCGCTGCGTCATAGAGGAGCTGGACGGACAGCCCCGAAGAAAGGCGCTGGGAACGTGATACGACTTCTCCCAGCCGCACGTCGTACCTCGATACTCGCTTCGGTCGCCGCTATGGGTGTGCTGATCGCGGGTTGCGGTTCGAACGGCGGGAACAGTTCCGGACGCGATGAACTTTCCATGTGGACCTTCAAACAGTCCCATGTGGCCGCTTTGCGGGCGGCCGCGGAAAAGTTCACCGCCGAGACCGGAACAAAGGTGAATATTCAGGCGGTGACGCCGGATGATGCCTTTCTGACCAAGGTTCAGGCCGCGGCCCGTACCAATGACCTGCCCGATGTACTCGAAGTGCACGCCAACGGCGACGATCTCGCGTTCGGCGGGGCGGGACTGCTGGAAGACCTCTCCAAGGACGTCGACCGGAAATGGCTGGACCAGTATCTCCCCCAGGTCCTCGCGGACGGCACGGTCACGCCCGATGTCTACAAGGCGTCGCTCACCGAGGGTTCCAAGACCCAGGGTGTGCGGCTGGGGCAGCGATTCAGTGTGCCGCTCACCGTCGGCACCCAGGGCGTCGTCTATATGAACAAGAGCCGCGCGGCCAAAGCCGGGGTCACCCGGGCGCCGGCCACCTGGGAGGAATTCATCGACGCCCTCGACAAGGTGAAGAAGGCATACCCGGACAACGGCGGGGTGACCGTCGGCATCAAGCAGCCCTCCACGGCTCTCGAATGGCTGATGCAGCCGATGGCGTTCGGCCTGCTCGGGAAGGAGAGGTTCGAGGCGCTCTTCGGCCCGGACGCCGCTCAGGGCTGGTCGTCGCCCAACGGCCAGAAGGTTCTGAACACGTACAACGAGGTGACCCCGTACTGGATGCCGGGCACCCAGTCCAAGGGGATCGACGAGGCGGATCTCGCCTTCGCCCAGGGCAAGGCGTCCTTCGACATCGGCGGCACCTACACGCTGGCGTTTCTCGCCGAGAACGGCTACGACGCGAACAATCTCATGACGTTTCCGGTGCCGCCGCCGAAGGACGCAGCCATCCCCGACCTGCAGCTCTCGCCCTTCTCGCTCACGGGTCTCTCCATCACCCGGAAATCGGAGAAGAAGGACAAGGCGCTGCAGTGGCTGAAGTTCCTCTCGCAGGACGATGTAGCCGCCGACTTCGGAAAGCAGGCACTCGATGTGCCGCCGAATGATCTCGACAAGAATCAGAGCCAGGCGCTCGGCCCGGTCCTGAATTCCATGGAGGCGGCCTTCGGGTCCGGCAAGAATTCCTACAACGCCGGTTATACCGCCTACCGTCCCAGCCTGTACGACCCCGGAAAGGTCGGAGCCGTACTGGCCCAGTTCACCCCGCTCAAGTCACGCGGCGCGGAAAGCACGGGTGCCCAGATGAGTTCCATGCTGAAGTCCTACTGGGCGGAGCAGAACAAATGACGGCCGGAACCGGTACGGCGACGGCCGCCGGCACCGGGAGAGGCACGGGCTCCTCGTCCGCCGGGGAGCGGAACGGCGGCACACCTCGCCGCGGACTCTTCGGCGGGCTGCGCGAGAAGCGCAGGCAGGCCGCCTGGGGCTACCTCTTCGTCGCCCCCGCCATCGTCCTGTTCGCCGTCATGGGCGTCTACACGATCGTCTACGGCTTCTCGCTGAGCTTCGCCCAGTGGAACGGCTTCTGGCCCGAATGGAATTGGCGCGGCTTCCGCAACTACTCGGATCTGCTCGGGGGCAGCCCGACGTACTGGCCGATCGTGAAGAAGGCCGCGGTCAACACCCTGTGGGTCGTCATCGCGGTCCCCCTGCTCACCGTGCTCGTCGCCTTCCCGCTGGCCCTCGTCCTGAACCAGGTCAAGCGCTTCCAGGGCGTCCTGCGCTCCGTCTACTTCGTGCCGTACGTGACGACCGGAATCGCCGTCTACTTCGCCTGGAACTACATCCTGGAGCCCAACGGCGCCGTCAACCTGCTGCTGAAGACCGTCGGCCTCGGCTCGCTCCAGCAGCCGCAGGGCTGGCTCGGCAATCCGAACACCGCGCTGGCCACCATGATCGTCGTCATGGTCTGGTCGGCCGTGCCGGTCGCGATGCTGCTGTATCTGACCGGACTCCAGTCGCTGGACAGCTCCCTGCTGGAGGCCGCGCAGATCGACGGCGCAGGCTGGCTGCGCTCCACCACGACGGTCGTATGGCCGCTCATGAAGCCGATCACCGTCGTCGTGCTGCTGCTCAATGTGCGCGACTCCCTCCAGGGCTTCCAGTCCTTCCTGATCATGACCAACGGCGGTCCGGGCGACTCCACGAGCGTCCTGGGGCTGGAGACCTACCGGCTCGCCTTCCTCTCCGAGCTGTCCCCGACGCTGGGTCTCGCCAGCGCCCTGGGCTGGCTCCTGTTCCTGGCGGCCCTCGTCGTCGCCTTCATCAACCAGCGGGTGATGAGGAGGATGGGATGAGCGGCGAAACGCTTTCCCCACCACGGCGGGTGGGCATCCGCGCCCAGGACCGGACCGTGCCGCGGACCGGCGGCCGCAGGCCCGTCGGCCGGACCGCCGTCCGAGCCGTCGTCGGGATCGTGCTCGCCGGCTACGCGGCGGTCAGTATCTATCCCTTCCTGTGGATGGTCTCGGCGGCCTTCAAGACCAACAAGGAGGTGCAGGAGGGCGGTCACCTCATACCGCACGACCCGACCCTCCGTACCTTCGCCGACACCTGGAACAAGCTCGACTTCTTCGACTACTTCCTCAACAGCGTCAAGGTCACCGTCCTGACGACCGTGCTGGTCGTGGTGGTCTACTCGGCCGCCTCGTACGCCTTCTCGGTGCTGGCCTTCCCCGGCAAGAAGTGGCTGTACCGGCTGTTCCTGGTGCTGCTCTTCGTGCCCGGAGTGGTGACGCTGCTGCCGATCGTGCTGCTGGAGAGCAAGCTCGACATCCTGGGCACCCACTGGGGCCTGATCCTGCCGTTCGTCAACGGCAGCGCTCCGCTGGCGATCCTGATGCTGACCAACGCCTTCACATCGGTGCCGGGGGAACTGCGCGAGGCGGCGCGGATGGACGGCGCGGGTGAGTTGCGGATCTTCAGCCGGATCTATCTGCCGCTGGCCAGGCCCGCCGTCATCACCATCGCGCTGCTCACGGCCATCCCGACCTGGAACGAGTATCAGCTCACCCGGATCTCGTTGAACGACCCGCACACGTACACACTGCCGATCGCGCTCCAGGCGATGCAGTCGCAGAGCGTCGTGCAGTACAACTCGCTGATGGCGGCGGCTCTGATCATGGTGGTCCCGGTGATCGTCCTGTTCCTGTGCGCCCAGCGTTACTTCGTCAACGGACTGATGGGAGCGGTCAAGGGATGAGCGGGCGGACGGTACACAGGAGCGGCCGGACGGTACTGGTGACCGGGGCGGCCGGCGGGATCGGCCGCGCCGTTGTCGCCGACCTCATCGGCGCGGGCTTCCGCGTCGTGGGCGCCGACCTGGAGCGGGGCGACGGCGAGGACGGCTGTGTCCGGTTCGTCACCGGCGACCTCAGCGAGGCGAAGACCGTCACGGAGAGCTTCGCCGCCGCCCGGGAGGCGGCGGGGGAGGAGGGTGCGTTCGCCGGGGTCGTACATCTCGCGGCGTACCCGGCGCCCGGCATCGTGTCGGAGGAAGAGACACTGCGCGCCAACGTGCTCGCCGCCTATCTGGTGTTCCAGGAGGCGGGCCGGCTCGGGGTGCCTCGCGTGGTCGGCGCCTCCAGCGCGGCGGCCGTCGGCATCGCGTGGGCCGACCGGGACCTGCACCCGGTGTACGTCCCCGTCGACGAGGACCACCCGGACCTCACCGTCGACTCCTACGGTCTGTCCAAGGTCATGTCGGAGAAGGCCGCGGAGTTCACGACACGGCGCTACGGCACGGTCACCGTCATGCTGCGGTTCCCGTTCGTCGGGGCGGGCGACCGGCTGCGGGAACGGCTGGCCGAGGTGCACGGCGACCCCGCGTCCAACCGCCGTGAACTGTGGGGCTGGCTGCACACCCCGGACGCCGCCCGAGCTGTACGGGCCGCCCTGACGGCCGACCTCACGGGCCACCATGTCGTCAACGTGGCCGCGCCCGACAGCGCCGCCCTGGAGCCCACCCGCGAACTGCTGGAGACGCACCACCCCACCAGCGAGATCCGGGGCGCGCTCGACGGACACGCCTCGCTGTTCGACACCACCCGCAGCCGCGCGCTCCTCGGCTTCACGGCGGCGGGGCGGGAGGACATCACGGAAGCGGACTGAGCCTCGCGTCCCGCCCGTCAGCCCAGGCATCGGCCAACGACCCGTCAGCCTGGGCTGACGGGCGCGGCCGTGGGCCGGGGCGTGGGCGGAGGCGTGGGCGGATCGATGCCGGCCGTGAAGCGGTCGGTCGGGAGCCAGGTCACGTTGGATGTCACCTTTACCCACGAAAGGGGAATGGCGGGCAAATCTGGCATGGCCCTCGACCGACGGGGCCCGCCGCTGTCACCGAGCCGGAGCGTCCGCGCTCCGCCCGTTCTCGGTCCGATCGCCTTCCCGGCTATCGCCTTCCCGGCTATCGCCCGGCGACGGCGACAGCGACGAACCGGTGTGCCGGCTCTCCGAGTTGAGCGTGGAGCACCGCATGCGCGCTGTACGCACAGGCGGCCGAAAGGGGAGCGTGGGAGTGGGCCGCGCTCCCCTTTCGGCCGTGAACTGCCTTTTGGTGAAAGGGTGATCGTTGAATTCGATCAGCTCCTCGGTGAAATGTTGCCGCGGAACTGGAACGTGGCCCGTCGTTGTTCGGACTCGATAGGGGGTCAGGAACGCGTACAGCTCCGCCAATTCAATGGCGTCGAGCGTTCAATTGGCCACGATAAGTGGCTCGCCCGGGGTCCGTCAGGGCCCGTCCGAGGCGGCCGGCGGAATGCGTGATCATGTGCGATGAGGTGCCCTGTGGGGCGCGTGCATTCCCGGTCATAGATCGGAGTGCGGGAGCTGGATCGAGTGTGGCGCATAGTGCCTTTATGGGCGATTTATCGCTGTTCTCCCTGAAGTCCATTTCTGTAGCGTTCAGGCGACTTTCCACTCTCTCGGGACCCTTGTGAGCTGCGCATTTCCGTCATGGGCGTGATGTGTGTCACGTAAGTGCCGGGTCGCAGTGGTCGGCCTCCTCGCCCATTTCGTCCGCAGGGAAGGCGAGTTGAGCGCCCCGGTAGCGGGTGGTTAACGAGATCCTTTCCGGGCCGGATTCGCGAATTGGATTCCGTTGTGAATTCGGGTCTTGTTTCATCCCGATGTCCTCGCTTACGTTCTCGTCACTCCGGATGGAACGCCGAATCCTGCCGCCGTCCGGAAACCGACACCCACCCACGTACGGCAGGAGCGGGGGACCCAGGTAAGTCGCCGATCCGTACTCCGGACCGGCTTGGGGTGAAGCCGCATTCACCGTGCGGCCGGGCATCTCCAGTCCGAACCCGACAGCTCACCTCGCAGGCGGAGGAGAGGAATTCGTCATGGCCTCAAAGGCTAAGCACCGCCGTCCCAAGAACAGTCCCCTCGCCAGAGGCCTCGTCACCGCGGGCACGGGCGGTGCCGCACTCGCCTTCCCCCTGCTGGCCGCGACCACCGCGGAAGCGGCCCCGGCGGAGCACACCGCCGCCACCGCCAAGGTGGACCTGGCTCCGACCGCCGCCGTGCACCAGGACACCCCGGCGACCTACTCCGTGGTCTGGGGGGACTCGCTGTCCAAGATCGCGGACGCGTACGGGCTCAGCGGTGGCTGGCAGAAGCTCTACGAGGACAACCGCAGTGCCATCGGCGGCAACCCGTCGCTGATCCAACCCGGTCTCACGCTGACGCTCGGCACGGAGTCCGCGTCGGAGTCCGCGTCGCAGGCCCCGGCCGACTCCACCGCCGACCAGAGCGCCACGGCCGACCAGAGCGCCACGGCCGACCAGAGTGCCTCGGCCGATCAGGGCGCCTCGGCCGATACGGGCGCCGCCGTCGAGGCGTCCGCGAAGACGTACTCCGACAACCTGGACGGCTGGATCCGGGAGTCGCTGGACGTCATGGCGGCGCAGGGCATCCCGGGCTCCTACGACGGCATCTACCGCAACATCATGCGCGAGTCCTCGGGCAACCCGTCGGCCATCAACAACTGGGACTCCAACGCCGCCGCCGGCACCCCGTCCAAGGGGCTGTTGCAGGTCATCGACCCCACGTTCCAGGCCTACCACGTGCCCGGTACGTCGACGGACAGCTACGACCCGGTCGCCAACATCACCGCCGCGAGCAACTACGCGGCCGACCGGTACGGCTCGATCGACAACGTGAACGGCCCCTACTGACAGGCCCTCACACCCTGCGCGGCAGGCCGGACAGCCCTGAGGGCTTGTCCGGCCTGCCGCGTTCCTGCTGTTCCCGCGTTCTCGCGTTCCCAGGCCGCCGGCCCCGGGAAAACCCACACCTCGCCTTCCGCGCCGTCCAGATCGGCGCCGTCACGATGACCAGCGTCGATCCGACATACCCGGCCATGTACGAGCGGCCAGATGCCGCGCGTCGGCGGCCGGACGCGAGCCGGACTGTGCTCGCACAGGATTCTCGTCCATACTTCCGGACGTGGAGCAGCGCATAGACTCGAATATCTGGCCCGAGCGTGCCGTGGGGAAAGACCCGGCGTACGTTCCCGGCCTCATGGTCCCCCGCCCCGCCGGGACAGCGGAGACGGACCCGGAGCAGGCGGAGTCCGAGGAGCGCGCGCCCGAAGGCGGCGCCCCCTCGGACGCCCTCCCGGAGGACGTTCCCGATGAGCCCGCCCTCGACGCGGACAGCACCACCGGTAAGGCCGAAGCGGCGAAGGAGGCCTCCTCGGAGGGGAACGCCCCCTCACAGGACGACTCCTCCGCCGAGGACACCCCTGCCAAGGACGCCCCCGTCAAGGACGGCCCCGTCTTCGAGGCCGTCGACCGCCGCGGCTCGATCACCGCGGACAGCGAGGGCGTCCGGTTCCGTCTTGACGACCAGGAGGCCGACTTCTGGTGGAACGAGATCGGCGCGGTCGAGATCAAGACACCGCGGTTCGGGCGTCGGTTCACGGTGACGGTGCACATGTCGGAGCGACGCTGGTTCGACGCCGAGGTCGAGGCCGACACCAGGAACCGGCTCAAGGAATGGACGGAAGGACTCGACGCCGTCCTGGACGCCTACTTCGAGGAGAACTGAGCGGCCGTCACCCGCGGAAGGCGCGTCCAGTGCGGGACGCGTCCGGCGCGGGACGCGTGTCCAGTGTGGGAAGCGCGTCCGGTCCGCCTCGTCATATCCCCTGCCCGCAGTCATGACGTCCCAACTCGCCGGGCAGGGGCGCTGGTTGAGCGCGCGTACGCCGCCGGGCGCGACCTGGCCCCGATCGGTGGCCGCGCGGTCAGCCGCTCTTCGTGAGCACCCGGCCCGCGAACCGCGCCCGGCGGTCGTCCGTCGCTCCCTCCTGGCGCTCCCGCTCATGTACCCGCGCGAGCAGCAGCGCCGGGTCGGGGTCCGTCTGAAGCGCGGCCAGGAGCAGCAGCCAGAGATCCGACAGCCCCTCCTCGATCTGCCGCCGTCCCTCCAGGGCGTCGGAGACCGTATGCAGCCCGAAGAAGGCGCAGACCAGTCCATGCGCGGCCACTTCGGGACACACGCCCTCGGCGAGCGCTCCCTCGGCGCGGGCCTCTTCGAGCAGCGCGGTGACCGTCTCCAGCCAGCCGACGAAGGGCCGGGGCAACGTGACGTCGATGGCCGCGCGTTCCGCCCACAGCCGGGATCCGGCGCGGATGACGACATCGTCACGGAAAGCCCTGGCCACATCGAAACTCAGGGCGACCAGCCTTTCGAGCGCCGGGCGGTCGGCCGCCTTGTAACGGCCGATCAGCTCCGGCCAGGTCGCGAAATGCTCCTCCACAATGGCCAGGGCCAGATTCTCCTTGCTGGCGTAGTGGAAGTAGATGGCCCCGCTGGTACGGCCGGACCGCGCGCTGATATCGCTGATGCTGGTACCGGCATAGCCGCGCTCATCGAACAAATGTGCCGCGGCCTCCAGGAGAAACCTGCGCGTCGCTTTCGCCCGAACCTGCTCCGCCCGAACCTGCACGTGTACCCCGGATTCCCGTTCCGTTAAATGACAGCACGCAATGTAGCGGCTTTTCGTCCGGGGCGTGACGGCGTGTGGCGGGGGCGGGCTGGGGTGCGCGTATCGGAGAATTGCGATGTTCTTATCGCATGAATACATCGGTTGGTGACATCGTCCGGGAGGTCCGGGCGCTGTCCTGGTCGCGCACCGTCGACCGCGAGATGGTGCATCGCGCTTCCGTGGCGGAGGTCCTGCTCACCGACGTACGTCAGACCGAAAGCGGCGATTTCGAAGCCGCCGCCTCCTGGCCCCGTTCCCATCCGACGTTTCCGCGCGACGGCGCCGATCTGCACAGCCCGTTGATGATCGTCGAGACACTGCGCCAGCTCGGGATCTACATTCCGCTTCGGTATTTCGGGGTCTCGCCGGCCGCGAGTCTGATCATCACCGATCTGTTCTTCGACCTCGACCCCGCGTCCGAGCCGCGGGCGCTCTCCGGCGCCACCGGCGTCACCTGCCGGGTACAGGTCGCCCAGGTGCGCCACGCACCGGACGGTTCCGCGACCGGGCTGCGTCTCCAGGTCTCCTATCTGGCCGACGGAGCGGTCTTCGCGCTGGCCGGCGGCGGTGCGCGGTTCCTCGAACCCGAGCAGTACGGCACCGTACGGGCGGGCCGCGCGGGGGCCGCCGCTCCGTCCGTCGCGTGCGCGAACGGCCGGGTCCGCCCCGATGCCGGGCTGCTGGGGGTGACCGGCGCGCATGATGTCGTGATCGGGATCGAGGGGGCGGCCCTGCTGGTGGACCCGGTGGATATGAGGCATCCCTTCTTCTTCGACCACGCGACGGATCACGTCCCGGGCATGGTCGTACTGGAGGCGGCCCGGCAGGCGGCGGCCCTCGAAAGCGGCGGAAGACTGCTGCGGCCTACCGCCGGTCGGCTGAAGACGGCGCGCTTCATCGAATACACCCCGCCCGCCCGCGTTCTGTGCGTGCCGCACCACGCGACCTGCGTCTTCCGCTTTCTCCAGGACGGCGAGCAGAAGGCCTTTGGGGTCCTCGGCTACCAATAAACAGATTTAGACACTAAATGCAATCACTTGACTGCTGAGAGTAGTTCTCTCTAGCGTAGCGATCGTTATGTTCCTGGCGGTCGCCGGAACTGGCCTTCTCCATAAGGCAGCGCCCGCCTGGGATCGCACCCGCCCGACGACGGGTGACCAACACGCCCGCGGTGCTTCGCACCGTTGCGGCGGCCAGCGCTGCCGCTTTTAGGGCACTCCTGAACGGAAGCACGCGGATGACAGCTCAACGCATCCTTTCCTGGACTCCCTCAGCCATCGTCTTCGACTGCGACGGCACTCTCATGGACACCGAATGCCACTGGCAGGACGCGCGCATTCTGGCGTTGCGCGAGTACGGATTCACCCCTGCTCCCGGCTTCGCGGAGCGGGCCAAAGGGCTCCACTACAGCGAATGCGGACGCCTGATGGCGGACGAGGCGGGACGCTCGGACCTTGGCGAGGAGATGACCGACCGGCTTCTCACGCATTTCCGCGCCCTGGTCGCCGACAACCCCATGACCATGCCCGGCGCACGTCAACTCGTGGAAACGGCAGCGCAGTTCGCTCCGCTCGCCGTCGCCAGCAACTGCCCGCGGGAGGTCGTCGAGTCCTGCCTCGACACCGCGGGCCTGCTCGACCTCTTCGGGCACATCGTGGTGCCCGAGCACGAGATGCGGCCCAAGCCGCATCCGGACGTCTATCTCACCGCGGCCAGGCTCTGCGGCGCCGCCCCGGCCGACACCCTGGCCATCGAGGACTCCCACTGCGGTATCCAGGCCGCGGACCAGGCCGGTATGCGCATCATGGGAGTCGGCCCCTGGCCCGACGCGCGGACCGTCGCGCTGGTGGACCTCTGGGTCCGCTCGCTGGACGAGCCGGAGGTCTCCGGCTGGGCCTCCGGGCGCGTACCGCCGCAGTACTCGCGCTGACCGTCGGCCCCGTCGGTAGCCAAGCGGCCCGGCGGGGCCGGATCGAACGGGAAGTCGCCCTCCCCGGAAAACGGCCTACCATGAGTGCCAGAGGACATATCCGTCCAGAAGCTGCCGCACAGGGAGATGGCCATCGGATGGATGAGGATCGTGCCGGCCGTCTCGTGTCGTCGCTGCGGGCCCGCGGAGTGATGGCCCATCTGGCGCACCTGGGGGTCTACCAGTGCGGGGTGCAGGTCGTGCTCGCCGAGGGCGGCGAGGCGATCTGGGACATCGACGAGGTGCTCGGGCTGCGGGCCGAGGTGGTGGAGGACGGCGTCCTCGTGGGCTTCGTCCCGCATGTTCGGGGCTCCGAGACCTTCACCGAGGAGCAGCTCGTGGCGGCGATCGCCGCCACCCAGTACGACAAGGATGGTCTGCGCCCTCCGGTGGACACGGGCACCGGACCGGACGGCGACGTCGGCGCGGACGTCGGCGGCACGCGCCCGTACGACCGCCGATTCTCCGGCCCCGCGCTGCCGCGATGGGCCGCCCGCCGTGGACTCAGACTCCCCTGGCGCCTTCGCCGGCCGCGATGACCCGTACGCGGGTTCGGCTCCGCACCCGCCCGGATGGGCGTACATATGTGCGGGTACGGCAGCGTGTCACGCGGTCGGTGGTTCTTTCCATGGAATCGCCCCGTGCGTCCCGGCCCTGTGGGCATGCTCATGGGCATGGCTGAGCTTGGTGAGAACGTGCCCGCATACCGGACGATCCGGGTGTCAGGACCGGAGGGGCCGGTCGAGGCGGTGGCCGATGTGGAGGCATGGCGGGCGCGGGAGAGCTATCCGGACATCCTCTCGGCGGGCGGGCCGCTCTTCGGAGTGGTGCGCGAACGCGAGGCGGGCGGCTGGGAGCTGGTCTCGTCGTTCTCGGGGCTGGCCCCGCAGGACGGCCGGGACAACATGGGTTCGCAGTTCCGCAGACGGGCCGAGGAGTGCGAGCAGGCCGGTGACCGGGCCGGATACGAGGAGTGCATGCGGGCCGCCGAGCGGATGGAGTGGGAGACCCTCGACGAGCTGACCGTGCTCGGCGTCCGCCACCGGGTCGCCCGCGCGGAGTGTTACGTACGCTCGGGACCCGACGGACCTGAGCCCCCGCGCCCGACCGACCCGGACCCGATGGAGTGCGGCGAGTCGCACAAGGCCCCGGATCCCACGGCCGGGTTCGTCTTCGACCCCGTCATCGCCACCGGTATGTCCCAGGGCATTCTCAAGGTCGAACTGCTCTCGCTGGTACGCAAGTCGGGCACGGTACCCGACGACATCCGCGACGATTCCCGGATCGCGGCGCGGACGCACCCGGGAGGGGTCCTCCTGCCGGCGACGTTCATGACGGCGGAGAAGGAGTCCGGGCGCTGGCGGCCCGACTCCACCGGGACATGCACCACACCGCAGGGCGCGCGGGACGCCCTCGCCGTCGCGCTGCGCGTCATGATCCCGTGGCAGCTCGGCCTCGAACCGGAGCGGCGCGCACCGTACGTGGCCGCGGCCGACCGGCTCGACGCGGAGCGCGGCGACGAAGTGGAGGTGGAGGGACGGCGGTTCAGGGTGGTACGGATCGAACGCCTGGTCCGTATCGGGCCGGACGGCCCCGAGGGCCCGCGCCCCTCGGACCCCGACCCGCAGCCCCCCGTGATGGTGCAGCACCAGCAGGCCGTCGCGGAGGGGCTGATCTCCGAGGACGACGACGAGGACGCGCCGATCGAACTCGACGAGAGGACGCGGCGGCTGGCGGCGCTCTTCCACGCGGAGGAGGCGCGCCGCAAGGAGGTGCTGGCCCAGCGGCGGGAGCGGGGGCGCGACGCCTGACGGCGCGTAGGAAATCATGGAATCGTGGCCAAGTCGCCGTTCGGCGGCGGGCGCTGACATGGCCGGGCACTCCGGCGGGCACGTCGTCCCGGTCCTGCGGCACGAGCGGCAGCCGCTCGCCGTACTCCCGGCACGCGACGGGCCGCGGCCTCACACCGTCAGCAGACTCGTCCTGGCCGCCCGGTCGATGGGCAGGAACGCGTCGGGCACCGGATCCTGACCCAGGATGAAGCGCAGGATCGAGGCGTGCATCGCCTCGACGGGCGCGAGCGTGGCCGCGGTCTCGACCTCCGAGGCACCCCGCACGCTGTAGGTGGTCATCACATAGGTCTGCGCGGCCTGTTCCTCCAGCTGCAACGCGAGCGCGGCGGCGTCGGCGGCGCTGGTGGCCCTGGCCAGCGTGTCGGTGATCTCCTTCTGGTCGGAGAGCGGCACATCCCTGAGGGCGGGCTTGCCGGCGCGGGTCAGGACGGCGTTCCAAGTCCTGGCGTGGTCGGTGTGCTGCGCCTTCGCCTGGGCGAGGAAGCTCCTCAGCGCGGGCGGTACGGTCCCGAGTCTGCCCGCCCCGACCGCGTCCAACGCCGACGTATAGACGCCCACGACCTGGTTCTCCAGCGCGACCGCCAGCGCGACCGTCCGCAGATCGCCGGGGTAGGCGACCCGGTGCGCGATCACGCTGGCCCGGTCGACGGGCGACCGCGAGGACAGGGCCTCCTCGCCGGAGCAGGCCGCCAGCAGGAACGCGGCCCCCGCGCCTGACGCCCCCAGCAGGAACCTCCGGCGGTCGGCGCCGCGCGCCCCAGCCTCTTCGGTGGGACCGGCGACGGGCAGCTCCCGGCCGCCCCGTTCGGGTGCGGCGTTCACCGCACGGCCCCTTCGGAGATCGGCGAAGCGTTGACCGTCGGATAGAAGGCGTCGGGGAATCCGGCCGTCCCGACGGCGGCGGGCAGTGCGGCGGCGTCCGTCGGAATCGCGATCAGATCGCCGTCGCCCGAGCCGAGCAGTAGCTGAACGGTCAGCAGCGTGGCGCGGTGCTGGGCCTCGACGGGCGCGACGGAGGCGAAGAGCCGGCGCAGTCGCGCGGTGCCGACCCGGCCCACGTTCATGGCGTACGTCTGCGCGGCCACGTCCTCCAGCGAGAGGGCGAGCGCGACCACGTCCGCGGGGGTTTTGGCGGTCGGCAGCGCCTGCTGGACGACGGCCGCGTACTTCGGGTCGGTCCCGGTCTGTGGCCTGCCGCCCGCCTGGACGGCGGCCGTGTTGAACGCCTTGACGTGTTCCTCGTGCTGCTGGGTGGTGGCGGCGATGAACTCCTGGATCGTCGCGTTGCCGTCTTTGATGAACGGCAGCGAGGCGGCGGTCCGGTAGACGCCGACCGCGAGGTTCTCCAGTGAGGCCGCCGTCTGCAGCGCCATGATGTCGTCCCGCGTCGTGGGTTCCAGTGGCCGGGTGTCGATGTGTTCCGCGCCCATCACGCCCCCTCTTTCCTCGGCGCCCGCACCACCGCGGGTACGCGCTCTGTCACCGACACATTCGCGACGCGGGCGCCGCCGAATTGTGGGACATACCGGACGCCGTGGGGGTGTTTCACCTCTTCGGCGCAGTACACGGCTGCCCCGTCGCCGTACCCGGCGACGGGGCAGTGTCGGAGCCGGACTGCGGCCGTGTTTCCGCTACTCCTTGACCGCGCCCGAGTTGGCGCCGTTGACGAAGTAGCGCTGGAAGCAGAAGAACAGCGCGGCCACCGGCAGGGTGGAGAGCAGCGCCGCCGCCAGCTTCAGCGGATACTGCGTGCCGCCGCCGAGACCGCCCGAGACGAAGCGGGCCAGACCCGTGGTGAGCGTCTCGTACTGGCCGGACTGGGTGGCGACCAGGAAGTGCGTGAACTCGTTCCACGATCCCTGGAACGACAGGATCGTCAGCGTGATCAGCGCGGGCCTGGCCATCGGCAGGACCACCGACCAGAAGATCCGGAACACCCCCGCCCCGTCGACCCGTGCCGCTTCCTCGACCTCACGCGGCACCGACTCGAAGAACTGCTTCATGATGAAGATGCCCGCCGCGTCCACCATCAGCGGCAGGATCATGCCGGTGTAGGTGTCGAAGATCCCGAAGGTGTTGAGCACCAGGAACTTCGGGATGAGCAGGGCCACCCCGGGCACCGCCATCACGGCGAGCACGAAGCCGAAGAGCACCTTGCGGCCCCGGAAGCGCAGCCGCGCCAGCGCGTACCCGGCCATCGAGTCGAACAGCACCCGGCCCGCGGTCACGATCACCGCGACCAGCGCCGAGTTGGAGAGCCAGCGCAGGAAGGGCACACCGTCCGCCGACTCGCTCAGCCCGAACAGCCGCTGGTAGGCCGCCGTCGTCGGAGTGGTCGGCAGCAGGGAGAGCGGATGCGCCGCCGCGTCCGGGTCCGTCTTGAAACCGGTCACCAACTGGAGGAGGAACGGCAGCAGATAGAGCATCGCCACCCCCACCACCAGGGCGTACCCCACCACCCGCAGTGGGACCGGGAACCGTCCCAGGACCGGCGGGCGGGCCGGGTTGCGCGCGGCGCGCCGGAGCCGGGCCCGCTCGACCCGGTCGCGTACGGCCGTACCACCGGCGCTCATCGCTTCCTCCCCTTACGTTCGCCGCGCTCCCGCAGGGCCCAGCGCTGGAACCCGGTCAGACAGAGGATCAGGGTGAGCAGGACGAACGCGATCGCCGCACCCTGGCCGAAGTCGGCGTTGTCGAAGCCCGCGGAGTACGACAGGAACGCGGGTGTGAGCGTCGTATTGCCCGGGGCCCCCTGGCCCATCACATAGACCTGGTCGAAGACCTGCCAGGTGGAGATCAGTCCCAGGGTGAGCACCAGGAACAGCACGGGACGCAGCGCGGGAAGCGTCACGTACCGCAGCAGCTGACGGCGGTTGACCCCTTCCAGGGCGGCCGACTCCTCCAGCTCCCGGGGGATGTCCTGGAGCGCCGCGAGGAAGATCAGCATGAAGGTGCCCGAGGTCGTCCACACGGACAGCAGGATGATCGTGCACATCGCGATCGAGGGGCCTGACAGCCACTCGAACCACGACAGCCCCATGAAGGCGTGGTCCGCCAGCATCCCGGAGGGCCGTTCGGGATCGACGATCCCGAGGCCGCCCAGGATCAGGGAGAGCACCCCGCGCGGGTCCGCGAACCAGTTCGGTCCCTTCACCCCGATCCACGACAGCAGGGAGTTGACCGCCCCGCTGCCCTGGAAGAGGAAGAGGAAGACCGTGGACACGGCGATGGAGCTGGTGACCGACGGGAAGAAGAAGGTCGTACGCAGCGCGCCGCGCGCCCGCAGCAGCTTCTGGTTCACGATCAGGGCCAGGCCCAGCGCCAGCCCGGTCTGCAGGGGCACGGTCAGCAGGACGTAATAGGCGTTGTTGCGCAGGGCGGTCGCGAAGAGGGTGCGGTCGAGACCGTCCTGTGTGAACAGCGTCCGGTAGTTGTCCAGGCCCACGAAGTCGGCGTCGCCGCTGAACGGGTTGGACTGTCCGTCCCAGTTCAGCAGGCTCACCCACAGTGCCATGAGGATGGGCAGTACCAGGAAGAGCCCGAGGACCACCACCATGGGGCTGACGAACAGCCAGCCCCAGGTGCCTTCCCGGCGCTGGTCCCCGCGACGGCCCGCGCGCGGGGCGCGGGCGCGGGCCGTCGCGGTCGTACCGGTCACGCCGGGCGTGTCAGGTTCGCCCGGCCTGCCGGTCGATCGGTGTGCGCGGTGCGCGCGCACAGTACGGAGGGGCATGGGGCTCAGTTGCCCTTCGCGATCGCCTGTTCGCCGTTGCGCTGGAGGTCGGCGAGGATCTTCTTCGGATCAGCCGTACGCAGCGACTGGAGGTCGGTGTTGAACTGGCTCAGCACCTTGTCGAAGCCGGCGATGGTGACCGGTCCCTGCGCGTACGCGCTGCCGTCCACCCACGCCTTGGCCTGCGGCGTCCGCTCGGCGTACGTCGTGAGCGCGCTCGTCCGCGACGGCATGACACCGAACGCGTCGGCGAAGGCGAGCTGCTGGTCGGCGGAGGTCAGGTGCTTGACGAGGTCGACGCTCGCGGCGCGGTGGGTGCTGTCGGCGGCGACGCCCCAGCAGGTGCTGAAGGCGAGCGTGCCCTCGCCCTTCGGACCCGCGGGCAGCGGGGCGACGGAGTACTTCACGTCCGGGTAGTCGAGCTTCATACCGCCGTCGAGCCAGTTGCCCTCGATGGTCATCGCGGCCTTGCCCTTGCCGAGCGCCTCACCGCCCCAGCTGGTGTCCACCTGCTTGGCGAACTTCATCGAGCCCGACTTCAGCATCGACTGGACGAAGGCGAGACCCTCGGCGTTCTCCGGGGTGTCGGCGGTCATCTTCTTCTGGTCCGCGTCGGTGAGCCAGCCGCCCGCCTGCTTCATGAAGACGCCGAGGCGCTGGTACTCGTCGCTGGTCACCAGGCCGGTGACGCCGTTGGCGGTGAGCTTGTCCGCGACGCTCTGGAGTTCCTTCCAGTTCTTCGGGTAGTCCTTCTCCGTCAGCCCGGCCTTCTTCCACAGGTCGGAGTTGATGGCGAGACCGAGGGTGGAGGTGTCCTTGGGCAGGCACACCTGCTTCCCCTCGTACGAGAAGGACGAGAGCAGCTGCTGGGAGAAGTCCGAGGCGTCGGATATCTGGTCGCCGTAGGCGTAGAGCGAGCCGCCCTTGGCGTAGTTCGCGAACTGGTCGGAGTTGACGTAGAAGACGTCCGGCGGCTTGTGCCCGGCGAAGGCCTGCGCAAGCTGCTGGTTCATGTCCTTGGCGACCTCGACGGTCACCGTGTTGCCGGACGTCTTCGCGTACGAGGCGGCGGCGGCCTTCACGGCCTGGGTCTCGGCGTCACCCGAGGTGGCGATCAGAACGGTCAGGTTCTGCTTCTCGGCCTTGTCCTGTGCCTGGTCCTTGCCACTGTCGAAGTTGGACGAGCAGCCGGTGGCGGCCAGGAGCGCCGCGCAGGTGACGAGTGCGGCGGCGGCGGCCGTGCGGGTGACCATGAATTCCTCCAGAAGAGATGAAACGTGCGACTCAGAAGCCTTGGAAGGGCGTGTGGTGAATCGGTGACCCGGAAGCGTTCTTCGCTCCGGGGCGCTGGTGGGCGCGGTCAGCTTCCCGGGGCGGGTGTGCTGTCGCGGATGACAAGGGACGGTTCGAGCAGGACACGCTCGGGCGGGGCACCGGGCTCCGACATCCGGGCGAGCAGCAGACGTACGCACTCGCGGCCGACGGCCTCCAGAGGCTGGGCGACGGTGGACAGACCGGGGGAGAGCAGGGCCGCGGTGGGGGAGTCGTCGAAGCCGATGACGGCGACGTCCTTGCCCGGCAGGGCCTTGCGCTCGCGCAGCGCCTGGTAGCAGCCCATCGCGAGCATGTCGCTGGCGGCGATCACGGCCGTCGCCCCCGCGTCGAGCAGCGGTCCCACGGCGGCCCGCGCCGAGGAGCTGTCATCGAGGCTCTGCGCGCGCCGGCCGCGTACCGGCAGACCGTGCCGGCGCATGGCGCGCTGCCAGCCCTCGGCCCGGTCGTCACCGACACCGGAGCCGCGCGGCCAGCCGAGGAACACGATTTTTCGATGCCCCAGGGCCACCAGGTGTTCGACCGCGGCGTCCGTGCCCGAGGCGCCGTCGACATCCGCCCAGTCGCCTATCTGCCGGCCCGACCACATCCGTCCGAAGCCCACGAACGGTATGCCGCGCTTGGCCAGCCAGGTCTGACGAGGGTCGCCGCGGTCGGTGCCGCTGAGCACGAACCCGTCGACGCTGTGCAGATCGATCAGCTCTTCGTGCCCGTCCAGACTGGCGTGGCCGGGCGGCGAGGCGAACAGCAGGATCCGGTAGCCCGCCTCGTCGGCCGCCTGGGACAGCGCGTGCAGGAAGCGGTCCATGACCGGCGCCGAGTTCCCCGGCGCGGGACGTATGCCGTAGCCGATGAGCTTGCTGGAGCGGGTGCGCAGCGTCTGCGCCGCCCGGTGCGGGCGGTACCCCATCTCGTCGATGGTGCGCTGGACCCGCTCCAGTGTTTCGGAGCGCAGCAGTTCGGGCGAATTGAGGGCATTTGACACTGTCTGCGGAGAGACCCCTGCGCGCCGCGCGACCATGGCCAGAGTCACCGGACCGGCCTTGGTCGGGGGCGCGTTGGGTGGGCGGGGCATGACTGTCTCCGGAACGGTTCGTGCGAATCAACGAGTTGATTGGAGCGTTCTAATGCCATTGTCAACGAGCTGATGTCGTCGTTAGGGTTCTTGGAACGCTCCAATGACTGAGAGGTTCTGCTCTGTTGTCCACTACTGTCAAGACCCACGACGCTATGAACTCCGACGCAGCCGCGGTCCGCTCGGCCGAGGGCCTCCAGCCGTTCCTGCATGACGCCTGTGTGACGCTGTACGCGCCGAGCTTCGCGATTTCCCACGCGGACGGACAGATCGACGGCGGCGCCGAAGGCTTCTACCACAGCGACAGCAGAGCGCTGGCCCGGCTGACGGTCGAGGCCGACGGGATCGCGATCGCGCCGGTACGCGGAGCCTTCGACGGTGCGGACCGGGCGGCCTTCCGCGGAGTGCTGCGCGGCCTCGGCGAGGTGACCCCGGACCCGGCGGTCACCCTGCACCGCAGGCGGCGCGTCACCCCCGGGCTGCTGGAGGAGACGCTCGAACTCTCCAACGCGGGAGTGCGGAACGTCCGCGTCCGGCTGATCGTCACCGCCGCCACCGACCTCGCCGCGATGGAGCGCGTCAAGACCGGGCACCCGCAGAGCCCGGTTCCCGCGACCGCCATCGCGCACGGACTCGGCTGGTCCAAGGAGGCGTTCGCCGTAAGCCTCACCTCAACCCCGGCGCCCACCGCCGTCGACCCGGCGTCCGGGCGGCTGGAGTACGACATCGAACTGGCGCCCGGAGCGGTCTGGACCGCCGTTCTGCACTGTGACGCCGCTCACGAGGACGGCGACCAGTTCCCCGCCCCCACGGCGGACAGCGTGCCCTGGCGCACCCCGGTGCTGCGCAGCGCCGACCGGCGCTTCGACCACTGGCTCAGCCAGTCGGCTGCCGACCTCGACCGGCTGCGCCTCACCGACTCCGAGGCGCCCGCCGACCAGTTCCTGGCCGCCGGAGCCCCCTGGTTCCTCACGCTCTTCGGCCGTGACTCCCTGTGGGCGGCCCGGATGCTGCTGCCGCTGGGCACCGAACTCGCCGCCGGTACGCTGCGTACGCTCGCGCGCCGCCAGGGCGTCACGTCCGATCAGGACACCGAGGAGCAGCCCGGCAAGATCCTGCACGAGGTGCGCCGCGGGACCCAGGACTTCCGCGACGACTTCTCGCTGCCGCCGTCCTACTACGGCACGGTCGACGCCACCCCGCTGTGGATCACGCTGCTGCACGACTCCTGGCGCTGGGGGCTCGCCCCCGACCAGGTCGAACAGCTGCTGCCGCACGCCGAGTCCGCCCTCGCCTGGATGCGTGACCACGGTGACGCCGACGGCGACGGCTTCCTGAAGTACATCGACCACACCGGACGCGGTCTGGCCAACCAGGGCTGGAAGGACTCCGGCGACTCCATCCGGCACCGTGACGGACGCCTCGCCACCTCTCCGATCGCGCTGTGCGAGGTCCAGGCGTACGCGTACGAGGCGGCCCGCGGCGGCGCCGCGCTGCTGCGCGCCTTCGGCCGGCCCGGCGCCGACCAGTGGGAGGAGTGGGCCGAGCGGCTCTCCGACCGGTTCCGCAGCCACTTCTGGGTGGAGGACGAGCGCGGCGCCTATCCGGCCGTCGCCCTCGACCGGGACAAGCGGCCGGTGGACTCGGTCACCTCGGGCTTCGGCCATCTGCTGGGCACGGGCCTGCTCAACCACGAGGAGAGCGCCCTGCTGGCCGCCCGGCTCAGCGCGCCCGACCTCGACTCGGGCCATGGCCTGCGCACCCTGAGCAGCGACTCCGTGGGCTACAACCCGTACGGCTATCACATCGGTTCCATCTGGCCGCACGACACCGCGATCGCGGTGCACGGGCTGACCAGGGCCGGATTCCCGGACGCCGCGGCGGGGCTCGCCGCGGGGCTGTTGACCGCCTCCGCGGGCTTCGACGCCCGGCTGCCCGAGCTGTTCGCCGGCCATGGCTCGGCGACCGACTCGGTGCCCTCAGCCTATCCGGCGTCCTGCCGGCCGCAGGCGTGGGCGGCCGCCTCGTCCGTCGTGGTCCTCCAGTCCGTGCTGGGGCTCTCGGCCGATGTTCCCGGTGGCACGCTCACCGTCGCGCCCGCGTTCGCCGAGGCGTACCGGCCGCTGAAGGTGGAGGGTCTCGATGTCGCGGGCGGGCGCCTGGACATCTCCGTGGCCGCCGACGGTACGGCGCACATCGAGGCGCCGGCGGGTCTGGAGGTGAAGAGGGAGTCCGTGACGCCCCGTTGAGGCCGAGTGCGCGTGGTGTGAGGATGGGACCCCGGCCGGACAGCCCTTGGGTGGACAGGCTCCGGGGGGCGGGGTCCCGTCGGCGGATTCCGGTCACGGCCGGCGAAGCCGGTCCCCTCCCGGGCCGTGTCGCTATTGGGCCGAACGGGTGAGGCGCGGGAGGATGGCCGGATGCAGACACAGCGCACGGGCGGGGTGGTCCGATGAGTCGCTACGGCAGGTACGACGGATACGACGCCACCGATGAGCAGTGGGAGGGCCTGGCCCAGGTCGTTCCGCTGCGTGGCCGCAACGAGTGGCCCTCGCGGGTCGATCACCGCACCGTCCCCCAGGACTTCCAGGCGGAGAACCGGCGCTTCATCGTGCTGCGCGTGCAGGTGTTCGCGGACGCGCGGGAGGTCGCCGACCATCTGATCGCCCGGATTCCGGTGCTGCTGGATCTGACCGGCGCGGAGCCCGATGTGGCCAAACGCATCCTGGACTTCAGCAGCGGAGTCGTCTTCGGGCTCGGCAGCGGGATGCACCGGGTCGACAGGAACGTCTTCCTGCTGGCCCCCATCGGCACGGAGGTCGAGGGGATCGCGGCGGACGCCGTCCCCCGATCGTAGGAAGGTGGCCAAGGCGTAACGGTTCGGCAGCTTTTGGGCCGCATACGGTCCGGCCATGGAAGCAACCCGCGCGCGTCCCACCATCACCGAACTGCGGCTCTCTGCCTTCACCTCGCATCGCGGAGCGGCTTTTCCCCTGGGCCCCATGACGCTGTTCACCGGAGCGAGCGGCAGCGGTAAGTCCACGGCCCTGCGGGCCTACGAGTCGCTCGCCAGGCTCGGCGCGGGCGTGCCCCTCGCCGAGGTCTTCCCGGATCCGGTCGCCTGCGTTCCGGAACGGGCCGCGCCCGACGCCCAGGGACGGCGCGGTTTCCGGATCGGCTGCACCGTCGACGGCCCGGTCGGTCCCGTACGGCTCGATCTCGCCGTCCAGGCCGAGCCCGAACTCCGTATCGTCGGCGAACGGTTGACCGGCCGCGGGCAGACCCTGCTCACCACGGCGCTGCGCGACCCGGGGCGTCCTACGGTCCAGGCGGCCTGGCACACGGCAGGTGCCGTGCCGGTGACCCGGGCCCCGCTGCCCGACGACCGGCTCGGCACGGCGCTGCTCCCGCTGCGGGTGGGAGGCCGTACGGAGGGCGAGTCGCTGGTGCTCGCCGCCGCGGAACAGACCGTGCTGGCCCTGCGCTCCGTCTTCGTCTGCGACCCGCAGCCCCAGCTCATGCGGCATCCGGTGGCCGCCGGAATGGGGCGGCTGCGCCGCGGCTGCGAGAATCTGGCGGCGGTGCTCGACCGGACGCTCGACCGCTCGGGCGACGGCTGCGCCCGCCGGCGGGCCCGGCTGGCCGCGGCGGCGCGGGCCGGATGCGCGGGGCCGGTGACGGAACTCGCCGTCGAGCAGCTCGCCGACGGTACGGTACGGGCGCTGCTCGCCCGGGACGCCTCGGGCGCCAGGGCGGCCACTCCCGTGGGCCGGCTCGGCGAGGGCGAGCTGAGATATCTGGCGCTCGCGCTCGTCCTGCTCACCGGTCCGGGCGTGCTGGCCGTGGGCCAGACCTCCGAGGTACCCCCGGCGCTGCGGTCGCTCACCGTCCTCGCGGACGGATTCGACCGGAGCCTGGACCGGCGGCAAGCGGGCGAACTGCTCTCGCTGGCCTCGGCGGTCTGCGCGGAGGGGAAGATCGGCCTGGTCGGGGCGGTCGGTGACGCCTCCCGCGCGCGGGGGGCCGCCGGGGTGACGGTGGTAGACCTGGACCCGTGACGGAACTCGATGTAGCGGGAATGCAGCGCAGACTGGCCCGGTTCGCGGCGGCGCGCGACTGGGAGCAGTACCACACCCCCAAGAATCTGGTGGCGGCGCTGAGCGTCGAGGCGTCGGAGCTGCTGGAGATCTTCCAGTGGTTGACGCCCGAGCAGTCGGCGCGGGTGATGGAGGACCCGGAGTCGGCCCACCGGGTCTCGGACGAGGTCGCGGACGTGCTCGCCTATCTGCTCCAGTTTTGCGAGGTGCTGGGGATCGACCCGCTCGTGGCACTCGCCGCCAAGATGGACCGGAATGAGGTCCGCTACCCGCCCAAGCGACCGACGGATGGCCGCGAATCACCCTGATCGTCACTCTACGGAGTGGGCAAGTTATGCACAACGAGCCTGCTGTCCAGAGATTTCCGCATTGCTCTGGCCTTTCCGTCGCCAATCCCTCACTCTGGGTAGTGGAGTTGCGCGGGCAGGATTGTCGTACGAACGGGGCTGCGGATGGATGCGGAACGGCTCATCGGAGTGAGCCGGCATGCCCTTGCCGGGAGCACGGACGAATGGGATGTCATCGCGGAGGCGTGGCAGGCGCAGAGCCTCGCCCGAGCGATCGGCGTCCAGTTGGCGCTGAACGGACCGAAGGAGCTGAAGAGCGAGGCGCGGGAGCTGGCCGACGGGGGCGCGAGCGACTGCGGATTACCGGACGGGCGGGCCGACGGGTCGCCGGACGGCTTACCGGACCGTCCGGGGCCGCGCATCGGCCGGGTGCGGGCCGGACAGCTCTCCGGGGTGGCCGACATCCGGGCGGCCCTGACCGGACTCGGCGCGCTGCTGGGCGAGGTCGGGATCGCGCTGGTGGCAGTGGCGTGTGCCACGGACGAGGAGGGGCTGTACTGGCAGTGCATCGACGCGATCGACGCGGCCGACGAGTCCAACGACCGGGTGGGCGTGATGCTGCGCCTGCTCGTGGCGCGGGACCGCGAGCGGGAGCGGGAGTGGGCGCGCCAGCGGGAGGAGCGGCAGCTGGGGCTGGAGTGGCAGCGGCAGAGGGAGCGGGAGAGCAGGATCGGCAGGGAGGGGAGAGGGGAGCCCTGCCCGAAGGTGCAGGATGGAGGACATGGATCTTCGAATCTTCACCGAGCCCCAGCAAGGGGCGAGCTACGAGACACTGCTGACCGTGGCCAAGGCCACCGAGGACCTGGGCTTTGACGCCTTTTTCCGGTCCGATCACTATCTGAAGATGGGGTCCGCCGACGGGCTCCCCGGGCCCACGGACGCCTGGATCACCCTGGCCGGGCTGGCCAGGGAGACCAAGCGGATCCGCCTCGGCACGCTGATGACGGCCGGTACGTTCCGGCTGCCGGGTGTGCTGGCCATCCAGGTCGCGCAGGTGGACCAGATGTCCGGCGGCCGGATCGAACTGGGCCTGGGCGCGGGCTGGTTCGAGGAGGAGCACAAGGCGTACGGAATTCCGTTCCCCAAGGAGAAGTTCGCCCGGCTGGAGGAGCAACTGGCGATCGTGACCGGCCTCTGGGCCACGGAGACCGGCCGTACCTTCTCGTACGACGGTACGCACTACCAGCTGACCGACTCACCCGCGCTGCCCAAGCCCGCGCAGAGCAAGGTGCCGATCCTGATCGGCGGCCATGGCGCCAAGCGCACACCGCGGCTGACCGCGCAGTACGCGGACGAGTTCAATCTCCCGTTCGCCTCCATCGAGGACACCGAGCGGCAGTTCGCCCGGGTGCGGGCCGCCGCCGAGGCCGTGGGGCGCAAGGCGGACGATCTTGTGTACTCGAACGCGCTGATCGTGTGCGTCGGCAAGGACGACGCGGAGGTGGCCCGCCGGGCCGCCTCCCTCGGACGGGAGGTGGGTGAGCTGAAGGTGAACGGGCTCGCGGGCTCGCCCGACGAGGTGGTCGACAAGATCGGCCGTTATGGCGCCGTCGGCTCGTCGCGGATCTATCTCCAGGTGATGGATCTGGACGATCTGGACCATCTGGAGCTGATCGCCTCACAGGTTCAGACCCAGCTGCACTAGGGTGTGTCTGACAATGATCATGTCGCTGGTTGGCGGAGCCAGAGGATGAGTGAGGCGAGTTGGAGTCCGGCTCGGTAGCGGGTGGCGAG
>NZ_JBIWLW010000042.1:0-59493 GCF_044766385.1 Streptomyces sp. NPDC102274 | reverse complement strand
TGCTCCAGCCCCGCCATGATCTTCAAGATCGTCGACTTACCGGCCCCGTTCGGACCCACCACACCGATCTTCGCGCCCGGCAGGAAGCTCAGCGAGACATTGTCGAGAATCAACTTGTCGCCATGCGCCTTGCGCGCCTTGCGCATCGTGTAAATGTACTCAGCCATGCCAGTCAGTTTATTGCCCGCGAAATACGGTACTTGACACATCGTCCAACCAGTGGGCCCGGCGGAAACGGGTCAGTCGGCCAGAGCGGCTGGACGTACGGCCTCCGGCCCGAAGCGTCGACGGGCACGGTCCGCGGCGGCTTCGGCGGCGCGGGCGCGGGCATCACCGGAATCCAGCGAGAGCTGCCGGTAAGCAGTGTTGGCGGGCAGCAGGTCGTCGGCGCGGATCGCGAAGGCGCGGACTCGCGCTCGCTGCAACCCCAGGGCGGTCAGGAGACCCAGGGCAGTGGTGATGAGGACAGGTGAGTGGTTGGTGGGTTCCGGCAGCGCGCGCACGCGCGTGGTGGAGCTGCGGTCGGCATAGCGCACCGTGAGGGTGAGTCGCCCCGCGATCTGCCCCTCGCCGCGCAGGCGTTGACCGATCTGGTCGGCAAGCCCCAGGACGGCGCGGTGATGTCGCCCCGGGTCGAGACAGTCCCGGTCCAGCACCAGGTCGGCGGCCATGTGCTCGGCCGGCTCCGTCCGAGTGACCGGGCGGGGATCATTGCCACGGGCACGCTCGGCCAGGAGCCGGGCAGGGCCGGCACCGAGAAGTCGCTGCAGGGTCACCGGGGACAGGTCGGCGACCTGGCCGATGGTGTGCAGCCCGTATCCGCTGAGCGTCTCCGCCGTGGCGCGGCCGATCCCCGGCAACGCGGTGACCGGCCAGGGGTACAGCCAGGTGGCGGCCTGCCCGGCGGGGATCCAGGTGGTGTCCCCCGGCGCGGACGCGTCGGCCGCCATGGAGGCCAGCATGCGGTTGCCCGCGAGCCCGGCGCTGCTGTCGATGCCGTAGAAGGCCTTCAGTCTGAGCTTCGTCAATTGGACGACGTCATAGGGAGACAGGTCGAAGTATCTGAGCGCTGAAGTCAGGTCGAGTTGGACGGCGTTGGGCGGAACAGCCTGGACGTGCGGAGTGATACAAGACACCAGTTCGATTACATCACTGTACTGAACCTCGCTCAGTGCGGCGTGCAGGTGCAGGTGGGCGATGTGCCGCTGTCGTGTGGTCATCCCGCGCTCCCCGGACTGGTGTGGCCGAACTTCTTCAGATCGGCCGAACGGCTGCCGGCCGGCCGCAGGTCGGCGTAGGGGTGCAGGCGGGCGCCGGTGGTGCCGTTGGTCAGGGTGCGCCGCGGCTGGGCGGGGGTCGGGTTCGGACGGCCGGCGCCGAGGAGGGCGAGCGCGGCCTCGGGGCCGTGGTCACGGCGGGCGGCGGCGATGTCGTCCAGGTCCCAGGCCATGGTGCCGACGACGGTACGGCGGGTGCCGCGCACCTGGACCGTGCCGCGCACCAGCAGCAGGCCGCTGTGGAAGACGGTGTACGCGCAGGCCGGGTGGGAGTCCTCGAAGAACGCCAGGTCGACCAGGCCGGAGCCGTCCTCCAGGGTGACGAAGATGACCCGCTTGCCGCTCGCGATCGGCGGGGTCTGTGTGGAGGCCCGCACACCGGCGACCAGGACCTGCTGACCGGCACGCAGCCCGGCGAGATGTGCCGCGTCGGTCGCGCCGATCTCCCGCAGCAGTCGGTGGTGGTGCTCCATCAGGTGCTTGGAGACATCGATGCCGAGGGTGTTCAGTTCGGCGCTGAGGGCTTCGCGTCCGGTCATCTCCGGAAGGCCGCTCGGCTCCGCTCCGCCGACCGGGTCCGCGGCGATGGGCAGCTGGCCCTTGCCCGCGGACCGGGTGCGGGAGGCCCGGTGGAGTTCGGCGATCTGCAGCAGCAGGTCGCGGCGCGTGAGGCGGCCGTCGTGCAGGGAGTTCAGGGCACCGATCTCGGCGAGGCGTTCGGCGACCGGCCTGCTGGGGTGGGCCCGCTGCCAGAAGTCCGACAGCGATCCGTATGGCTGCCCCTCCTCGATCCGCGCGCACTCATCCTCGCGGATGCCGTGCACCGCGGACAGTGCGAGCCGCACGCCCCACTGCTCTCCGTCGGCCTTCTCCACGGTGTGCCTCACCCTGGAGTGGTTGATGTCGACGGGCAGAATCGGCACGCCGCGCCGACGGGCGTCGGAGACCAGGACGCGCTTTGGCCACATCCCGGGGTCGTGTTCGAGCAGGCCCGCCAGCAGGAAAGCCGGATAGTGCGCCTTGAGCCAGGCGCTCTGCAGGGCCGGTACGGCGAAGGCGACCGCGTGCGCCCGGCAGAAGCCGTACGCGCCGAAGGCCTCGACGGTCTTCCAGACCTCGTCCCGGACGGCCGCGCTGTAACCACGCGCGCGTGCCTGGCCGTGGAACCAGTCCCTGATCCTGGGCAGCCGGTCCTTGTCGCCGAGCGCGCGCCGGGCGATCTCCGCCAGCGCACGGTCGCAGCCGGTCATCACCGAGACGGTCTCGATGATCTGCTCGTGCCAGATGGTCACGCCGTAGGTGTCGGCGAGCACCGGCTCCAGGTCCGGGTGGGCATACGACGGCGTACCGCCATGGCGGGCGGCGATGTACCGCTCGGGCATGCCGCCGGCGACCGGTCCGGGGCGGAAGAGGCTGATGTCGGCGATGACATCCTGGGGGTCGCGGGGCTGCATCCGGGACAGCAGGTCTTGCTGGCCGGGCGACTCGAGCTGGAACAGACCCAGGGTTTGACTCTCCTGGATGAGTTTGAACGCGAAGACGTCGTCGAGCGGCACCTGGCGCGGGTCGTCCAGGTCGATGCGGTTGCCGGTGGTCCGTTCGATCTCGGTGATCGCATGAGCCATCGAGGACAGCATCCGGACGCCCAGGACATCCAGTTTGATATTGCCCAGCGCCTCGATCTCCGCCTTGGCCGCCATCGCCATCGGGTAGTCGCCCTGGGGGGTGGGCTGCACCGGCAAGCGGTCCAGGAGCGTCGCGTCGCTGATCACTACGCCGCAGGGGTGCATGGCCATGCCGTGGACCAGGGAGTCGAGACCTTCCGCCAGCTCCCACAGAGGCCCGTATCGGCCCGCCTCGGCCGCCAGCTGACGCAGTTCGGGCAGTTCGGCGAGCGCACCGGTGATGTCCGCGGCCCGCAGGTGCGGGAAACTTTTCGCGATCCGGTCGACCTCCGCGGGCGCGATCCCGAGGGCAAGGCCGGTGTCCCGCAGGGCCCGGCGGGCCCGGTAGGTCTCGGGCATCGCGGTGACCGCCACCCGTTCCTTGCCGAACCGGTCGAAGATCGTGTCGTAGCACTCCAGTCGTCGGGCGGATTCCACGTCGATGTCGATGTCGGGCAGCGATGCCCGGCGCACGCTCAGGAAGCGTTCGAACAGCAGGCGGTGGTCGAGCGGGTTGGCCGTGGCGATGCCCAGCGCGTGGCAGACCATCGAGCCGGCGCTCGAACCGCGGGCCGCGACCCTGATGCCCTTCTCCCGGATGTCGGCCACGACCTGGCCGACGGCGAGGAAGTACGAGTCGTAGTCCAGCGTGGAGATCACGTCGAGTTCTTCGTCCAGCCGGTCAAGCGCCGCTCGGTCCCGGTCGAGGCCTCGTCGGGCCATGCCGGCCTCGCACTGTCGGCGCAGCAGTTGTGCGGCTCCTCCCGCTCCGGGCTCGGCTCCGAAGAGCGCCGGTTCCGGGAAGTGCCGCGTGCCGAGCCCGAGATCCGCTCCGGGGTCGACGGCGCATATGGCCGCCGTGGCAGCGGTGTCCGCCACCAGGCGGCGTGCCCGCAGGGCATCCGCTCCGGCGCGTTCGGCGACCATCCGCGCGACGACCGTCATCTCCCTCTCGTCCTTGAGCCAGCGTTGCCCGCTGTCCAGACGGCGTCGGTCGATCGGCCGCAGCAGCCTCGCCGCGTCCAGGACGTCGGCGAGTCGATGCTGCTCCGGGTCGGCGTAGCGGACGGCGTTGGAGAGCACCGCGGTGGTGCGGGTGCGATCGGCCAGCGCCAGGGTCCGAGCGGCCAGCCGAAGCGATCCAGGCCCGATGCCGAAACGTTTGTGCACAACAGCTTCCAGCCTGATTCCCTTACCGAAGATCTCCCGCCACGGCGCCAGCAGCTTCCTCGCGACGTCTTCGCGCCCGGCGGTCAAGGCCCGCACCGGCTCCGAGAGCGGTCCGAGCAGCACGACCAGGCCGGGGCCGCCGTACTCGCGCAGCGCATCCCACGGCACCACCGGTGCCGTACCGGATACGGCACCGGCATGGGCGGCCGACGTGATGCGGCACAGCCGTGCCCATCCCGCCCGGTCCTGTGCGAGCAGCGTGAACCGCAGCGGCGGCTCGACGACGTGCGCGCCACCGCGCGCCGGAGTGCGGCGCCGCAGGACAGGCGGCGGGGGCGCGAGGGCCTCCACCGCCAGATCGACTCCGAAGATCGGCCGAACCCCGGTTCCGGCGCATGCCTGCGCGAACCGGACGGCTCCGGTGACCGTGTCCCGGTCGGTGAGCGCGAGCGCTGTCATGCCCCGCTCGGCCGCCCGCTGGACGAGGTGCTCGGGGTGGGCGGCGCCGTAGCGAACGGAGTAACCGGACGCGACGTGCAGATGAGCGAAGCCCGCCATGCCGCACCTCCATCACTCCACCCCTTTTCAGTCATACACCCGATATGTTCGTCGTACGCTCGTTCGATTACCTTAACCCCATCAGCCCAGGCCAGCGACCAGATTCGAACACATCAACGATTCTTTGGCGGGGCGAGCAGTGGCCGAAACAGGCACCATCCCGTCACCTCCCCGACCAGACAGAGCAGTTGGGGAAAAGCCCCCCACGGCGTGCTCCGCGCCACCGCGTTCAGCGATCCGGGACGGGCGAACAGGTAACGATAAGCATCACAACCAGCACTCTCCGTAGCCAATCGAGCGCAGGACACAGCGCCGCGGGAACGAGCCCGGTCGGGGCGGGCGGTGCGGGCGATGCGGGGTCGGTCGGGTCGGTCGGGTCGGTCGGTACGGTCGGTGCGGGGGCGGGCGGTCGGGGCGGTCCGTCGCGAGGGCGCGGCCGGTCTCGGAGGCAGCGGCGCCATGACATGCCGGAGGGGCCCGGTCCACCACGGGCAGTGGTGGACCGGGCCCCTCCTCCCAGCGGGTTCGGTCAGCCGATCTGGGCACCGTACGCGGCGAGCGCCTCCGGCACCGGCTGGAAGAACGTCTCACCGCCCGAGGAGCAGTTACCGCTGCCGCCCGAGGTCAGCCCGAGCGCGGTGCCGCCCGAGAAGAGCGAGCCGCCACTGTCGCCCGGCTCGGCGCAGACCGTGGTCTGGATGAGCCCGTTGACGATGTCGCCGTTGCCGTAGTTCACGGTGGCGTCGAGCCCGGTGACCTCACCGTCGTGCACCTGGGTGGTGGAGCCGCTGCGGGTCACCTGCTGGCCGACGGTCGCGTCGCCCGCCCGCGCGATCGCCTGCGTGCTGCCGTTGTAGAGGTTCACCTCGCTCGGGTGTGCCACGTCGGCGGTGTACTTGACCAGGCCGTAGTCGTTGTCCGGGAAGCTGGAACCCTCGTTCGTCCCGATCTCGGTGCCCTGCGCGTCCGACCAGGTCTGGATGGACTCCGTACAGTGCCCGGCGGTCAGGAAGTACGGCGCGCCGTCCTTGACCACGTTGAAGCCGAGCGAGCAGCGCCCGCCGCCGCCCGTGATGGCGTCACCGCCGGAGACGAAGGGCTTGAACTCCCCCGCCGTCTTCTTCAGTTCGGCCTTGTCTCCGAGCGCCTTCACCACACCGCCGAGCGTGTCCCAGGACTCGCCCGTGACCGTACGGTCGGCCGTGACGACCACCTTGTTGGTCACCGGGTCGACGGCCCACGACGTACCCGGGATGGTCGCCCGGTCCGTGAGGGTCTGCCGGGCGCTCTTCAACTCGGCCAGGGAGTTCTGAACCAGTCTGGCCTTGCCGCCGGCCTGGCGTACGGTCTCGGCCGCCTGCTCGTTGACGACATTGACCACGAGCGCCTTCGACTCGGCGTCGTAGTACGCGCCGGCCGCGCCGGCGCCCAGGCTGTCGTCCAGGGTGGACGCGAGAGTTCCGGCCGCCGTGGCGGTCAGCGACTTCACCGTGAACTGGGGCGTGCTCTCACTGGCGTTCGCAGTCTGGAAGGTCACACCCGCGACCACCAGAGCGACCACGGCACCTCCCGCCATCGTCACTCGCTTTTTGGATATACGCCGATGATTCAACGTCAGCCTCCTGTGGGGGGACCGTGTCAGGCCATGTGGGGTGTCCTGATACGGAGGATTGGCCGCCCACTATTCCGAGACCGACCAGTAACACACAAGGTCGAGTTCAGGACGGATGTCCACAACAGCCCCCGCGCGCCGCGCCGTCGGCCGACCGCTTCCGCGCAGGGACGGTTCCATGTGCGAACACCCGGTGCGATCACCGCGTCATCAGCGGGTGAGGACTAGTCCTGTCTTGAATTCGCCCCTGTTCCCCTGGCGCGATCCGCGCCCGCCAGCATGCGCGGCGACGTACGGGCAGCGGACGGGCAGCAGACGGACGGCGAACGGACGGGCACCCGGCCGGAGTTGGCCCGGGGCCCGCCCGCCGCTGACCGCGCATGACGAGTATGCCCGCGAGAGGTCCGTGCCGGTCAGCAGGCGTCCCCGCCCGGATCGGCGGCCGACGGCCGGCCGCCGATCCGGGACTCCTCGAACGGGCCGCGGAGACCGTGGCCGTACGGCGCTCGCGCCAACCTTCCTATTCCTGGACAGATACGGGGGAACCAGCGGATACATCCGTGCTCATGCCGCTGAACCCTTCCCTCCGGGTAGGGGAAGCCCGAGGTGTGAGCGCAGGGTGGTCCCCTCGTATTCCGTACGGAAGGCTCCGCGCTCCTGGAGCAGCGGTACGACCCGGTCCACGAAGTCGTCCAGACCGCCCGGAGTCAGATGCGGTACGAGAATGAACCCGTCCGCCGCCCGGGTCCGGACGAAGGTGTCGAGGCTCTCGGCGACGCTCTCCGGGGTGCCGATGAAGGACTGCCGCGCGGTGGTCTCGATGACGGTCTGCCGGATGGAGAGCCCCTTGGCCTCGGACAGCGCCCGCCACTTGGTGGCGACCACGAGCGGATCACCGATCCTCACCCGGCCCTGGACCAGAGCGGAGTCCGGGTCAGGATCGATCCCGGGCAGCGGCCCGTCCGGGTCGTACGCCGAGAGGTCCCGTCCCCAGACCTGCTCCAGGGCGAGGATCGCGTTCTGCGGGGAGACCTGCTGTCTGCGGATCTCGGCGGCCCGCTCCTGCGCCTCCGCGTCGCTGTCGCCGAGGACGAAGGTGACCCCCGGCATGATCTTGAGATCGTCCGGCTCCCTGCCGTACTTCGCCAGCCGGGACTTGGTGTCGGCGTAGAACTCGCGGCCCGCCTCCAGGGTGCCGTGGCGGGTGAAGATGACATCCGCGGCGGAGGCCGCGAACTCCCGGCCCTCCTCCGAGTCGCCCGCCTGGATGACCACGGGGTGACCCTGCGGGGAGCGCGGGACGGTGAACTCCCCCTCGATCGCGAACTGCCGCCCGGAGTGGGCGAACGGGCGCGGTGCGCCGTACGGGGCGCCGGGCGCGGGCGGCGTCCAGGAGTCCCACAGCTCCCGCGCGGTCGCGACGAACTCGGCGGCCCTGGTGTAGCGGTCGGCGTGGTCGAGATAGCCGCCGCGCCGGAAGTTCTCCCCGGTGAAGGCGTCGGAGGACGTCACCACGTTCCAGGCCGCGCGGCCCGCGCTGAGGTGGTCGAGGGTGGCGAGCCTGCGGGCCAGTTCGTAGGGCTCGTTGAAGGTGGCGTTCACGGTGGCGGCGAGACCGAGCCGGTCGGTGACGGCGGCCAGCGCGCTCAGCACGGTGAGGGATTCGGGGCGGCCGACCACGTCCAGATCGTGGATGAGGCCCTTGTGCTCGCGCAGCCGCAGCCCCTCGGCCAGGAAGAAGAAGTCGAACTTCCCGCGCTCCGCCGTACGGGCCAGCGCCTCGAAGGAGGAGAAGTCGATCTGGGACCCGGAGCGGGGGTCGGTCCATACGGTGGTGCTGTTGACCCCGGGGAAGTGCGCGGCGAGATGGATCCGGTTGCGGGCGGTACGGGATGTTTCGGTCGTCAAGAGGTTCATGAGGTTCCCCCGGCGGGCGCGTACTGGTTGGCCGGGCGTGCGAGGCTCAGATGCTCGCGGAGCGTGCCGCCCGGATGGAAGGTGCGGAACAGACTGCGGTGCTGGAGCAGCGCCACCGTCCCGTTGACGAGCCGTTCGAGATCGCGCCGTGGCTCGGCGGGCGTGAGGTGAAAGCCGTCCACGGCGCCGGTGCCGTGCCAGGTGGTGATCAGGTCGGCGAGATCGACGGGGCCGCCGCGGTAGTGCGGCCCGGTGTCGCCGGCGGTGGTGCGCGGCGCGCTCCCCCGACCGGGTTCCACCGGACGTTCGCCGTCGCCGAGATCGATGGTGAGCGCGGCAAGCACCCGCAGCGTGTCGGGATCACGGCCGTGGTCGGCGGCCCGTGACCGGAGTTTCTCCCGTACCACCGCCGCCTCGTCGGGCCGGCCGGCCCTGACCAGGACGACATCCGCGTGGCGCGCGGCGGTCTCCACGCTGTGCTCCCCGGTCGCGTCGACCACGATGACGGGGTGGCCCTGCGGCGGCCGGGGCACGATGGACGGGCCGCGGATCGTGAACGTGGCCCCCTCGAAGTCGACATAGTGCAGCTTGTCGCGGTCGATGAAGCGCCCTGTCGATGTGTCGCGGATCTCGGCGTCGTCCTCCCAGCTGTCCCAGAGCCGGGCGGCCAC
Organism: Streptomyces sp. NPDC102274; assembly: GCF_044766385.1. Taxonomy (NCBI): domain Bacteria; kingdom Bacillati; phylum Actinomycetota; class Actinomycetes; order Kitasatosporales; family Streptomycetaceae; genus Streptomyces; species Streptomyces sp. NPDC102274. The sequence continues at coordinate 50,624 of NZ_JBIWLW010000042.1, read as the reverse complement.
ATCGGCCGCCTCGCCCGCCTCCTGCCACAGGGCGGGGACGGAAGCGGCCGGGCGGCGACCGAACAGCCGGGCCTCCGCCGGGGTGGTGGACACATCGACCAGCCAGCCGGCCCGGCCACGGCTCACCCAGTCCAGGGTGGCCACGGCCGCGGAGACATGGAACGGCTCGGTGTGGGTGGTGGTGACGGTGGGCACGAGCCCGATGCGTTCGGTCGCGGGCGCGACCCGGGAGAGCACGGCGAGCGCGTCGGGGCCGGGGCGCCCGAAGGAGTCCTGGAGCGTGACGAAGTCGAGGGCGCCCCGCTCGGCGAGCCGGGCGAGTTCGACGTACCACGCGGCGTCGTAGGACCGCTGACCGCCGATCTCGGCGGCGAGATACAGCGGCCGGTGCGGCGAGCGACGCGACGGGCCGGGCTGCGGGATGTACGGCGGGGTGTGCCGAAATCGCGGCGAAGATCGGTGCGGAGGTCGGGTGGCGGACATGGCGGGCCTTACCTTTCAGCTTCGGACGGGCTGCCCGTCCGGCGGTTGAGGAGCCGAAGCGGCCGTGGACGGTCCGCCCGCGGGCGGTGCGGCCGAAGGTCGTGTGGCCGGAGGCGGTGCGGCCGGGAGCTGTGTGGCCGGAGGCGGTGCGGTCGCGGCCGGGTGCCGTGCGAGACCGGCGAGCAGGGTGAGCGCGGCCCGCGCGGTGGCGTCGTTCTGCCGGAACGCGGGTCCTCCCGTACGCGGCCGGGTGAAGGCGCCGCTGGACCGGGCGGTGGTGTTCGGACCGAGGGCGAAGCGGCGGGGATGCGGGGTGCCCCCGCGCTCCAGCAGCCGCCCGTCGTCGGGGTCGACCCGGACCAGCCCCGCCGAGATCGCCGCGGCCCCCTCCTCGTACAGCGCGCGCAGCAGCGGGCTTCGGGTGCGTTCGGGCGAGGGGTCGGGCAGCCGGGCCTCGACGAGTGCGCGCGCCTCGACGTACTCCCCCGGTACGACGGCGCTGCCCGCCCGGAAGATCCCCCGCCGCCCGTCGGTCTCGACCGACATGTCCGCGCCCAGGAAGCGGACGACCCCGGCCCGGGAGAGCGCGAGCAGCTGGCGCAGCCGGGGACCCGGCGGGCCGGAGGCGATATAGCTGAAGAAGCCGTGCCAGCTGCCGCCGGAATCGCCGAGGTCGCCGAGGCGGATCAGCTGGCCGTAGACGGAGAGCAGCCCGAGGAAGACGGCGAGGTCCGCGCTGTGGGCCGGGTCGTGTCTCCGGCCGAGATCCGCGCGGATGTAGTCGCGCAGACCGTCCTGGAGCGCGTCGTACGAGGGGAAGCGCAGCCCGTCCAGCGGCCGGTCGAGGGCGGCGAGGTCGAGCCGGTCGGCGGGGTCGGGTACGGCCGCGCCGACCAGGGCGTCCAGCGAGGGGCCCCCGGGATCGGCGGCGGCGTACTTCTCCTCGAAGTCGGCCCAGTCGACGCGGGTGCGCTCGGGGTGCGCGGTGAAGAGGCGGTGGTAGTGCGCGAAGCCGAGCTCCTTGTCGATCAGCGGCCGGACATCGCGCCGGAAGTCGGGCGGCGCGGGTCGGTTCAGCAGCGCGTCGATCTGCTCGGGCCCGAGGAAGCGGGGCAGCGGGGGCCGTTCACCGTCCAGCCCGTAGCCGATCTTGGAGTGGTACGGGACACCGCGCCGCGATCCGACGTACAGCACCGGTTCGCGTCCCGAGGGGTGGTAGACCAGCTCCCCGTTGTCGTGGTCGGCGCTCCCCGAGTAGCGTCCGCCGCGCCCTTCGGTGACGAGCACCATCAGATCGACGAAGGCGAGTCCGAAACCGCGGACGAGGACGGGTTCACCGGCGGGCAGGGCGGACAGATCGCTGTCGGCGGTGAAGTCGGGCGGCAGATGGATCAGTCCGTGTTCTTCGGCGAACCGGCTCAACTCCACCTGTTCCGCGTCCGGTTCGGCGTCGAGATGTCCGAGGGTCAGCACAACGAGGTCGGCGAGGAGCGGTTCGCCACGGTCCGCCAGCCAGACGCGCTGGCGTCCGCCGCGCGGGCCGCTGACGCGCACGGCGTCGGTGCGGTGCCGGTGAACGGTGACACCGGGCGGCAGGGCGGCCACGGTCTGTTCGTACACCCAGCTCAGATAGGCGCTCTGCACCCGGCGGCTGGGAAAGGTCTGGCCGGTGAGGGCGGCGATCTCGGCGCGGAGCCCGGACCCGGACGGGGCCCCCGTGCGCGTCGACTCGGCCGCCTCGGCCGCCTCCGACTCGGCGGAGAGCCGTGCCCTGCCCTCCCTGATGTCCCGTGCCCACTCGTCCAGCGCGGGTCCGTGCCGTACGGGACCGGCCAGGGCCACCGTGTCATCGGTGAACATGGTCACGTCCGCGGCCATGGAGTTCATCCAGAGCAGCGGCGACTGATCACGGCGCCAGATCCGCCCGGCACCCGGCGGATACGGGTCCACGAGATGGACTGTCCAGCGGCAGACCGTCGTACAGGGAGCGCGCGTTGGCGGCGATCCGTTCCAGAAAGCCCGTGCCGCGCGGACCTGCCCCGACCACGACGACGGACGGGGGCACGGGCGGAGTGCGGACGGTGACCGAGGACACAGACATGCGAAGGCTCCGTGGATACAGCGATCGAACACGGGAGTGCCTTCACAGACAACGCGGGCGGACCGGCCCCTCAGCACGATCCGCTCGTCCTTACGAGGCTAAACGGTGTGTACGGCCCGTTGTCAAGCTTGTCCGTACTGTGAGCCGTCCGTCCCGGCTCGGTTGACGCGGAAACGGATGCCTGTTCCACTTGACTCATGTATGCGCAGCAGTGGCTGGTCACCCGCTCCCACATCGACTTCGGTCGCGTGTGGTCCTCTTCCTGTTGAGCTGACGCCCTGCACGGCCTCCCCGTACGTTCGGCGCTCGCGCGCCGTTTCCCCGCGTGCCTTCACACGCAGCGCGTCACGCTTCTCCCTCCCCCTCGCATACGTTCACGCACACCGTCCGCGCCCCATGCCGTCGTCCGTCCGTCATGCTCCGCAGTCGCAGCAACTACAGGAGTCACAGCAGTCGCAACTGTCACAACAACAGTCGCAGCCGTCGGACCAGTTGCAGCAGCCCTCACGCTTCTTGCGTGACCACGGGCCCTCGTACTCGTCCGCACAACAGAGTTTGCAGGTGCAGCACAGCCCGACGAAGGCCGCGCAGCCGGCCAGGAAACCGCGCTTGCCCGGCCTCGGCGGCGGCTGCCCGAAGCCGGGCGGCAGCCCTCCGCCCTGGCTCCCGTGACTGCCGGGGCCGCTTGGGCTCCCGTGACCGCCGGGGCTGCCGTAACTGCCGTGCCCTTCGTGCGCGCAGGCCGTCGTGCCGAAAGCGCGGTCGACCGAGGCCCGCAGTTCGTGCGCCAGCAGCACATGCGCCAGCCTGCCGTCGGTGAACTCCGCGTCCCGCAGCGCCGGCCGGATGCCGTGCACCGCGTCGTCGGCGAGCCGACGCGCCTCCGCGCGGGACGTACCGGTCGCGGTGAGCGGGTTCCACGCACCCGACGCGGCGTCAGCCGACTGGTCCTCCACGGCGTCCAGCAGATGCGCGAGCCGCCCGAAGAGCCGTCCGGCCTCGGCCAGCGGAGCGCTGTTGCCCGGCCGGCCCGCCAGGACGGCGGTGTACGCGAAGGCGGCGGCGGTCGCCGTCTCGGTCGGCTCGGTGACGGTGAGCAGCGGAGTTCCGGGGCCGGCCAGCACCTCGATCCCCTGCTGCCGCTCGACGGCGTCGACCAGTACGGCCGTGTCGAACCCCAGCTCCGCGCCGGTGCGCGCGCCCGCCCTGTCCCACCCGTGGGCGACCCGGCGCGCGGCGGCGGCCAGCGGCCGGCGCCCCAACAGCCCGTCCCCGTCGGCGACGTGGTCCCGGATCTTCGCCGAGGCGAGCACCAGCGACACGGAGGCGGCGAGCCGCGCGCCCTCGCCCTTGGCTATCGGCGCCGTACGCATGCCGCGCAGCGGGCAGGGGCCCGCGGTACGCCGCTGCCGTGCGGCGCGTTCGGTCTGAGCCTCCGTCAGAACCGAGACGATCAGACCGTCGTAGTTGGTGACGACCCGGGAGAATTGCCCGTGGTCCGCGCGAAGTGCCAGACAGAGCCCGCAGAGATGGGCCATCCACTCGACCTTGAGCCCGTCGGCGAGCCGATGCGTACACGGTCTGACGATTCCGAACACGACAGTCCCCCGAGAGTCGTTCACAAGTGCGTGACGCATCGTACCGAGTGATCGGTTCACCCGTACGTCCCCGGCATCACCCATCTGGCCGGAACGTAATATTTTGTACCGACTCAGGCCCTGTACGCTGGAACAACCTTGACGAACCGCCACATCTTCTGCACCAGTACCGTCACGAATCATCTGCGCGCCGACTATCCCCTTGGCGCGCGATCCGCATGATGGTCGACCATAGGGATAGGGAACGTCATGTGACCGCGGTGAAAGGAGGCGTCCATGGGATCGGTGCGCAAGGCGAGTGCCTGGCTGGGCCTCGTCGAGGACAACGACGAGCGTTACTACGACGACGAGTACGCCGAGGGTGCGGAGAACGGCGACAACTGGCGGACCGACCCGCGCGTACGGGTCGTCGCCGAGGCCGCCCCGGAGCAGGACCGCAGAATCGCCACCGTCTCCCCGGACAGCTTCCGGGACGCCCGGACCATCGGCGAGCTCTTCCGGGCCGGCACCCCGGTCATCATGAACCTCACGGCCATGGAGCCCGCCGACGCCAAGCGTGTGGTGGACTTCGCCGCCGGGCTGATCTTCGGGCTGCGCGGCTCGATCGACCGCGTGGCCACCCGGGTCTTCCTGCTGAGCCCCGCCGACACCGAGATCGTCACCGGCGAGGCCGCGGGCCGCGGCAAGGACGGATTCTTCAACCAGAGCTGAGCAGGGTGCTCACCGGTTCGCCCGGTCCCAACGGGGTCACCGGAAGGCGTCGAGGCCGGTGAGCGCCTTGCCCAGGACGAGCTGATGCATCTCGACGGTGCCCTCGTAGGTGAGCACCGACTCCAGGTTCGTCGCATGGCGCATCACGGGGTACTCCAGCGAGATCCCGTTGGCGCCGAGGACGGTCCGTGAGGTGCGGCAGATCTCGATCGCCTCCCGCACGTTGTTGAGCTTGCCGAAGCTGATCTGCTCGGCGCGGAGCCGGCCCGCGTCCATGCGCCGCCCCAGATGGTGGGCGAGCAGGATGCCCTTGTGCAGTTCGAGTGCCATGTCGGCCAGCTTGGCCTGGGTGAGCTGGAAGCCGCCGATCGGCCGGCCGAACTGCTCCCGGGTCCTGGCGTACTGAAGCGCCGCCTCGAAACTGGTGCGCGCCGCGCCCATCGAGCCCCAGACGATTCCGTACCGCGCGTGGCTCAGACAGCTGAGCGGGCCGCGCAGTCCGGTGGCCTCCGGGAGGACGGCGTCGGCGGGCAGCCGTACGTCGTCGAGGACCAGTTCGCTGGTGACCGAGGCACGCAGTGACCACTTGTGGGTGATCTCCGGGGCCGAGAAACCGGGGGTGCCCGCAGGGACCAGAAACCCACGAATGGGGGGGCTGGAGGCGCTGGACTCGTCGGTCCGCGCCCAGACGACCGCGACCCCCGCCACCGAGCCGTTGGTGATCCACATCTTGCGGCCGTTGAGCACCCAGTCGGTGCCGTCCCGCTTGGCGTGGGTACGCATCCCAGCCGGGTCGGACCCGTGGTCGGGCTCGGTGAGTCCGAAGCAGCCGATGATCTCGCCGGCGGCCATGCCGGGCAGCCAGCGCCGTTTCTGCTCCTCGGAGCCGAAGCGGTGGATCGCGTACATGGCGAGCGAGCCCTGTACGGAGACGAGGGAGCGGATCCCGGAATCTGCGGCCTCCAGTTCCAGACAGGCGAGCCCGTACTGGACGGCGGTGGCGCCCGCGCAGCCGTACCCGGTCAGGGACATCCCGAGCGCGCCGAGTCCGCCGAGTTCGCGGGCCAGTTCACGGATGACGGGCAGTTCGCCGCGCTCGTACCACTCGGCGATATGCGGCAGGACCCGGTCGGCGGCCCAGCTCCGTACGGTGTCCCGGATCGCCAGGTCCTCCGGTTCGAGCAGGTCGTCGAGACCGAGGGGGTCGCCGGGGTCGAAGGGCGGGGGCTTGGCGACCGACGCCATCGACGGCGCGGACTGTGCGGACGGTGCGGACATGGGACGGCCTCCGGCGGCTCGCACGGCTCTGACGGCTCTGAGACTCCACCGAGCCGTAACTAGCAGTGCTAGTTACGGCTCGGAAACGACCGTACGACTCAGTGTGCCGCGCGTCCAGACACACCCCGTCCGCGTCGGCCCTCCCACGGACCGGTGCGCCTAACGAGAGCCGCGGCCCGCCGGGACCGCCGCCTCCGGGGATTCGCGTGCCGCCGTCGGCGCTCTGCGCGGCTGGGGCGGCCGCTGCTCCCGCGGGCGGGGCGGCCGCGCCTCCCGGGACTCCGGCGCCTCTTCGCGCGCCTCATGCGCCGCGTGTGCCCGCGCGGACGGCCGCTCCGCGCCGACCGGCTCCTCGGCGGCGCGCGGCGGACACTCCATGACCTTCGGCAGCCGCAGCGCGGCCAGCGCGCCGAGCAGCAGCAGCCCCGCGCTGACGAGCAGCGTGACATGCAGACCGTGGACGAACGAATGGCGCGCGGCGGTACGCAGGCTCTCCCCCACCGGTCCGCCGAGCCGGGCGGCCACCTGATAGGCCTCACCGAGCGAGTCGGACGCCGCCGACCCCGCCGACGCGGGCACGCCCTTCACCGACGCCAGCGCGGGCGCGTACACCGCGTTCATCACACTGCCGAGCAGGGCGATCCCCATGCCCGCACCCAGCTGGTACGAGGTCTCGCCGATGGCCGCGGCCCCGCCCGCCTGGTCCGCCGGAGCCTCGCTGAGCATCGATTCGTACGCGCCGAAGAGTGTGGTCTGGAGCCCGAAACCGAGCAGTACGAACCCCGCGGTCAGCAGCCCCGGCCGGTCGTGCTGGCCCATCAGCACCAGCAGCAGCACGGCGCCCGCGGTCAGTACGAAGCCCCCGGCCACCATCCGGCGCGGCCCCACCCGGCGCAGCGTGGCGGAGCCGGTGACGCCCGCGGCCATGGCGGCGAAGGTGAGCGGCAGCAGCCGCAGTCCCGTCTCCAGCGGACTGAGTCCCAGCACCAGCTGGAGGTACTGGACGGCGATCAGCTCCAGGCCGACCAGGGCCAGCATGGCGAGGACGATGCAGCCGACGGAGGTGGAGAACGTGGGCCTGGCGAACATCCGCATGTCGATCAGCGGATGCGCCCTGCGCCGCTGTCTGCGGACGAAGAGAACGAGGAGGGCCACGCCGACGCAGAGCGGGCCGAGGGTCTCCGGGCCGAGCGGCCCTTCCCCGGCGCCGAGCCGCTTCACCCCGAAGACCACCCCGAGCATCCCGACCGCGGCCATCAGCGCGCCGAGCACGTCCCAGGGCCCGTCGCCGCAGCCCTTCGACTCGGGCAGCACCAGCCGGCCGAGCGGCAGCAGGAGGGCGAGCAGCGGGATATTGATCAGGAAGACCGAGCCCCACCAGAAGTGCTCGACGAGGAAGCCTCCGAGCACCGGGCCGAGGGCGGCGCCGATCGCGGCGACCGCCGTCCAGACACCGATGGCCATGGCGCGCTCACGCCGGTCGGGAAAGACGTCGCGGAGGATGGAGAGCGTCGCGGGCATGATCATCGCGCCGCCGACACCGAGCAGGGCGCGCGCCCCGATCAGCACCAGCGGTGTATCGGCGAGGGCCGCGACGGCCGAGGCCACCCCGAAGAGCGCGTATCCGGTGAGCAGGACCCGGCGTCTTCCGATGCGGTCGCCCAGTGTGCCGAAGAGGATCAGCAGCGCGGCGCAGACCAGCGGATACGTGTCCACGATCCAGAGCAGCTCGACGCCGCTGGGCCTGAGGTCCGCGGTGACGGCCGGGACGGCGACATGCAGCACGGTCGCGTCGAGCGCGACCAGCAGCAGGCTCACGCAGAGGACGACCAGGACGACCCAGCGGTTGGCACCGCCGCGGACCCCGGCCGCGCGCAGCCGTGCGCCGACCGTGGTGCTCCCGGACATCTGAGTACCTCCCAATGCGTCCCTCGCGCTCGGCGGGCCAACGGGGACACAGGTCCCTCGAAGCGGCCCGGCATCGACGGGCGAGTGAGCCGTCAGCGTACGCGAGTGAACCCGCGCGACGCGTGGCGCATCTCTCACCGTTCCGGCCAACGAGTGTGGCGTACGCCACTCCCGCGCGCCAGGACCGGCGCTTCGAGCGCGCACGAGCAGGAGGGAAATTCCGCGCGACGCCACGGTGAACAAATTCTGTTCCACGCAAAGACAGTTCCGGGAACGGCGTGTCGATTAATAGGGCCGAAGGTCCCTTCGATTTCCGGAACGGCCCCTGATAAACCACGTTCCGAGACGCACTCCACATCACATCGTCATCACAAAGAGACCGGATCGACCGGTTCACTCGCTCACTCGCTGTAACGTCGATTGGGTGCGTACCGACATCTTTGCCCGTCTGGACCGGGAGCCGGAACCGCCGAAGATAGAGATCCCGCGGATGAGCCGCACCCGCAAGGCTCTCTTCGGCGGGACGTTGGCGTTCTATCTCGCCATCGTCGTTGCCGTGCTCGTCTCGTCCTCGCTGGTGATCCTCGACTGGAAGGTCATGCTCTTCCGGCCCTATCAGCAATGGCCGGAACTGCATCCCTTTCTCGACTACTTCGTCGTGCTGGGACAGCGCGGCCCCACGGCCGTGGTGATCGCGGCCTGGCTGGGCTGGCGCTCCTGGCGGCAGCACACGCTGCGGCCGTTGCTGACCCTCGGCACGGCGCTGCTGCTGCTCAACGTGACCGTCGGGGCGGTCAAGCTCGGCCTGGGCCGCCTCGGCCCCCACTACGCGACGCAGATCGGCTCGACCGAGCTCTTCGCGGGCGGCGATATATTTCCTTCGGGACACACCGCCAACGCCGTGGTGACCTGGGGAATCCTGGCCTATCTGGCCACCACGCCCCGGGCCAGGCGCTATCTGTCGGTCATGTCGGCCGTGGTCGCCCTCGGGGTCGGCGCGACGACCGTCTACCTCGGTACGCACTGGCTGAGCGATGTGCTGCTCGGCTGGGCCGCCGGGCTGCTGATCCTGCTGGGGCTACCCTTCTTCGAGCCGCTGATCGGCCGGGCCGAGCTGGCGGTCTTCGCGGTTCGCGAACGGTGGCGCGCGGGCCGCAGGACCACCCCGTCGACCCCGGTCGCCTCCGGAGGCCCGCGGCCCGCGCCCGTACCGCAGGAGGCGTCGGCGCTGGGCGAGGAGGCGCCGTGCGAGCCCATCGGGGCAGGTCACAGCGGCCACGCCGGCGTCGGCCGCAATACCGGCACCGTCGCGGGTACGGGTCAGCTCACCCAGCCGAGGCCGCACGCGGTGCGCTCGGAACGTACGCCGGTCACCCCGGCCGGGAGTCGTCGCCCGCCGCACTCGCGGCCCATGCCGGGCGGCTGACCGCCCCCAGGGACCGCGGGGGCGGTACGGCACAGCCCCACCCCGCGCACGCGTGTAGGCCCCGGGCTCCGGCCGGGGCCTACACGCGTGTCAGGGGCCCGTCGGGAGCCCGGCAGGAGGCCGGGGGCGGGGGCCCGCCGGTCAGCCGAGCCAGCAGCGGATGACCCGGCCCTCCTCGACCTCGAAGTTGAGCCGGCCCACGACGAACTCCATGGTGATGATCGAGCCCGGGGGCAGCGCTCTGACGGTGGTCCAGCCGCGCTCGCGGGCGCGCCGTCCGGCGCTCTCGGAGTCGAGTCCGACATAGGACTCGGGGGCGTCTTCGGGCTGTCGGTGTGGAGTCGGTATCGGTCCCATACCACTCACCGTAGGCGCCGGGGACAGCCGAAGGAAGGTGAACGGATACCTCGTCCGTATGCTTCCCGTCCCTCCGCGGTCACACTTGTGTCACAGGTTCCGACGCGCCCCGGATGGGAACGGCGTCACTCTTACGGCCCCTTCACATCCGACTTCTTAGAAATTCCACAACCGCGAAGATCACATAAATAGCCCACCCTGAATTCCACCGCCCGCGACAGCCGTTTTCCGGTCGACCACGGAAATCAATTGAGGGACCGTCGAGGAATTCACGAGTCCCCCGCACAATCCGCCGTCCGCCGACACGTGCCCATACCAGTACCTTCCCGTCGGCGTGGCCCTGTCAGCCGAGGGCGCGGGACAGCCGGTCCCGTACGACCCTGATGCGCTCGGTCAGCTCCGGTGGCTCTACCACCTCGAAGTCGAAGCCGAGCAGCACCAGATGGATGACCATCACATCCAGGCTGCCCGCCCCGGTCCGCAGCAGACAGCTGTGCTCATCGACCGCTTCCAGGACGCCCGTGGACGGTGACACGTCCTCGGCCGCCTCCTCGGCGGACGCGTGCAGCCGGATCACGGCCGTCGTGGCGTAGGCCCGGGTGGAGATGCCCCGCGAGACATACGCGGCGAGGTCCTCGGCGGGCGGGGTACGCGGGGAGAAGCGCGGTCCGTGCGGCGGCGTGGGAGTGATCCGGTCCACCCGGAACGTACGCCAGTCGGCGCGGTCCAGGTCCCAGGCGACCAGATACCAGCGGCGTTCGGTGCACACCAGACGGTGCGGCTCGACGGTGCGGCGGGTGACGGAGTCCTCGTGGTCGCGGTAGGCGAAGCGCAGCCGCTCGCTGTCCCGGCAGGCGTTGGCCAGCTCCGTGAGGACGCCGGGATCGACCATGGACCCCCGCGGCCCGCGCAGCATCGGCACAGTGAAGGAGTTCAGGGCGCTGACCCGGCGACGCAGCCGGTTCGGGAGCACCTGCTCCAGCTTCGCCAGGGCGCGTACGGAGGTCTCGCCCATGCCCTCGACGCCGTTGCCGGCGGCGGTGCGCAGGCCGACGGCGACCGCGACGGCCTCCTCGTCGTCCAGCAGCAGCGGCGGCAGCTCGGCCCCCGCGCCGAGCTGGTAGCCGCCGCCCGTGCCGGGGCTGGCGTTGACCGGATAGCCGAGTTCGCGCAGCCGGTCGACATCGCGCCGTACGGTGCGCGGGGTGACGCCGAGCCGGTCCGCGAGATCGGCGCCGGACCACTCGCGGTGGGCCTGGAGCAGTGAGAGCAGGCGCAGCAGTCGTGCCGAGGTCTCCAACATGGGCCGAGTGTGACAGCACTCGCGGACAGCTTCTGTCCGCGAGCCCCGCTCCGGTCAGCCCGTCGACGTCGGCACGGGCGCGGGGTCCAGCCGTACACAGAGATCGTTGTCATGGGTGTAGCCGGGGGCGGCCAGCCAGCCGTCCGTGCCGTGCGACGGGGAGACGCCGGGTGCCGGACGGACGCCATGTGCCGGATAGACATGGATCTCCCGCTTGTCCCAGATGTCGTCGAGGATGCGGGAGATCCGTATACCGGGGGCGTCCGGCGCGGGCAGCAGCCACACATCCCACTGCCTGCGCTTCTCGCCCGGCACGCCCGCCCCGACCGGCCCTTCGGCCAGCGGTCCGTACGGCAGGGTGAAGGCGAACACCCCGCCCCGGCCGGTCACGGCCACCCGGTGGGTACGCTCGCCGCCGCGCAGCCGGGCCTCGGCCCGCGCGTGCTCCCCCAGCTCGGCGCCATACAGCACGCCCTCGACGGACACCCCGGCAGGCTCACAGCGGACCGTCCCGGCCTCGGCGTGCGGTGCGCGGAGCCAGGTCCTGAGGGCCAGCCGGCCGTCCGCGGTGGGGTACGGGACGCGGGCGGCGACCGGGCCCGCCCCCGGCACGCGGTCGATCAGCGCCCGTACGTCCCTGATCCCGGGCCGCACGGGCTGGTCGCCCGAAGGGCCCGTGAAGATGTCCCAGTGCCCTTCGACCAGTTCGACGGTGCTGGGCAGTACGGCGCGCAGCCGCGCCCGCCCGGCTCCGGTGACGGTGGCGGCGGGACCGGTCAGCGGCAGCCGTACCTCGTCGTCACCGGCGCCGTCCGCCCCGGCGCCGTCCGCCCCGGCGCCGTCCGCCCCGGCGCCGTGCGTGACGTCCCCGCGCCCCGCGCGGCGACGCAGCACCAGCGTCGCGTCGGGGCGGGCCGCGCCCGTGATGTCGAAGGTGATTCCCCCCGCCGAGTCGGCGGTGCAGTCGGCGGTGCAGTCGGCGGTGCAGTCGGCGGTGCACACGGCGGGCGACGCCCGCCGCCCGATGGGTCTGGTCATACGGTTCTGCCCTTTCGGATCACATCTGCGGCCTTGTCCCTGACGGTGAACGCGCCGCCGAGTAAGGCGCTGCCACCGCGGTACAGCGCCTCGCGCGGCTTCGCGCCCCCGGACGACCCCCGGGACCGGGCCAGCTCGGCGTAGAGCGTGGCGTGGCGCTCGGCGATCCGCGCCGGGTCGAAGCGGGCCGAGGCCACGCGCGCCGCCTCTCCCATGCGCCGGCGCAGTCCGTCGTCCTGGATCAGCCCGAGCAGCGCTCCCGCGATCGCGTCCACGTCGCCCGTCGGCACCAGCCGCCCGTCGACCCCGTCCTCGATGATCTCGCCGGGACCGTGCGGACAGTCGGTGGCGACGACGGGGACCCCGCAGCGCATGGCCTCGACGATGGTCATGCCGAAGGCTTCGTGGCGGGAGGTGACGGCGGCGAGCGATCCCTTCACCCACTCCGCCTCCAGCGGGTCGGTGGGGCCCATCAGGAAGACATGGTTGTACAGACCGCTCTCCTCGATGAGCCGGCGCAGCGCCGCCTTCTCGCCGCCGCCGCCGTGGATCCGCAGCCGCCAGTCCGGGCGTACGGCCACTACCTGGGCGAACGCCCGCACCAGCAGGTCGTACCGCTTGACCGGGGTCAGCCGGCCGGCCGCGACGACCCACTTGCCCGTCGAGTCGGCCGGGGCGACGGCGGGCGCGGGCACGCCGTTCGGCACGGCGACGATCCGTACGCCGGGCAGCCGGAGCCGGGCGCGGTAGGCGCGGGCGTCGGCCTCGGTGACCGTGGTGACCGCGTGCAGCAGCCGGTAGTGGTGGCCGATCTCGCGGCGCAGCCGGCGGCCGTGGTTGTCGAGGGCCAGATGTTCCTGCCCCACCCGGATCTGGCCGTGCCTGCCCTGCCGGACGAGATGGACGTTGAGGCCGGGGCGGGTGCCGATGACGACATCGGCCTCCAGGGCGGCCAGACGGTCGCCGATCCTGGCGTCGGTGAGCCGGCTGTACTGCCGGTAGCGGCTGTCGCCGCGGGAGAAGACGCGGGCGGGCCGCTGGTGCTCGGGATGGTCACCGTCGTAGTCGGGGCTGTCGCGCCGCAGGTCGACAAGGTGACTCAGCCCGACCCCCGCCGGGGCTCCGAGGACCGGCTCCTCGCGGTGGCGGAAGACCGACACGATCTCGACATCGTGGTGGACCGCGAGCGCTCCGGCCAGATTGAACGTGCCCCGGATGGTCCCGCCGATGCCGTACGCGTTGTGGAGCAGAAAAGAGAGGTGCATGCCGTGCCGGTCTCCCTGGTCCTTCCGGTTTCCGCCGGTCCCTGTTGGGGCTGACTGGGTAGATGCGGAAATGACCCACATGGTGCCGACTCGGAGCAGATCCATACGTTCACGCGCCGATACCGCACCGGCGAACCACACGGACACCCCTCGGACGCCACACGGGCCGCGCCGGAGCCACCGAAGGGAGCAATGAGTTTCGGCCACCCCATTGGTTCGCTGATTTCCCGATTTGTCGACCTGTCCATCTGTCCACGCGCGGATCCGCACTTCGGCGTACGGAATCAACTTCCCTTCGCCCGCCAGATGTTGGGCCGCACCGGCCCGTTCCGGCCGATGGCTCGCGACCTGTCCGGGATGGTTCGATTCCGTACCCCTTCGCGCGTGACCCGGGCGACGGCTCGCCCGTTGTCTTCTGTACGAGCCGGGAACAGCCCGGCCCACGCACCGAGTTCGAGGAGCCACCCGTGCCGCGCATGCTCGATGTCAGCGAGGACGTACGCGCCGAGATCGGCGACGAAGAAGCCGACCGGCTGCTCTCCGGCGAGAGCTCCCCGGGCAGCTACGACTGCACGTCCTGCCGGACCCCCGGCGACTCCGAACAGGAGCGGACCAGCACCGTGCTGTTCGTCGGTGAGGAGACGGCCGTTCTCGCCTTCGCCCACGCCACCTGCATTCCCTCCCAGGTCGTCCAGGTCGCCGAGGACCAGCTCCAGGGTGCGGTCCGGTCGATCACCGGCGGCGAGCCCCGGTCGGAGGGAGCGCGGGGAGTCCCCGCCGCGAGCTCCAACCAGGCCGTACTCGGGGTCACCAGCGGTCTGGTGCTGATCGAGGGCGATCTGCACCCCGCGCTGGTCGTCGAGCCGACCGCCCCGATCGTCCGGCCCGGCTCGGACTCCACCACCGACGAGTTCCTGCCGCTCCTCGTCGAGCAGGGCTTCCAGCCGCTCGGCGATCTGAACCAGGTGCCCGCCCCGCTGCCCGGCTGGTCGGTACTGCTCGCGATGGGGCAGCTGCACGCCGTGCTCCAGCCCGGCACCGGCGGCGGCACCCCGACCGCGTGGTGGCAGGCCCATCAGCCGCTCCAGGTCACCGAGGGCTGGCGGACCGCCGCCAACAAGTCGCACACCGTACTGGTCTTCGCCGCGCCGGTCGGCTCCATCGGCCAGCAGCCCCGCGAGGACCTGCTGCGCGACGCCCTGGAGAAGGCCGCGGCCAACGGCAAGCTGGTCGCCGCGGCGATGCCGCTGGCCGGCACGTGACCGAGGCCACGCGCCCCATCCGTCCGCCGCTCCGCATCCCGGCGACCGCGAATTCCCAGGACAGCCCGCATCCGACGGGCGACGAGGTCGTTGGCACGTACGTGCACTCATACGACCCCACCCGCCAGCAGTACCAGAGCCACATCCCTTCCATGCGCCCCGCGCAGGATGTCGCGGACGGGTTCTCCACGACCCCGATCTACGACGCGCTGTACTCCGAATTCCGCCGGTCCTTCAGGGCGCTGCCCGGTGACCGCAGCAATGAGGAGAATCTCGGCTTCACGGCATTCGGCACCGGGCTGCACGCCGCGCGTGGCGGGTACGGCGCCCACTCCGGGCTCGGACATACGCCGTACCCCGGGTTCTGGCAGCGTGATTCCCGGCAGCACTCGGGGCGGCCGGCTCAGGCGGCACTTCCCCCGGCCCTTCCTCCGGGCCCCCGCCGGGGCAGATGACCGCGCCGAAAACGGTGGGGCCCGGCACGGACGATTCCGTGCCGGGCCCCACCGCTTTCGGCGTGTCGTATTTCCGGGCTTCCGGGCTTCCGCGCCCCCGGGCTTCCTGACCTACTTCTTGCGGCCGCGCTTCTCGCGTACTCGAACAGAGATATGGATCGGGGTGCCCTCGAAGCCGAACTCCTCGCGCAGTCGACGCTCCACGAACCGCCGGTAGCCGGCCTCGATGAAGCCCGAGGCGAAGAGCACGAAGCGCGGCGGCTTCGTGCCCGCCTGCGTACCGAACAGGATGCGGGGCTGCTTGCCGCCCCGGACCGGGTGCGGATGCGCGGCGACCAGCTCACCGAGGAACGCGTTGAGCCTGCCGGTCGGGACCCGGGTCTCCCAGCCCGCGAGGGCCGTCTCGATCGCCGGGACCAGCTTCTCCATATGACGGCCGGTGCGCGCCGAGACATTCACCCGGGGGGCCCAGGCGACCTGTGCCAGCTCCGTCTCGATCTCCCGCTCCAGGTAGTAGCGGCGCTCCTCGTCGAGGGTGTCCCACTTGTTGTACGCGATGACCAGGGCGCGGCCCGCCTCGACGGCCATCGTGATGATCCGCTGGTCCTGGACGCTGATGGACTCGCTGGTGTCGATCAGTACGACCGCCACCTCGGCCTTCTCGACGGCGGCGGCGGTACGCAGCGACGCGTAGTAGTCCGCGCCCTCCTGAAGATGGACCCGGCGGCGGATGCCGGCGGTGTCGATGAACTTCCAGACGACGCCGCCCAGCTCGATCAGCTCGTCGACCGGGTCACGGGTGGTGCCCGCGATCTCGTTGACGACGACGCGGTCCTGGCCCGCGACCTTGTTCAGCAGGGACGACTTGCCGACATTCGGGCGGCCGATGAGCGCGATACGGCGGGGGCCGCCGAGGGCGGTGCCGAACGTCTGCGCCGGGGCCTCGGGCAGCGCTTCGAGCACCGCGTCGAGCATGTCGCCGGTGCCCCTGCCGTGCAGCGAGGAGACCGGGTGGGGCTCGCCGAGTCCGAGCGACCAGAGCGCCGTGGCGTCGGCCTCGCCGCTCGGTCCGTCGACCTTGTTGGCGCAGAGCACGACGGGCTTGCCCGCCTTGCGCAGCAGCCGGACCACGGCGGTGTCGGTGTCGGTCGCGCCGACCGTGGAGTCCACGACGAAGACGACCGCGTCGGCGGCCTCGATCGCGTACTCGGCCTGGGCGGCGACGGAGGCGTCGATACCGAGGACGTCCTGCTCCCAGCCGCCGGTGTCGACGATCTTGAAGCGGCGGCCCGCCCACTCGGCCTCGTAGGTGACCCGGTCACGGGTGACGCCGGGCTTGTCCTCGACGACCGCCTCGCGGCGGCCGATGATCCGGTTCACGAGAGTGGATTTGCCGACATTGGGGCGGCCGACGACGGCGAGGACGGGCAGCGGTCCGTGACCGGCCTCACCGATCGCGCCCTCCACCTCCTCGGCCTCGAAGCCCTCCTGAGCGGCAAGCTCCATGAAGTCCGCGTACTCGGCATCGCCGAGCTCTCCGTGCTCGTCGGCGGAGTCGATCTGGTCGTTCATGAAGTCCGTACCTCGTTCATCGTGATCGGTGCGCCGCGGCACGCGGCGCACTACTCAAGTACTCAAGTGTTCGCTAGCGCCCGGTCAGGCGCCTGGCGTTTTCCAGGTGGACGGTCAGCCGCTTCTGGATCCGCGCGGTGGCGTCGTCCATCGCCTTACGGGTGCGCCGCCCGCCCGTGGAGCTCCGCGCTCCTTCTCGCACCTCGAAGGCGTCGCCGAAGACGACGTCCACACGGCTGCGCAACGGGGGCAGCGCCGGTATCAGCCGGCCCCGGCGCTCCGTACTGCCCAGGACCGCCACCGGCACGATCGGCGCCCCGGACCGTACGGCGAAGTACGCCAGCCCGGCGCGCAGCGAGGCGAAGTCTCCCTCGCCCCGGGTGCCCTCGGGGAATATCCCCAGTACGCCGCCGTCCCTGAGCACCCCGAGCGCGTCGGTGATCGCGGCGCGGTCGGCGACCGTACGGTCCACCTTCAGCTGCCCGATGGCCCGCAGGAGCGGGTCGAGCGGGCCGACGAACACTTCCTTCTTGATCAGGAAGTGCACCGGACGCGGCGCGGTGCCCATCAGCATCGGGCCGTCGATGTTGTGCGCGTGGTTGACGGCGAGAATGACGGGACCGCTCGCCGGAACCCGCCACGCGCCCAGCACCCGCGGCCTCCACAGGCCGTGCATCAACCCGATGCCGATGCCGCGCCCGACCGCCGCGCCCTTCTCCGAGGACGAGGCCGGGGCCGCGCCCTTCGGTGACGTGGCTCCGGTCGCCAGAGCCGACGGTTTGCTCACTTCGCGGCCCGCTTCTCCTCGACCAGGGTCACAACACACTCGATGACCTGCTGGAGCGTGAGATCCGTGGTGTCCACCTCGACCGCGTCGGCGGCCTTCGCGAGCGGGGAGGTCTTACGGCCGGAGTCGGCCGCGTCCCGCTTGACCAGGGCGTCCTTGGTGGCGGCGACATCGGTCGCCTCCTTGCCCTTCAGCTCACCGCTGCGCCGGGCCGCACGCGCCTCCGGGGAAGCGGTGAGGAAGATCTTGACGTCGGCGTCCGGCAGCACGGTCGTACCGATGTCACGGCCCTCGACCACGATCCCCTTCCCGGCCGCCGCGGCGATGGAGCGCTGGAGCCCGGTGACAACGGTCCGTACCTCGGGCACGGCGCTGACGGCGCTCACCTTGGAGGTGACCTCCTGGGTACGGATCGGACCGGCGGCGTCCGCGCCGTCCACGATGATCGTGGGGCCGGCCGGGTCGGTCCCGGAGACCAGTACGGGCTTGCCCGCGGCGGTCGCGACGGCGGCGGCGTCCGACACGTCGACACCATTGGTGATCATCCACCAGGTCATCGCGCGGTACTGCGCGCCGGTGTCCAGGTAGCTCAGCCCGAGCTGGGCGGCCACGGCCTTGGAGGTGCTCGACTTGCCCGTGCCGGAGGGCCCGTCGATGGCGACGATCACAGCGGCCGGTGCGGTCCGGGCGGGGGTTGCTCCGTTGTCCACGGGGGTCGGACACCTTCCTGGTTCAAGGGGGTGGATGTGCGGGGACGCACATACGCCCCCGGCACAAGGTTACCGAGTACTCAGGACCCCGAATGCACCCGTTCGGCGGGACGCCCGCCGGAGCACCGCACGGGACTACCGCGCGGATCTACCGCCGGACTACCGCCGGACTACCGCCGGACTACTGCCGGATCGACCAGCCGCGTTCCCGCAGAGCCGCCGAGAGCACCGGAGCCGCCGACGGCTCCACCATCAGCTGTGCCAGGCCCGCCTGCTGCCCGGTCGCGTGCTCGATCCGTACGTCCTCCACATTGACCCCGGCGCGGCTCGCGTCCGCGAAGATACGGGCCAGCTCGCCGGGCCGGTCGTTGATGAGGACGGCCACGATCTCGTACGTCGCGGGGGCGGCGCCGTGCTTGCCGGGCACCCGTACCCGTCCCGCGTTGCCGCGCCGCAGGACGTCCTCGATCCCGGCGGCCCCGCCGCGCCGCTTGTCCGCGTCCGAGGACTGGAGCGCGCGCAGCGCCTCGACCGTCTCACCGAGGTCGGCGGCGACCCCGGCCAGTACGTCGGCGACGGGGCCGGCGTTGGCGGAGAGGATCTCGACCCACATCCCGGGGTCGGAGGCCGCGATCCGGGTGACATCGCGGATGCCCTGGCCGCAGAGGCGTACGGCCGTCTCGTCCGCCTCCTCAAGACGGGCGGCGACCATCGACGAGATCAGCTGCGGGGTGTGCGAGACGAGGGCGACCGCGCGGTCGTGCGCGTCGGCGTCCATCACCACCGGCACGGCCCGGCACAGCGCGACCAGTTCCAGAGCGAGGTTCAGCACCTCGGTGTCGGTGTCCCGGGTCGGGGTCAGCACCCAGGGGCGCCCCTCGAAGAGATCGGCGGTCGCGGCCAGCGGTCCCGAACGCTCCTTGCCGGCCATGGGGTGCGTACCGATGTACGGGGCGAGGTCGAGGCCGAGCGCCTCCAGTTCGCGCCGGGGGCCGCCCTTGACGCTGGCCACGTCCAGATAGCCGCGGGCCACGCCGTCCCGCATCAGCGCGGAGAGCGTGGCGGCGACATGCGTGGGCGGTACGGCGATGATCGCGAGGTCGACGGGGCCCTCGGGCGCCTCGTCGGTCCCCGCTCCGAGCGCGGCGGCGGTCCTGGCGCGGGAGGGGTCGTGGTCGTTGAGGTGGACGGTGACGCCCCGGCCGGCCAGGGCCAGCGCCGCCGAGGTGCCGATCAGGCCCGTACCGATGACGACGGCGGTTCTCACTGGGCGATGTCCTTGCGCAGGGTGGCCGCGGCGCCGAGGTAGACGTGCGCGATCTCGGACTTGGGGAGGTCGGACTCGATATGGGCGAGGATACGGACGACGCGCGGCAGGGCGCCCGCGATGTCCAGTTCCTGGGCGCATATCAGGGGGACGTCGGCGATGCCGAGCCCACGGGCCGCGGCGGCCGGGAAGTCGCTGTGCAGATCGGGCGTGGCCGTGAACCAGATGCTGATCAGATCGTCCGCGGTGAGCGCGTTGCGCTCCAGGATCGCGATGAGGAGCTGCCTGACCTGGTCGTCCATGTGCCCGGCCTCGTCCCGCTCCAGCTGGACCGCTCCGCGGACCGCTCGTACCGCCACGACGTTCTCCTCAGTGATCGAGTGCTCGTCCCAGGGTAGTCAGCCGCGGGGAACGGGAGCGCCGCGACCGCTCTCGCCACAACAGCGGGCTCGCCGGGACGCCGGAAAACCAGTCATGCCCCCGCCCGGTGCCCCCGTACCCCCTCCTCCATGACCTCGCCGGAAGCGCTCGTCCGTGAACACACCGTCTACGCGTGTGTGATGGGCTCGCGCGCCTTCGGACTCGCGACGGAGGGGAGCGACACCGACCGGCGCGGTGTCTTCCTCGCCCCGACCCCGCTCTTCTGGCGCTTCGAGAAGCCGCCGACCCCCGCGCTGGAAGCACGCCATGCACCTGCTGCGGCTGCTCGCCTCCTGCCGGGATCTGCTGCGTACGGGCAGCCTGGTGATCGACGTCGGCCAGGACCGGGACCATCTGCTGGCGGTCAAGCGGGGCGAAGTCCCCTGGCCGGAGGTGGAGCGCCGGATGACCCGCCTCGTCGCCGAGGCCGACGAGGCGGCGCCCCGTTCCCCCCTGCCGCCCGAACCGGAGCACGCGCGCGTGGAAGACTTCCTGACCCGCACGCGCCGCGCCTCAGCGCTCCATCCTTCACCGGCCGGCCAGGTCGTGCTGCGCCTCGTACCCGACGGGCTCACCGGGCAGCGCCGTCCGTGACCGCGCGTCCTCAGGCTCCGGAGTCCCTGGACGGGAAGCCGTTACGGATGGGACCCGGAGACGGTCTTCGGGGCTTCTTCTTCCGTCCGTACGCATGGATCAGGAATCCCAGAGCGCTCCCAGCGTCATCAGATCGCCGTGGTACTCGATCCGCTCCGCCCACTCCTGGGGCCACGCGCCCGCGCCCAGGTGGGCGCCCGCGAACGCGCCCGTGAGGCAGGCGAGGGAGTCGGAGTCGCCCCTCGTACAGGCGGCGCGGCGCAGGGCGGTGACCGGGTCCTGGAGGAAGAGGAGGAAGCAGAGCAGGCCGGTGGCGAGGGCTTCCTCGGCGATCCAGCCGTCTCCGGTGGCCAGACAGGGATCGGTCTCCGGGGAGGGGGTGCGCAGGGCCTCCTGGAGGCGTTCCAGGGCCTCCAGGCACTCGTCCCAGCCCCGGGCGATGAAGGTCTCGGGCGTGGGGTCGTGGGAGAGGGTCCAGAGGTCGCCGAGCCAGCGGTGGTAGTAGTGCTCGCGGTTCTCGTACGCGTAGGAGCGCAACTGGCCCACCAGCCCCTGCGGCTCGCCGCCGTGGGACAGCAGATAGACCGCGCGGGCCGTCAGGTCGGAGGCGGCGAGCGCCGTCGGATGGCCGTGGGTGAGCGCCGCCTGCAACTGCGCGGCGCCACCGCGCTGTTCGTCGCTGAGGCCCGGGACGAGTCCGATCGGCGCGACCCGCATATTGGCGCCGCAGCCCTTGGAGCCGATCCGGCTGGCCCGCTGCCAGGGGCGGTCGCTGTCGAGGAGCTCGCAGGCGGTCAGGCAGGTGCGGCCGGGGGCGCGGTTGTTGTCCGGGGAGTGGTACCAGCGGACGAACTCGTCGCGCACCGGCCGCTCCAGCCGCAGCGGATCGAGCACGCCCTGGTCCATCGCCGTCCTGATCCCGCGCGCGAACGCCAGCGTCATCTGGGTGTCGTCCGTGACGAACGCGGGCTCCGGCAGCGCCATTTCCCGCCAGGGACCGCACTTGGCCAGGATCGACGGCACATCGTTGAACTCGGTGGGAAAGCCCAGCGCGTCACCGAGCGCGAGCCCGATCAGCGAGCCCGTGGCAGCCTGTTTGGTCAGGGCCCTCGCGATGATCATGCGTTCCGTCCTTCCGGTCGAAGCAGAGGTGGGTGCAGCGTGGTGGCGGGGCCCGCGCGGTACAGCGCCGCCGGTTTCCCCCGGCCACCCGTCCGGCGCGGCGGCCCCTCCAGTGCCTGGACGAAGCCGGGCGTGGTGAGGACCTTGCGCCGGAAGTTGGGGCGGTCGAGAGCCACGCCCCAGACGGTCTCGTACACCTGCCGCAGCTCGCCGAGCGTGAACTCCGGCGGGCAGAAGGCCGTGGCCAGACAGGTGTATTCGAGCTTGGCGCCGACCCGGTCGTAGGCGTCGGCCAGGATGTGTTCGTGGTCGAAGGCGAGCGGCCCGCGGGCGCCGAACTCCACCCACTGGGCGCGGGCGGCGTCCCCGCCGCCGCGCGGCTCGGGCAGGTCGGGGACGAGCGCGGCGTACGCGACCGACACCACCCGCATCCTGGGGTCGCGGTCCGGATCGCTGTAGGTGCGCAGCTGCTCCAGATGGAGCGCGCTCGCGGTCCGCGCCAACAGACCGGTCTCCTCGGCGAGTTCGCGGCGGGCCGCCTGTCCGGCGGACTCCCTGGGCCGTACGAAGCCGCCGGGCAGCGCCCAGTCGCCCCGGTACGGTTCCTCGCCCCGTTCGATGAGGAGTACGTGCAGCCGGCCCAGGCGCACGGTGAAGACGGCGAGATCGACGGTGACCGCGAACGGCTCGAAGGCGGCGGGGTCGTAGCCCCCCGGCACCCGCCGCCCCCGGGCCGTCATGACCGCTCCGGCGAGTACGGGCCCGGGCCACCCCCGTGGGTCCAGGTCCACCTGCCGTACGCGCGCACGGCCGTCCGAGTCGTGATCGCGTGACGCACGGCCACCCCCTTAATGGTCACGTTGACTATAAAGGTGAACGCGCCGTCCGCACAAGGGAGAAGCCCGCGACCAACGGGCCGCGGGCTTCTCCCTTGTGCGGACGGCGTACCCCGAGGAGGACGCCGCGGGCGGGCTACAGCCCGACTTCCTTCATCAGCATGCCGACCTCGGTATTGGTGAGGCGGCGCAGCCAGCCGGACTTCTGGTCGCCCAGCGGGATCGGGCCGAAGGACGTCCGGACGAGCCGGTCGACCGGGAAGCCCGCCTCGGCGAGCATCCGGCGCACGATGTGCTTACGGCCCTCGTGGAGGGTGACCTCCACCAGATAGTTCTTGCCGGTGTTCTCGACGACCCGGAAGTGGTCGGCCTTGGCGTAGCCGTCCTCCAGTTGGATGCCGTCCTTCAGCCGCTTGCCCAGATCGCGCGGCAGCGGGCCCTGGATCGCGGCGAGATAGATCTTCTTGACGCCGTACTTGGGGTGCGTGAGGCGGTGGGCCAGCTCACCGTGGTTGGTGAGCAGGATGATGCCCTCGGTCTCCGTGTCGAGCCGCCCGACGTGGAAGAGCCGGGTCTCGCGGTTGGTGACGTAGTCGCCGAGGTTCTGCCGCCCGTCGGGGTCCTCCATCGTGGAGACGACCCCGGCCGGCTTGTTCAGCGCGAAGAAGAGATGCGACTGCGTGGCGACCGTCAGTCCGTCGACCTTGATCTCGTCGCGGTCCGGGTTCACGCGCATGCCCTGTTCGAGGACGATCTCGCCGTTCACCTCGACCCGGGACTGCTCGATCAGCTCCTCGCAGGCGCGGCGCGAGCCCATGCCGGCGCGGGCGAGGATCTTCTGCAGCCGCTCGCCCTCCTGCTCGGCGCCCGGGTTGGTCCTGGGCGTCTTGACCGAGGGCCTGTCCGCGTACCGGTCGCGGTTGCGCTGCTCGATCTTGGCGTCCAGCTCGCGCGGACGGGACGGGGCACCGCGTCGCGGACCGCCGCGGCCACCGCCCTGCGCGGGCTTGGGACCGCCCTTGGCACCGCCGCGTGCCGCCGCGCCACGGGCACCGCCCTGACGGGAGCCCCCGCCGGAAGCGCCGCCCGCGGAACCCCCGGAACCGCCGGAGCCACCGGAACGGCGCGAGCCCGCGGGTGCTCCGGACGCGCCGGAACCACCGGTGGGACCCGAGCGGCCGACGTCGTAACGACGCTCCTCGGGACGGGGTCGGGACGGCCGCTTCTGCTCGTCGTCACGCCCGCTGCCGGCTCCCCGGTTGTCCCGGTTGCCGCCGCCGCTCCCGCCTCCGCCGCTCCTGTTGCCGCTTCCGCTGTTCCTGCCGCTGCTTCGCATCAAAGTTCCGTCTTGTCGTCTGCGTGGGTATCCGGTGCGTCCGGATCGAACGACGGAACGCCTTCCTGGCTCTCGGCCTCGATCGCGTCCGCCTCGGGGAGGAAGGGCGCGAGCTCCGGGAGCTCGTCCAGGCCCCGCAGGCCCATCCGCTCCAAAAAGTAGTTCGTCGTCCTGTACAGGATCGCACCTGTTTCGGGTTCCGCGCCCGCCTCCTCCACCAGCCCGCGCTGGAGCAGGGTGCGCATGACGCCGTCACAGTTCACTCCGCGCACCGCCGAGACCCGGGAACGGCTCACGGGCTGGCGGTACGCGACGACCGCGAGCGTCTCCAGCGCGGCCTGGGTGAGCCGGGCCTGCTGGCCGTCGAGTACGAACGCCTCCACGGCCTCGGCGTACTCGGGCCGGGTGTAGTAGCGCCAGCCGCCGGCGATCAGCCGCAGCTCGAAGCCCCGGCGCTGCACGGTGTACTCGTCGGCCAGCTCGCGCAGCGCGTCGGCGACGGCCCGCCGGGGGCGGTCGAGGACCTTGGCGAGATGTTCCTCGGTGGCGGGCTCGTCGACGACCATGAGGACCGCCTCCAGCGCCGGCTTGAGCTCCAGGTCCGCGACCGTACCCGGCGACCGCTCCGCCGCGCGCGCCCTCGCCTGTTCCCGCTCCCTCTCGCTCACGCCGTCACCTTCTTCTCCTCGTCCGTTCCGTCGGCCGGCCCGGACTCACGGTCGAACTCGTCCGTCACGGCGGCCTCCACGTCACCGTCCCCGCCCGTCCAGCGGACCATGAGCGGGCCGAGCGCCTCCTCCTGGTCCAGGGCGACGGCACGCTCCCGGTAGAGCTCCAGCAGCGCCAGGAAGCGCGCCACCACGGTCAGGGTGTCCGCGGCGTCCTCGGTGAGCGCCGGGAAACTCATCTCGCCGCGCTCGCGCAGCCGCGCGACGACGATCCCCGCCTGTTCCCGCACCGACACCAGGGGCGCGTGGATGTGCTCCACGTACACCTGCGGCCTGGGCTTCGGCTGCATCGCCTTCACGGCGAGCCGGGCGAAGCCCTCGGGCCCCATGCTGATGACGACCTCGGGGAGCAGCGCGGCGTGGTGCGGCTCCAGCCCGACGGTACGGGGATAGCGCCGGGCCTCGGCGTCCAGGCGCTCGCTGAAGATCTCCGCGACCTGTTTGTACGCGCGGTACTGGAGAAGCCGGGCGAAGAGCAGGTCCCGCGCTTCCAGCAGCGCGAGATCGGCCTCGTCCTCGACCTCGGCGGCGGGCAGCAGCCGGGCGGCCTTCAGATCCAGCAAGGTCGCCGCGACGACCAGGAATTCGGTGGTCTGGTCGAGATCCCAGTCCGGCCCCATGGCGCGGATGTGTGCCATGAACTCGTCGGTGACCTTCGACAGCGCGACCTCGGTCACATCGAGCTTGTGTTTGGAGATGAGCTGGAGCAGCAGGTCGAAGGGGCCCTCGAAGTTGACCAGCCGTACGGTGAACCGCCCGTCACCGGGCTCGGGCGAAGGCTCCGGCGCGGGCGATGGCGATGCCTCCGGCTCCGGCTCCACCACTGGCGCGGGCGAAGGCTCGGGCTCCGGCACAGAGGCGGGCTCCGGCTCCGGCGCGGAGGCAGGCTCCGGCTCCGTTACAGAGGCGGGCTCCACCACAGGCTCGGGTACGGGTACCGATACGGGAGCGGGAGCAGGATCGGGCTCGGACACGGGCTCGGGCGCCGACGCCCCTGGCCCGCGGCCCAGAGTGCGGCGGGACGGGCGGTGAAGACCGGGGGGCGGGGGCATCGAGGTCCTGGGGGCGCGAGCGGAGGGGCGGCCCGCGCAGGCTATCTTCAGCGTCCGCGCAGGCGCCGTACGAGGATGCTCGCGTCGCCACGCGATTCGAGGTCGGCGAGGACCACGGCGACGGCCTCGCGGACGATCCGGCCGCGGTCCACGGCGAGTCCGTGCTCACCGCGCAGCACGAGCCGCGCGTGTTCGAGGTCCATCAGTTCCTCGGCCGAGACATAGACCGTGATCTTCTCGTCGTGCCGTTCACGTCCGCTGGGGCGGCGGTTGGCGCCACGTCCCCGGCGGCGCTGCTGCCCGCCCTGCGGCCCCGCGCCCTGCGTCTGGCCCTGAGCCTGCCCCTGGCCGGCGGAGGACGCGGAGGCGGCCTCCTGCGGCCGTCGCCCCTTCACGGACGAGGCGGCCTGCTCCGCGTCGGCGGTCCGGCTCCGGGACGGCTCCTGGGCGTCCGTACCGGCGGTGGAGTGCTCCTCCACCTCGGTGGAGGAGGAGGCGCCCGCCGGGTCGCCGGACGGATCGCTCTCCCCCGCCGGAGCGGGCACCCGGGGCTCGCCGTTGGCGTTCCTGCGCCGGTCCGCCGACGAGGAGGACTGCAGCGCCATGCCCCCGGTCGTACGGAACAGTTCGTCGGCCCCGGGCAGACTCACTCGGCGTGACACCGGGCGAGCACCTCCCTGGCGAGCTGGCGATACGCGGCGGCGCCGACGGAGTTCGAGGCGTACGTGGTGATCGGCTCACCGGCGACCGTGGTCTCCGGGAAGCGCACGGTCCGCCCGATCACGGTGTGGTAGACGTGATCGTCGAAGGCCTCGACCACGCGCGCGAGGACCTCACGGCTGTGCACCGTACGGGAGTCGTACATGGTGGCGAGGATGCCGTCGAGCTCCAGCTCGGGGTTGAGCCGCTCCTGAACCTTCTCGATGGTCTCCGTCAGCAGCGCCACACCGCGCAGCGCGAAGAACTCGCACTCCAGCGGCACGATCACCTTGTGCGCGGCGGTCAGCGCGTTCACGGTCAGCAGACCGAGCGAGGGCTGACAGTCGATCACGATGTAGTCGTAGTCCTGCATCAGGGGCTTCAGCGCCCGCTGGAGCGTGGACTCGCGCGCCACCTCGCTCACCAACTGCACTTCCGCCGCCGAGAGATCGATATTGCTCGGCAGCAGGTCCATGTTGGGCACGGCGGTCTTCAGCAGCACCTCGTCGGCCGCCATGCCCCGCTCCATGAGCAGGTTGTAGACGGTGAGGTCCAGCTCCATCGGGTTCACACCGAGACCGACCGACAGGGCTCCCTGCGGGTCGAAGTCGACGAGCAGCACACGCCGGCCGTACTCCGCGAGCGCGGCACCCAGGTTGATGGTCGACGTCGTCTTGCCGACGCCGCCCTTCTGGTTGCACATCGCGATGATCTTCGCGGGGCCGTGGTCGGTGAGCGGGCCCGGGATTGGGAAGTACGGCAGGGGACGCCCGGTCGGGCCGATCCGCTCGCGACGCTGGCGGGCGGCGTCGGGGGCGAGGGTGGCCGCGTACTCGGGGTCGGGCTCGTACTCGGCGTCGGGGTCGTAGAAGTGCCCCTCGGGCACTTCGTCGTAGTCGGCGAATGGAGTGGACTCTCGGCCACCCTCGTTGCCGGCCATGGCGTTCACGTGTTGGCCGTCCATCATCTGGTGGGCTGTCGTCATGTGCTGGTGGGTGGCGAAGGTGCGGACCGCTACGGAGCCGACAGCCTTGAGCCCGGACGACGGGCTCTGGCTCCTCACAGGCATTCCTGGTTGACCACCCCCGGGAGTAAATGTCGACTCATTCACAAGTCGTCTTACCTCCTTGGACTGGACCAGGAAACTTATCGATAGGTCAGCGTGGCACCATGCCGACGGTTGGCGACTCTATGGCGTGTCACCGCTTCGCAGCAACACAATCCGCCGGACCCGGCCCGATGTGTCGGCAACGGAACACCTCTCTGTCAAGGGCGCACAAGCCTCTCACCAAGGCGTGCCCAGCAGGTTTCGCCGACGCGCGAAACGGTTGAAAGCGTTACGTTCGAGGCGTGTTGACCCGCCGTTCGGCGGCCACCGGACACGCGTACGGCCGGACCTCGCCGCGTGAGATCCGGCCGCTGGCGCGATGTTGACGAGGCGCGTTGACACATCAGCCCAGAAGCATGGCCAATTCGGCGTGATCCAGCCCATGAGCCTCGGCGACCTCGCGGTAAATGACCTGGCCCTCATGGGTGTTGAGCCCCTTGGCGAGGGCCGGGTCCCGGCGCAGCGCGTCGAGCCAGCCGCGGTTCGCCAGCTCCACGATGTACGGCAGCGTGGCGTTGGTCAGGGCGTACGTGGAGGTGTGCGGGACGGCGCCCGGCATGTTGGCCACGCAGTAGAAGACCGAGCCATGGACCCGGAACGTCGGCTCGGCGTGCGTCGTCGGCCGTGAATCCTCGAAGCAGCCGCCCTGATCAATCGCAATGTCGACAAGTACACTTCCGGGCTTCATCTTGGCGACGAGCTCGTTGGTGACCAGCTTCGGCGCCTTCGCGCCGGGGATGAGAACGGCCCCGACGACGAGGTCCGCCTCGACGACCGCCTTCTCCAGTTCGAAGGCATTGGAGACGATGGTCTGGACCTTCGTGCCGAAGATCCTGTCGGCCTCGCGCAGCTTGTCGATGTCCCGGTCGAGCAGCGTCACATGGAATCCCATGCCGACGGCGATCTGCGTCGCGTTCCAGCCCGAGACACCGCCGCCGATGACGACGGCCCGGCCGGCCGCCGTACCGGGCACGCCGCCCGGCAGCACACCCCGGCCGCCGGCCGAGCGCATCAGGTGGTAGGCGCCGACCTGCGGCGCCAGCCGGCCCGCGACCTCGGACATCGGGGCGAGCAGCGGCAGCGCGCGGCTCGCGGTCTCGACCGTCTCGTACGCGATGGCGGTGGTGCCGGAGTCCAGCAGGGCGTCCGTGCACGCGCGGGAGGCGGCGAGGTGCAGATACGTGAAGAGCGTCTGGCCCTTGCGCAGCCGGTGGTACTCCTCGGCGACCGGCTCCTTGACCTTCAGCAGCAGATCGGCGGCGGCCCAGACCTCGTCGGCCGTGGCCGACATCCGGGCGCCGGCCGCGGCGAACTCCTCGTCCGTGATCGAGGAGCCGGCCCCCGCATTCCGCTCGATGACGACCTGATGCCCCTGGCGTACCAGCTCATGGACGCCGGCCGGGGTGATGGCCACCCGGAATTCGTTGTTCTTGACCTCGCGGGGGATACCGACCAACACGGCAGATCACGGTCCTTGGCTCAGGGGATGTCCGGGGATGTCCAGGGGCGATCCCATACACACCCGGGCGCGCGCGGCGCACAGGAAGACGCCGCGCGGAGAGGTGCGGCGTAGCCAGTCTAATGAAGGATTTCTTGGTGTCTAGCCTTGCAAAGCATCAATCACCACTCGAAGCACTACGGATTTCGTAGGTGTTTTCCCTCCGTTTCCAGCAGACGATCGGCCGTGGCCCGGTGCAGCCTCGCCGCGGTCGGGTCGCCGAGCCGGTCCAGGGTGTCGGCCAGCCTGAGCTGGAGCGCGGCCTGGAGCCGTTCGTCCCCGGCCAGCCGCGCCCACTCGACCGCCTCCTGGCAGGTGCGCAGCGACTCCTGCGGCCGGCCCGCGTACTCCTGGACCCGGGCCGCCTCGCTCAAGGCCCTTGCCTGGCCCGGGAGATCGCGCAGCCTGCGGTAGCCCGCGGTGGCGGCCCGCCAGTTGCGCAGCGCCTCGCCGTACAGCCCCGCGTAGGTGAAGACGGTGCCGAGCCGGCCGTACAGCCGGGCCTCGTCGGCCCGCTCGCCCCGGCTCAGCCGCTGGGCGAGCGCCCTGCCGTACCAGTCGGCGGCCCGCTGCCAGTCCCGCAGATCCTGGTAGGCGCCGCCTACGGATTCCATCGCGCGGCCGGTCGCGTAGAGATCGTTCGCGCTCCTTCCGGCGTCCAGCGCGGCGCGGTAGCGGGCGAGCGCGTCCCGCGTACGGCCGGTCTGGGCGTCCAGATCTCCGAGGTTCAGCAGCGCGGCGGCCTGCTCGCGGTGCAGCTCGCGCCGCTCGGCGATATCGAGCACCAGCTGATGGAGCCCGTACAGCTCGGGGGCCGCGGCCTCGGTGCCCCGGTGCGCGGCCAGCGCCCTGACCAGCGCGGCCACCAGCCGCCGGGCCAGCGTGTCCAGCTCGCCGTCGGCGACCGCGAGACGTGCGGAAGCCAGCAGCGCGGGCTGTCGCGCGCCCAGCCATCCAGCCGCTGCCGCGGCGCTCGGGAAGCGCAGCGCGCGGGGCAGCGCGGCCAGCTTCTTGCGGGCCGGGGAGCCGTCGGGGTCGGTGACGGCGCGGCAGGACTGGAGCAACCGTACGCTCCGCTCCAGCATCCGCGCGCGGGCCAGCTGCATCTCGGCGGGCCGGTCGTGCTCCTCCATGACGGCCCGCAGCAGCGGGACCAGACAGCCGGACACCTCGTACTGTTCGGCGTCGACCGCCCTGAGCAGGCCCCGGGCGGCGAAGTCGTCCAGTGTGGTCCTGGCGGCCGAGACCGAGCAGCCGGCCAGCGCCGAGGCGATGTGCGCGTCGGCGAGACCCGCGGGCGCGAGCGCGAGCAGTCGCAGTATCCGGGCGGCGGGCGACGGCAGCGTCTCGTAGACGAGATGGAAGGCGCGTGCGAGCGGCCGGTCGCCGACGGGCCGCTCCCAGTCGTGCGGCAGGGCCCGCAGCTGTTTGGTCACATCGGCGACGGACGCGGTGGGCCGGGCGGCGAGCCAGCCGGCGGCCAGCACGAGCGCGGCGGGCTGGCCGCCGCACTCCTCGGCGAGGGACTCCGCTGCCTGCGGATCGACGGTGATCCGGACGGCGCCGGTGAACCGGCCGAGAAGCTCGATGGCCGCCTTGGTGTCCATCCCGCCGAGCGTGCACGGACGGACGTCGGGGATCCCGGTCAGCGGACCCTGCGCGACCGCGACCACCAGGCAGCCGGGGTTGTCGGGCACCAGCGGATCGACCTGCTCGGCGTCGACGGCGTCGTCGAGGAGCAGCAGCACCCGCCGCGCGGAGAGCGCCTCGCGCACCATCTCGGACAGCTCGTCCTCGCCCGCGCCAGGCGGGGTGGCGAGGCCGAACGCGCCGAGGATCTCGCGCGCGCTCCGCTCGGTGGGCACCGGCTCGCCGCCGGGCTCGGTGAGGCGGGTCCGTACGACACCGTCCGGATAGCCGTCGCGCAGCTGCCGGGTCAGCTCCTCGGCCAGCGCGGTACGCCCGGAGCCGGGCCGGCCGGCGATCAGCAGGACCCGGGCGCGCGGCTCCTTGCGGCCGGAGAGCGTGTTGAGCCCGGTCCGCTCGACGTCTCCGCGCAGCGCCTTGAGTTCCCGCTGTCTGCCGAAGAACGCCATGTCGTACGCGGGCCACCCCGGGTGCGGGGCGTGCGCGTCGGTCAGCGGTCCCACGGGGCCCGTCGGGACGGAGAGGGGCGGCGACTGGACCGGCCGCGAGAGATCCGGAGAGGGTACGACGGGCTCGGCGGGAATGACCGGGGCGAGGCAGCCGGCTCCGGGTCCTGCCGGCAGACCGACCGCCCCGGACCGCGGATCCCCCGCCCCGGACACCAGGTCCTTCGGCCCGGACGCCGGGCCCTCCGGTCCGGACCGTCGAGCGCCGCCCCCGGGGCCGGCCTCCGCCGGGGCCGGATCTGCGAGTCCGGCGGAGCCGCCCGCCGGGCCCGACACGTCCGTGCGCGTGCCCTCGCACACCGCCTGCCGCGTGTCACCACGCTCCGTCACGCCGTCCGGCGCGGGCCTCGCCGTGCCACTCACGCTCACGGCGTCGGTCGCGTCCTCGGGACCCTCCGGGACAGTCACCCGGGCCGTACCTTTCGTCTCGGAACCCGATGTCGACATCTTCTCGGCCGCCGACGTGGAAAGGCTCCGCCGTTTGCCCGACGGCCCCTCAGTTTCGTTCGCCCCTGCGGCGGTTGGCTTCCCGCTCCGGGTGCTGCCGCGCTTTTCCCCGGCACCCGGACGGCCGGGGCCACTCACATCCACCGCCTGATCCGTCACGGGCCACGCTCCGTCCGCCTGCGCACGAGCCGAGCCCGGCGGGTTCCCGCACGGGCGGTTCGAGCGTAGTTCACGCTCAGCGACGAGACCGGTGGGGCGTGGCCGATATATCCCCCAATCGGATCAGCATTTTTTCAGACTGGAGATTGACCGGATGCCCGGAATAACAGGGCTCCTGTTCAGGACTCGAACGGACGCGCGGGCCAGGGCGCCTCGGCCGGCCTGAGCGACTCGATGCCGTCGCCCGCCAGCGCCGCGGTGAGCGCGAGCACCCCCACCGCCAGACAGGTGTTGTGCAGTTCACCGGCGAGCACACCCCGTACCAGCTCCGCCGCCGCCACCCGGGCCAGCTCCATGTCCGCCTCCTCGTCGGAGACTTCGAAGCGCTCGCCCTCCGCCTCCGACAGACCGCGCGCGAGGAAGATCCGTACCGCCTCGTCGGAGCCGCCGGGCGTGGTGTAGACGTCCGTCAGCACCCGCCAGTCCTCGGCCTTGACGTGCGCCTCCTCGTACAGCTCGCGCTGCGCCGCGTGCAGCGGATTCTCGCCCGGCACATCGAGCAGACCGGCCGGGATCTCCCACAGCTTCTGGCGGACGGGGTGCCGGTACTGACGCAGCACGAGGACCCGGCCCGTGTCGTCCAGCGCGAGGATCGCCACGGATCCGGGGTGGACCTGGTAGTCGCGCGAGGCGACCGTACCGTCGGGCATGACCACATCATCCGTACGGACACTGGTCTTGTTGCCGCGGAAGGGCGTCGAGGTCGCGGTGACCCGCCACTCCTCGGGGGCGTCCTTGATCGTCATGAAAGCGTCCTCCCACACAGTGGCGCACAAGCGGAAACCGGGGCACAAGTCCCGAAAGACCCGTGCCCCGGCTCCCACCGTATCGCTTGGAGAATCGCTCAGGACTGGGCGGCCACCGGCTCCGCCGGCGTCCCCTGCCCGCCCTGGCCGGCGCCCGCGTGGGCGCCCCGCCGGCGCTCCACCGCGGCCTTCACGAGCCCGGTGAAGAGCGGGTGCGGCCTGGTCGGCCGGGACCGCAGCTCCGGGTGGGCCTGGGTGGCGACCAGATACGGGTGCGTGGTGCGCGCGTACTCGACGTACTCGACCAGCTTGTTGTCCGGGGACGTGCCCGAGAAGACCAGACCGGCCTTCTTCTCCAGCTCCGCGCGGTACGCGTTGTTGACCTCGTAGCGGTGGCGGTGGCGCTCCTCCACATACGGCTGGTCGTCATAGACCTCGCGCACGATCGAGCCCTCGGCGAGCTTCGCCGGGTAGAGACCGAGCCGCATCGTGCCGCCCAGGTCTCCGGCGCCCTCCACGTAGGCGAGCTGCTCCTCCATCGTGGAGATCACCGGGTGGGCGGTGCCGGAGTCGAATTCCGTGGAGTTGGCGTCGGGGATCCCGGCGACGTTGCGCGCGGCCTCGATGACGATGCACTGGAGGCCCAGACAGAGCCCCAGCAGCGGGACCTTGTGCTCCCTGGCGTACTGGATGGCGCCGACCTTGCCGGTGACACCGCGCTCGCCGAAGCCGCCGGGGATCAGGATCCCGTCGACGTCGGCCAACTGCCTGGCGGCACCGGCCGGGGTCTTGCAGTCGTCCGAGGTGACCCACTTGACCTTGACGCGCGCCCTGTTCGCGAAGCCGCCGGCGCGGATCGCCTCCGTCACCGAGAGGTAGGCGTCCGGGAGGTCGATGTACTTGCCGACCAGCGCGACGGTGACCTCGTGGTCGGGGTTGTGGACGCGGTCCAGCAGATCGTCCCAGACCGTCCAGTCCACATCGCGGAACGGCAGATCCAGCTTGCGCACGACATAGGCGTCCAGGCCCTCGGTGTGCAGCACCTTGGGGATGTCGTAGATCGACTTGGCGTCGACGCACGCCACCACGGCCGTCTCGTCGACATCGCACATCAGCGAGATCTTGCGCTTGATCGCGGTCGGTACGTCGCGGTCGGCGCGGAGCACGATCGCATCGGGCTGGATACCGATGTTGCGCAGGGCCGCGACCGAGTGCTGGGTCGGCTTGGTCTTCAGCTCGCCGGAGGGGCCGATGTACGGCAGCAGTGAGATGTGCACCACGAAGACGTTGTCTCGGCCCACCTCGTGGCGCACCTGGCGGACGGTCTCCAGGAACGGCAGCGACTCGATGTCGCCGACCGTGCCGCCGACCTCCGTGATGACGACATCGACGTCGTCGGCCGCCATGCGCCGGATGCGATGCTTGATCTCGTTGGTGATGTGCGGAATGACCTGAACCGTGTCGCCCAGGTACTCACCGCGCCGCTCCTTCGCGATGACCTGCGAGTAGACCTGGCCGGTGGTGACATTGGCCGAGCCGTCGAGGTCCACATCGAGGAAGCGCTCGTAGTGGCCGATGTCCAGGTCGGTCTCGGCTCCGTCGTTCGTGACGAATACCTCGCCGTGCTGGAACGGGTTCATCGTGCCCGGGTCGACGTTCAGGTACGGGTCCAGCTTCTGCATGGTGACCCGCAGACCACGCGCTTTGAGCAGCGCACCCAGACTGGAGGCGGTCAGGCCCTTGCCGAGGGAGGAGGCAACACCCCCTGTGACGAAGATGTGCTTGGTCGTCGAGGATGTCGTGGAACGGTTCGGCATGGCCAAGAGGGGGCTCCCGTGGTCGCGGTCTGAGGTGCGTGCCGGTGTCCCGGTCGAAGACTGGAGGGACTTCCGTCGCTGCGGGTACGGGGCCCCAATGCGTCGCAGGGAGTCCACCGGTCCACGGGCTACCAGGGTATCAGCGCCGAAGGGAGGGTGCTTCCGGCCACGCGCCGCCGCCCGCATCCGAGAAGCCATTCCCCCGAGTCAGCCTTTTTCCCCCGAGTCACCCTTGGCCTACCCGTTCGGCGGACCGATGTTGTCGGGACCGTGGCGCAGAGCCCCGTAGTGCGTCGTATCCTGCTCAAACATTCGCTGCCGAGTCCGGCCGGCAAACGGCACCATCCCCGCCCGATTTCCCGGAAATAGAGCTCGTCAACGACCCTTGACCGAAGTACGCGCCCCTCGGGGCGGACATGGCCGTTCGACTGGAGATGCACGTGGCCGGGCGCATCGAGGATTACGCACTCATCGGAGACATGCAGACCGCTGCCCTGGTCTGCCGGGACGGCACAGTCGACTGGCTGTGCCTGCCCCGCTTCGACTCGCATGCCGTTTTCGCGGCACTGCTCGGCACCGATGAGCATGGCTTCTGGCGCCTGGGACCCGCGCATCCCGCGGGCTCCATGCCGCCACAGGCCACACGGCGCCGCTACCGCGGAGACTCACTGATTCTCGAATCGGAGTGGGACACCCCGCGCGGCACCGTCAGAGTGACCGATTTCATGCCCCCGCGTGACGGCGCTCCGCAGGTGATCCGGATCGTGGAGGGCATCAGCGGACGGGTGCCGATGCGGTCCGCGCTGCGGATGCGGTTCAGTTACGGGCGGGTCGTGCCCTGGGTCCACAAGGTGGACAACCGCACGGTCGCCGTCGCGGGGCCCGACTCGGTCTGGCTGGATACCGACGCCGAGACCTACGGCAAGGACCTCACGACGTACTCCGACTTCACGGTGGCGCCGGGAGACCGGATCACGCTCACGATCAGCTGGCAGCCCTCGCACCGGCAGCCGCCCGCGCTGCCCGACCCCGAGGGTTCGCTGGAGGCGACCTCCGACTTCTGGCGTGAATGGGTCGAGCACTGCACGTACCACGGCCCCTACCGGGAGGCGGTGGTCCGTTCGCTGATCACGCTCAAGGCGCTGACCTACGCGCCGACGGGCGGGATCGTGGCGGCGCCGACGACCTCGCTGCCGGAGGAGATCGGCGGCGTACGGAACTGGGACTACCGCTACACCTGGCTGCGCGACGCCGCGATCACGCTCTCCTCGCTGCTGCGCACCGGCTACCGCGAGGAGGCCCGCGCCTGGCGCGAGTGGCTGCTGCGCGCGGTCGCCGGCGACCCGGAGAATCTGCAGATCATGTACGGGATCGCGGGCGAACGCGAGCTGGGCGAGGCGGAGCTGGACTGGCTGCCCGGCTATGAGCGCTCGGGCCCGGTCCGGGTCGGCAACGGCGCGGCGCACCAGCTCCAGCTGGATGTGTACGGCGAGGTCACCGAAGCGCTGCATCTGGCGCATATGACCGGTCTCGCCCGCAATGACTACGCCTCGGTGCTCCAGCTCAAGCTGATCCAGTATCTGGAGAAGCACTGGGACCAGCCGGACGAGGGCATCTGGGAGGTGCGCGGTCCGCGCCGGCACTTCGTGCACTCGAAGGTGATGGCCTGGGTCGCGGTCGACCGCACGATCAAGCTGATCGAGTCGGGCGACGCCGACGGCCCGCTGGAGCGCTGGCGCGAGATGCGGGACGACATCCACCGCGATGTCTGCGAGAAGGGGTACGACAAGGAGCGGAACACCTTCACGCAGTCGTACGGCTCCAAGGAGCTGGACGCGTCGCTGCTGCTCATTCCGCAGATGGGCTTTCTGCCGCCGGACGACAAGCGGGTCATCGGCACGATCGAGGCGATCCAGCGGGAGCTGTCCACGGAGGACGGCTTCGTCATGCGGTACCCGACCTCGGGCGAGGACGCCGGGGTGGACGGGCTGGAGGGCGACGAGGGCGCGTTCCTGGCCTGCTCCTTCTGGCTCGCCGACGATCTCGCGATGATCGGCCGGGTGGAGGAGGCCAGAAAGCTCTTCGAGAAGCTGCTGGCGCTCCGTAACGATCTGGGGCTGCTCGCCGAGGAGTGGGACTCCCGGCTCCAGCGCCAGGTGGGGAACTTCCCGCAGGCGTTCAGCCATGTCCCGCTGATCGACACGGCACTGAGGCTGACGGCTTCGGGGGCGTACGGCGGCTGACCCCTTGTTCGGCTCGCCCCGGTCGTCAGCAGTGCGTACGACCGGGGCGAGGGCATGTCTTCCTCTGATCAGAGTTTCACTTGGACTCGATTCGGCCCAGCGGGCCGGCGCCCTCCGACGGGGCCGGAAACGGCGTGCGCGCCGACTGGTCGAGCTCCTCGTCGCCGGAGTGCGCCGACCGCACCGACCACCGGCCCGGTCCGGCCCCGCGCGCATTTCCAGTAGCCTCCGGCGTCATGGACAGTCAGGGCGGAATCACCGTGCGGCGCGCCCTTGAGCTGCCGGGACTCCGGGCCGGCCTGCCCGAGGTCGTCGCCTGCGCGGACCTGCTGGACCGTACGGTGCGCTGGGTGCACGCGGGTGAGGTGCCGTACATCGCGTCCCTGCTCAAGGGCGGCGAACTGCTTCTCACCACGGGGCTCGGGCTGGGCAGCCGCCCGGCCGAACAGCGGGTCTTCGTCCGCAGGCTCGCCGAGCGCGGGATCGCGGCGCTGGTGGTCGAGCTGGGGTCCCGGTTCGACCGGCTGCCCGCGACGATCGTGGAGACGGCGCGGACGGCCGGGCTGCCGCTGGTGCAGTTGCACCGCGAGGTGCCGTTCGTCTCGGTGACCGAAGAGGTGCACACCGAGATCGTGAACGGCCATTACGCGCTGCTGCGACAGGCCGAGGAGGTCCACCGGCGGTGCACGGAGGCGCTGCTCGACGGGGGCGGAGTGCCGCGGGTGCTCCGTATCCTCGCGGACTTCGCGGGCAATCCGGTCTTCCTGGAGACGGCCGAGGGACGTCTGCTGTACGCGGCGGCCCCCGGCGCGGGTCCGGCCGCCGCCGATCCGCTCCAGATCTGGGAGGGGCTGCGCGGCCAGCGGGCGGCGCGCGCGGCGGGACCGCCCGCCGGAGCGGTGCTGGTGGATGTGCCCGGCGGCGGGCACGGCACCGGGGCGGTACGGGCGCGGCTGGTGCTGCCCGCCGTATCCGCCCCGCCGCTGCCGGTGCACCGGCTGGCGGCCGAGCGCGCGGCGGACATCCTGGCGGTCGTCCTGATGCAGGCGCGTCAGGAGGAGGAGCTCGCGGCCCGTGGCCGTGGCGACTTTCTGACAGATCTCGCGGAGGGCCGGATCCTCGCCGAGGACGCGCCCGCGCAGGCGAAGGTGCTGGGTTTCAAGCCGGGCGAGGGCCCCCTGCTGCCGGTGGTGATGCGACTGGCGCCCGAGTCGGCCCCGGCCGGCAACTGGGCGCTGCTCGCCAGGGCCGTGCTGGAGGAGCTGTCGTCGGTGGGGGTGCCGGTGCTGCTGGGTGTCCGGCCCGTAGAGGGGCGGGTTCCGCTGCTGCTGGGGCTGCGCTCCGAGTCCGAGCGTACGGCGGTGGCCGACCGCGTCGCGACGGCGCTGCGCACCGGCGTGGAGCGGGCCGGGCTGGAACGTCCCGGGGCACAGCCGCCGGTGGTGGTCGTCGGCGTCGCGGGCGGCTGGGCGGCGGCGAGCGCGGGGCTGCGGCACGCGGCGGAGACCGCGACGGCGGCCCAGGGACTGCCGGACCGCGCCTGGTACGACGCCCGCCGGCTGGATATCGATCTGCTGCTGTGGCGGCTGCGTGAACACCCCGATCTGGCGGCCTTCGTGGACCGCGCGATCGGCCCGCTGCGCGCGCACGACCGGTCCGCGCGCCCCGCGCTGCTGCCCACCCTTGAGGTCTATCTGGCCCACGCGGGCCGGAAGGCGGAGACGGCGCGCGAGCTGCATCTGAACCGCCAGACGCTCTACAACCGGCTGGCGAGGATCGCGGAGCTGCTCGGCACGGACCTGGACGATCCGCAGACGGTGCTGGCCCTGAGCCTGGCGCTGCGGGCGAGACGCCATACGCTCTGATCGACTCGGCCGCGGTCGGTCAGTGGGACCGCTGGGGCTGAGTCAACTCGTCGTAGACACAGAGCACTTGCGCGATGGTCTCGTCCTCCGTCGGCCAGCCCGTCGCCTGCGCCCGGCCCGCCGCGGCGAGTTCCCGGCAGCGCTCGGGATCGGCGAGGAGTCGTATCACGGCGTCCGCGAGGGCCGCCGCGTCCCCGTACGGTACGAGTTCCGCCGCGTCGCCGACCAGTTCGGGGACGGCGCCGACCGCCGTGGCGACCAGCGGGACCCCGAGTCGCAGCGCCTCCTGCGCGAGGACGGAGCGGGCCTCCCAGCGGCTGGGCAGCAGGGCGACATCGGCGGCGGCGAGGAGTTCGGAGATGTCGTCGCGGCGGCCGATGAGCTGTACGGGCAACTCGGCGTCCTCGATGCGGCGCTGGAGTCTGGCGCGCTCCCGCCCCTCGCCCGCGATGACGATCAGCGGCATGGGGTCGAGGTGACGCCAGGTCCCTGCGGCGTCCAGCAGCGTGTCGTACCCCTTGTCGGGTACGAGGCTGCCGACGGCCATCAGCAACGGGCGGTCGACCGCGCCGAGTTCGGCGCGCGACTTGTTCTCGGGATCGTCGGGGGGCCGGTGGGGCGCGGGCACTGCGACCGGCGCGAGCCGGGCGTCGCGCGCCCCCCGCTCGCGGGCCCGGTCGACCAGTTCCGAGGAGGCGCCGAGCACAACGGCCGCCGCTCTGGCGGCCCTTCGCTCCATCAGCCGCAGCAGCCGGCCGCGCGGCCCTTCGGCGTGCGCGCGGGTGTGCCAGGTGACGACCAGTGGCACGCGCATCCCGCCGAGCGCGATCGCGGTCCGTACGGCGGCGTGCACACCGTGCGCGTGCACCACATCCGCGCCGGCGCAGGCCGCCCGCAGGGCCGCGACAGCCGCCGGATCACTGCGCCGGGGCACAGGGACGTGCTGCGCCCCGGCGCCGCTGAAGTCGTAGGAGCGGTCGAGTTCGGCGGGGGCGCACACTGTCACCCGCACACCCCTGGCGGCCAGACCGGCCGCCAGTGAGCGCACGTGCGCGCTGCTGCCCACACTGCCGCCGCCAAGCACCTGGACCGTACGCAGTTGTGTCACGTGGTCAAGGCTCCTGGATCGGGAATGGGGAACTGATGGACGGTCGGGGTGCGCGGAGCGGCGCGGCGCGGGCCCCCGCTAGTCGCTGCGCCAAGGATGCCAGTCCGTACGCACGTTCCGGCACCGCCGGGGCGTCGTTCGTGTGTCCGGCGCTTCAACTCGGCGCCCGGATCACTCACATGGGTGAGGACGCGCGCCGGCCGACCCGGTCACCGTACGCCGTCGCGGCGACAACTCCCAGTGCGCGAACCGCCGTCCCGGCCCGGCCCGGCCGCTGCCCGCGACGAGGGCGACCGCGACGCCGAGGTCCCGTCCGCCCTAGCCGCCGGAGGCGCCACCGCGCGCGGTGGCCAGCAGTTCCTCCGCGTGCGCCCGCGCCGTTTCCGAGTCCTCCTGGCCCGCCAGCATCCGCGACAACTCCCGTACCCGGTCCTCGCCTTCCAGGACCGTCACCCCGGAGCGCGTCACCGAGCCGTCCACCGTCTTCTCGACCAGCAGCTGCCGGTCGGCGAAGGCCGCGACCTGCGGAAGGTGCGTGACCACGACCACCTGCGCCGAGGTGGCCAGCTTCGCCAGCCGCCGGCCGACCTCGACCGCCGCCTTGCCGCCGACGCCCGCGTCCACCTCGTCGAAGAGATACGTCGGCACCGGATCCGAGCCCGCGAAGACCACCTCCACGGCGAGCATCACCCGGGACAGCTCACCACCGGACGCGCCCTTGGCGATCGGCCGGGGCTGGGCGCCCGGGTGGGGTGCCAGCAGCAGTTCGACCTCGTCGACACCGTGCGGCCCGTACACCACCGAGCGTCCGCCGACCTCGACGCCGTCCGCCTCGTCGGCGGACTCGGTCTGGCGGATGTCGAACGAGACGCGCGCGTGCGGCATGGCGAGCGAGGCCAGCTCCGCCGTGACGGCCTGCGCGAAGAGCGCCGCCGCCGCCGTACGCGCGTCGGTCAGCGTCTGCGCGAGATCGGACAGCTCGGACCGCAGCGCGTCACGCTCGGCCGTCAGCTCGCCGATCCGTTCGTCGTCGCCCTCCAGCTCGGTCAGCCGCACGCTGCTCTCCTCGGCCCAGGCCAGGACGGTGGCGATGTCCTCGCCGTACTTACGGGTCAGCCCGGTGAGCGCGGCCCTGCGCTCCTCCACGGCGGCCAGCCGCAGCGGATCGGCGTCCAGATTGTCCGCGTATCCGGCGAGTTCCCCGGCCACGTCCGCCAGCAGGATGGAGATCTCGCCCATCCGCTCGGCGAGCCCGGCGAGCGCGGGGTCATGGGAGCGTACGGCCTCCAGCGCCCGGCCCGCGCCCCCGACCAGGGTCGTCGCGTCGACGCCCTCCGGGTCCTCGGGGTTGCCGGCGAGCGCCGCGTGCGCGACGGAAGCGGCGGACGCGAGCGCCTCCGCGTGGCCGAGGCGCTCGGCCTCCGCGGCGAGTTCGGTGTCCTCACCCGCCCTCGGCTCGACCGCCCCGATCTCGTCCAGCCCGAAGCGCAGCAGATCGGCCTCCTGGGCGCGCTCACGGGCCCGGGTGGTCAGTTCGTCCAGCTCCGAGGCGACGGCCCGCAGCCTGCGGTACGCCTCCGTGTAGGCGACGTACGGAACGGCGACGGCGTCGCCCGCGTACCGGTCGAGCGCCTTGCGCTGCCGCGCGGGCCGCAGCAGCCCCTGCTGGTCGGTCTGGCCGTGCACCGCGACCAGGTCGTCCGCCAGCTCCGCC
The DNA here is from genome assembly GCF_044766385.1 of Streptomyces sp. NPDC102274. NCBI lineage: Bacteria > Bacillati > Actinomycetota > Actinomycetes > Kitasatosporales > Streptomycetaceae > Streptomyces > Streptomyces sp. NPDC102274. The sequence continues at coordinate 9,398 of NZ_JBIWLW010000042.1, read as the reverse complement.
AGAACGCCCACGGGCACGGAGCGCCCGCCGAGATGGGCGCGCGAGCGCCCCTCCGCGGAGACGGTTCTGCTGATGAGCAGCGTTCCGTCGTCCAGCTCCGCCCCCGCCTCCTCGGCACGCAGGGTCGCCGGGGCACCGGCGGCGAGGGTGATCCGCCCCTCCACGACCGCCGACTTCGCACCGATCCGCACGAGGGCGGGATCGGCGCGTCCGCCGAGCAGCAGTCCGAGACTGGTGACGACCATGGTCTTGCCCGCGCCGGTCTCACCGGTCACCGCCGTGAAGCCGGGTGACAACTCGACGACCGCGTCGTCGATGACTCCGAGCGACCGTATCCGCATCTCCTCCAACACGGTCATGACCATACGAGGTCCGGGAGCCCCCGCGCGACGGACCCCACCCCCGATTCGCTCGACCGGGCAGTGTCCGGGTGGCGCGCGGCCTGAGCGATACGCACCGAATCCACCCGGAAACACCTCCTATGTCATGCCGGTCGCGCTCATCACACCGCGGGCCGGTCCGGTCAGTGCGGCGCCCCGCGCCAGCCGGACACCGGCAGCGCGAACTTGGCCACCAGCCGGTCGGTGAACGACGCGTGATGCAGCCGCGCCAGCCGTACCGGGACGGCTCCGCGCCGTACCTCCACCCTCGCTCCCGGCGGCAGCTCCACGGTCCTGCGCCCGTCGCACCACAGCACCCCGTGCGGGGTGTTCGCCTGCACCTCCACCGCCAGCACCGTGGTAGGCGAGGTCACCAACGGCTTCGCGAAGAGCGCGTGCGCGCTGATCGGCACCATCAGCAGCGCCTCGACCTCCGGCCAGACGACCGGCCCGCCGGCCGAGAAGGCGTACGCCGTCGATCCGGTGGGGGTGGCGCAGACGATCCCGTCGCAGCCGAACGCGGTCACCGGCCGTCCGTCGATCTCCAGGACGACTTCGAGCATCCGCTCCGGTGAGACCTTCTGTACGGCCGCCTCGTTGAGCGCCCAGTCCCGGTGGACCACATCGCCGTTGCTGCGCACGACGACATCGATGGTCATCCGCTCCTCGACCTCGTAGGAACGGGTGACGACGCGGTTGACGACCTTGTCCAGATCGTCACGTTCCGCCTCGGCGAGAAACCCGACCCTGCCCAGATTGACCCCGAGCATCGGTACCCCCGAGGCCCGCGCGAACGCGGCGCCCCGCAGCAGCGTGCCGTCCCCGCCGAGCACGATCAGCAGCTCACAGCCGTCGAGGGCGGCGGGGGTGGCGTCGGGGACCGTCTCCACGGAGTCCGGCAGCGGCAGGTCGACGGCCTCCGCCGCCAGGACCCGTACGCCGAGACCGCTGCGTACCAGTCCGTTCACGACCAGTTCCGCGCTGCGGATCGCCGCGGGTCTGCCGGTGTGGGCCAGCAGGAATACGGTGCGTTCTGCGTTCGGCGTCAACGGGGTCCCTCCGCCACTGCACGGTCGACATCGGCCGGATCCAGTTCGGGTGCTCCGGCCCTGAGCCACAGAAAATACTCAACGTTTCCGGAGGGCCCCGGCAGCGGACTGGCGGTGACTCCCCTTACCCCCAGGCCGAGTTCACCCGCGCGCCGCGCCACGGTCCGTACGGCCTCGGCACGCAGTTCGGGGCTGCGTACGACCCCTCCGCTGCCCAGTCGCTCCTTGCCCACCTCGAACTGCGGCTTGACCATCAGTACGAGATCGGCGTCCGGGGCGGCGCAGCTCGCCAGCGCGGGCAGCACCACCCCCAGCGGAATGAACGACAGATCCCCCACGATCAGATCCACGGGCTCCCCTTCGATCGCTTCGAGCGTCAACTCGCGTACGTTCGTACGATCCTTGACGGTGACGCGTTCATCACTCCGCAGTGACCAGGCGAGTTGGCCGTAACCGACGTCCACCGCGAGGACATGGCCGACGCCGGCCCGCAGCAGGACATCCGTGAAGCCGCCGGTGGACGCTCCGGCGTCGAGCGCCCGCCGGCCGGCGACCTCAAGGCCGAGCGGTACGAAGGCCGCCAGCGCTCCGGCGAGTTTGTGCCCGCCGCGCGAGACATAGTCGGGGTCGCCGTCGTCCTCGGTGACGACGACGGCGGCGCTGGTCTCCACCTGGGTGGCGGGTTTGGTCGCGGTGGTGCCGCCGACGGTCACCCGGCCCGCGGCGATCAGCTGGCTCGCGTGCTCACGCGAGCGCGCGAGGTTACGGCGTACCAGCTCGGCATCGAGACGGCGGCGTGCCAGTCCAGCCACGTTCGGTTCAGCTCCTGTGGTCGTGCGCGGGAGAAGTCAGCGGGGCGTCGGCTGCCCCCGGGGCCCCTGAGGTCGTTGAAACCCCTGGGGCCCTGGGACGTCCTGGTGTCCTGGGACACCCTGGGTTCCTGGGACACCCTGGGTTCCTGGGACCCCCTGAGGTCCTGGGACGCCCTGGGCTGCCGGACGTGCGTCGAGCGCGGTCAGCGCGTCGCGCAGGCCCCGGTGTACATCCTCGTACACCTCGACATGGCCGTCCGCAGGGAGGTGGTCGGCGTCGGCGAGCCGGGTCAGCAGCGCGTCCACCTCGGCGTCGCCGGTCGGGACCCGCTCCAGGCCGAGGGGCAGCGGCCCCGCGGGGTCGTGGGCGCCGGGGCCGGCTGCCCCGGTCTCCCGTTCCGGCGCCCGTTCCGGCTCCCGCTCGGGCCGTTCCCCGGGCCGCTGCTCGAACCCTCGCCCCGCCGGGCCCGCCATCGAGTCGCTCATGCCCAGACGCTACCGCGAAGCCCTGCGGTACCGTCGATCGCGATGGCGACGATGGAGGAGTGCCGCAGCGCACTCGACAAGCTCTCTGACAATCTGGCGCAGGCGGACGGAAGGGTCCGCACCGCGGCCGGCTTCGACCGCTCGCTCAGCTGCCACATCACGGATCTGGATGTCACGTTCACCGGCCGTCTGGTGGACGGCCGGATCGTGGTGACCGACACCGTGGAGGGTCCACCCCCGGAGAAGGCCGAGATCAGACTCGTCATGACGGGCGACGACCTGGTGGCGCTGGTTGACGGTGAGCTGAACTTCGCCCGCGCCTGGGGCTCGGGCCGGGTCAGGCTGGAGGCCGGTTTCCGCGATCTGCTGCGGCTGAGATCGCTGCTCTGAGGGATCCGCGCCGGGACCTGGTGGCCGCGTTCACTTCTCCGACGGTACGGGTACGGGCCGCCGCGCCCGCCGCCCCGCCGGGACCACCAGCGGCGTGCCGGTCTCCGGATCGTCGATGACCTGGCAGCGCAGCCCGAACACCTCCTCCACCCGCTCCGCCGTGACGACGTCCGCCGGAGTGCCCTCCGCCACGATCCGCCCGTCACGCATCGCGATGAGGTGGGAGGCGTACCGGGCCGCGTGGTTGAGGTCGTGCAGGACGGCGACGAGTGTGCGGCCCTGTGTCTCGTGCAGTTCGGCGCAGAGGTCGAGCACATCGATCTGGTGCTGGATGTCGAGAAAGGTGGTCGGCTCGTCCAGCAGCAGGAGCGGCGTCTGCTGGGCGAGGGCCATCGCGATCCAGACCCGCTGGCGCTGACCGCCGGACAGTTCGTCGACATGGCGACCGGCGAGCTCGCCGACGCCGGTCGCCGCCATCGATTCCTCGACAATCCGCTCGTCCTCCGGCGACCACTGACGCAGCAGCCCCTGGTGCGGATAGCGACCGCGCGCCACCAGATCGGCGACCGTGATGCCGTCGGGCGCGAGGGACGACTGCGGCAGCAGTCCCAGGGTCCTGGCGACCTTCTTGGCGGGCAGGGAGTGGATGGCCGTGCCGTCGAGCAGTACGCGCCCCTCGGACGGCTTGAGCATCCGCGAGAGCGCGCGCAGCAAAGTCGACTTGCCGCAGGCGTTCGGTCCCACGATCACCGTGAACGACTGGTCGGGGATCTCGACGGACAGTTCGCGGGCGATGATCCGCTGGTCGTAGCCGAGGGTCACCGACTCCGCTGTGAGGCGCTGCATGGTCATCGAGTTAGGTTAGCCTACCCTCGCAATCGATCTCGCTGCGGGAAAGGCGAAGAGAGCCCATGAGCGACGCCCCCTTCCAGTTCTTCACCGTCGAGGTGCTCCGCACGGAGCGCGTCACCCCGTCGATGGCCCGGGTCGTCCTCGGCGGCCCGGACATGATCACGCGTACGTACACCGTGCGCGAACTGCGCCGTGACCCGCACGAGTTGGTCATCGATTTCGCCCTGCACGGTACGGAGAGCGTGGGCGAGGACGAGGGCAGTGGCGGCAGTTGTGGTGGTAGAGCAATGGACGCCGCGTCAGGACCCGCCACCCGCTGGGCACGAGCGGCGCGGCCCGGCGCCCGGATCGCCGGTGAGTCGGCGACAGTAAAGGCCGTACGCCGCAGTAAAGGCCGTACGCCGCCATCTCGTCGGAGAAACGCGGCTTCGACCGTAGGGCAGTCACGTTCAGCGGCTACCGGCGCCGGGGGGCCTCCGAGGACCATCTGATGGCCGCCGGAGAAGAAGCCTGACCACCCCGCCGCCTCCGGACCGCCCCGCCGCCTGTCACAGACCGAGCTTCGCCAGCGCCTTGCCCGCGTCCCGCGTGCAGGAACCGTCGCCCGCGTCCGTCCAGGCCGCCGCGCACAGCGCGCGCAGCCCGTCCAGCGCCGCCCCGTCCCCGTCGAGCACCAGCGCGCCGGCGCTGACGTACGCGGTCCACCCACCGCAGCCGAAGGCTCCCGCGGCATCGCCGGCATCGGAGACGTCGGAGACTTCGGGCTGACCGGTCAGCAGCCCGCGCAGATCCGCGTCCACATACGTCGGCCGGTGCCGGGGCTCGGCGGTCAGCAACTGCGCCGCGTCCGTCACACCGGTCAGGACGAGCAGCGAGTCCACCCCTCCGTTGAACGCACCCTCGATGTCCGTGTCCAGCCGGTCCCCGACGACCAGCGCCCGCTTGGCCCCCGTCCGCAGGATCGTTTCGCGGTGCATCGGGGGCAGCGGCTTGCCCGCGACCTGCGGCTCGGCGCCCGTCGCGATCCGTACGACCTCGACCGCCGCGCCGTTGCCCGGCATGATCCCCCGCGCGCTCGGAATCGTCAGATCCGTATTGGACGCGAACCACGGCACGCCGCGGTTGATCGCATAGCACGCCTCGGCGAACCGCCCCCAGGCCAGATCGGGCCCCCCGAACCCCTGCACCACGGCGGCCGGGTCGTCGTCGGCCGACTCCACCGGTTCGAGACCGCGCTCGCGCAGCGCGATCCGCAGCCCCTCGCCGCCGATGACCAGCACCTTGGACCCCCGCGGAAGCTGCTCGGAGATCAGCCGGGACACCGCCTGCGCCGAGGTGATCACATCGGCGGGGTCCGCGGACACACCGAGCTCCGTCAGATGTCCGGCGACGGTGTCCGGCGGCCGGAGTGCGTTGTTGGTGACATACGCGAGCCGCATCCCCGCGTCCCGGGCCGTGTTGAGCGACTCGACCGCGTACGCGATGGCCTCCCCGCCCGCGAACACGACCCCGTCGAGATCGAGCAGAGCCGTGTCGTACGCCTCGTTCAGCGCGGTCGTGCTCCCGCTCGGCCTGTACCTGCTCTGCTGGCTCATCCGTCTTACGCTCCTCGTTCGGTTTGTCCCCCGATCATCGCTCATCCCCGTACCGCACATACGATGCCCGAATGAACACAACAGGTCCCGCGGACAAGGGGCTGCGGCTGATTCCGTTCCGCGGACTCCGCTACGTCCCGGAGCGGGTCGGCAGTCTCTCCGCGGTGACCTCGCCACCGTACGACGTGGTCGTCAGGCCGGACGGGCTGCACCATCTGGAATCGGCGGATCCGCACAACATCGTCCGGCTGATCCTGCCGCAGGCCGCCACCCCTGAGGACCGCCACCGCCAGGCGGCGGCGACGCTGGAACAGTGGCTGTCGGAGGGCGTCCTCACCCCGGATCCGGAGCCCGCGCTCTACGTGTACGAGCAGCGCAAGGGCGAGCTGCTCCAGCGCGGGGTCATCGGGGCGCTGGCGCTCTCCGCCCCGGCGGACGGCATCGTGCTGCCGCACGAGGACGTGATGCCGGATGTCGTGGCGGACCGCGCGGCCCTGATGCGGACGACCGCGACGAATCTGGAACCGCTGCTGCTGACATACCGGAATGGAGACGAAGCAGGTGGCGCGGCCGCTGTGATCGAGCGCGCCATCCACCGCTCCCCGCTCCTCGCCACCACCACGGAGGACGGGTTCAGCCACCGGCTGTGGTCGGTCACCGACCCCGGAGACCTCGCGGAGATCACCGATGACCTCGCCCACCACCAGGCCCTGATCGCCGACGGTCATCACCGCTGGGCGACGTATCTGCGGCTGCGGGACGAGCACCCGGTCCCCGGGCCCTGGGGCTACGGTCTGGTGCTCCTGATCGACACGGCCCGTTACCCCCTCCAGGTCCGCTCCATCCACCGGCTGCTGCACGGGCTGCCCGTCGACCGGGCGGTGGAGGCCCTGGCAGGATCCTTCCGCGTCCGTACGGTCGACGGACCGCTCCCGGAGGCTCTCGACGCGCTGGGCGACGCCGCCGCCTCGGGCAACGCGTTCCTGCTCGCCGGGGACGGCCGGTTCCGGCTGGTCGACCGGCCGGACCGGAGCCTGCTGGCGCGTACGGTCCCGGCCGACCGGCCGGCGGCCTGGCGGAGCCTGGACGCGACGGTCCTCCATGCCACGCTGCTCGACCACATCTGGCGGATCCCGGACGCCCCGGAGCACATCGCCTACATCCATGACAGCGAGGCGGCCGTCAGCAAGGCGGAACATGACGGCAGCACGGCGGTCCTGATGCATCCGGTACACGAGGACGTCGTACGGGAGCTGGCGCTCCAGGGCGTCACGATGCCGCGCAAGTCGACGTCCTTCGGTCCGAAGCCGGCGACGGGGCTGGTGCTGCGGAGCCTGGCTCTCGGCTGACGTGGCCCAGGGCCGGCCCTGGGCCGATATACGAGTGGGCGGCACCCCGGGACCAGGGTGCCGCCCACTCGTATCGTCACTCAGCCCTTGTCGGGGCCGTTGCTGTCGGCCTCGGCCTCGATACCGTCGTTGATGTCGTCGATATCGTCGTCGGTGTCGGCCTCGATATCGTCGTCGACATCAGCATCAGCATCAACGCCGGCTTCGGCGCCGAAGCCGGTCTCGGCCGGTGTCCCGGGCTCGTCGTCGTCCTCACTCATGGCATCGACGAACTCGACGCCGTCCAACTCGGCGAGACGGTCCGAGGCATCCGTCGCCCCGTCCTTGTCCGCCTCGATCGTCCTGCCGAACCACTCCCGCGCCTCGTCCTCACGCCCGGCCGACAGCAGGGCGTCGGCATACGCGTACCTCAGCCGCGCGGTCCATGGCTGTACGGAGTTCGAGGCCAGCTCGGGGCTCTGCAGCGTCACGATGGCGGCCTCGATCTGCCCCATGTCCCTGCGCGCACCGGCCGCGACGAGCCGCATCTCGACCTGACCGGCCTTGTCGAGCTTCTGCACCTCGGGCTCACCGGCCATCGCCATCGCACGCTCAGGACGGCCGAGGCCGCGCTCGCAGTCCGCCATGACGGGCCACAGATCGACACCCCCGGTCATCCGCCGCGCCGCCCGGAACTCGGCCAGCGCCTCCGCGTACTTCTGCGTCGCGTACGCGGCGAAGCCGGCGGCCTCACGTACGGCGGCGACCCTGGAGGCGAGCCGCAGCGCGATACGCGAGTACGCGTAGGCCTGCTCGGGGTCCTCGTCGATCAGCTTCGCGACCATGACGAGGTTTCTGGCGACGTCCTCCGCGAGCGTCTTGGGCAGGCTCATCAGCTCCTGCCGAATGCTCTTGTCGATCTCGTCACCCGTGACGTCTTCGGGGATCGGCAGCCGCTTGATGGGCTCGCGGTCGCGGTCCCGGTCGTCCCGGCGCTCGTATCCGCCTCCGCGGCTGTCGTCACGGCCCCGGTATCCGCCGCGGTCCCCACCCCGGTCATCACGGCGCGGCCCACTGGGACGGTCGTCACGACGCCCGTAACCGCCGCCACCGGCCGGCCGGCCACCGCGACTGTCGTCACGGCGAGGCCCGGCGGAACGTTCATCCCGACGGAAACCGCTCGGCCGGTCGTCGCGACGGTCATCACGGCGGAACCCGCCACGGTCGCCGTCCCGACGAGGGCTGCTGCCGCCGGGCCGGTCGTCACGGCGGAACCCGCTCGGCCGGTCGTCACGACGGTCATCACGGCGCGGACCCGACGGACGGTCATCGCGCCGGTCGTCACGCCTGAACACGGGACGATCATCACGCCGGTCATCACGCCTGAAGGCGGGACGGTCATCACGTCGGTCGTCACGTCGGTCGTCACGCCGGTCGTCACGACGAGGACCGGCGGGCCGATCGTCGCGGCGATCGTCACGGCGGAACCCACCGCGGTCGCTGTCCCGGCGCGGACCGCTGGGCCGCTCGTCACGACGAAAACCACCGGGCCGGTCATCACGACGAGGCCCGGAAGGACGGTCATCCCGACGCCCGAAGCCACCACGGTCGTCGGAACGACGCGGAGTGCTCGGACGGTCGTCACGACGCCCGTATCCGCCGCCGCCGGTCGGTCGGCCACCGGTCGGCCGACCACTGCCACCGGCCGGCCGGCCACCGCGGCTGTCGTCCCGACGGCCGTAGCCACCACCGCTGGAACCGGAGTTGGGGCGGCCGCCGCGGTCGTCCTCACGACGCGGACCGCTGGGGCGGTCATCACGACGGGGGCCGCCGCTCGGCCGGTCGTCACGCGCACCACGGAACCCGCCACCGCGATTGTCGTCACGGCGGTTGTTGTCATCACGACGGAAACCACCACGGTCCCGATCATCGCGCCGCGGTCCGCGCTCGCGATCGTCACGACCTCCACGGAAGCCGCCCCGGTCACCGCTGTCCCTGCGGCGCTGATCGCGCTCAGGACGGTCGTCGGAGGAGTTGGGGGACATCGGTTGGGCTCCTGTCTTCGGGTACCGCAGTCATTCTCGCGCAATCGGCCTTCCGATGCGCTTCGGGCAAAAAGGGGTGGAAACAAAAAAAGACCCGTGGTCCAGCGTGAACGCTGGACCACGGGTCCATGAAAGATTGTTCGGCGGCGTCCTACTCTCCCACAGGGTCCCCCCTGCAGTACCATCGGCGCTGTGAGGCTTAGCTTCCGGGTTCGGAATGTAACCGGGCGTTTCCCTCACGCTATGACCACCGAAACCCTATCGGGCCATCCCGCAGAGCGGGATATCGGCACTTAGCGAACAAGCACACTCTTCAATTGAGTACATACTGGTTCAACCGGTGCGACTGTTCGCAACCCGGGAACCACACAGTGGACGCGAGCAACTGAGGACAAGCCCTCGGCCTATTAGTACCGGTCAACTCCACCAGTCACCTGGCTTCCATATCCGGCCTATCAACC
>NZ_JBIWLW010000041.1:0-69622 GCF_044766385.1 Streptomyces sp. NPDC102274 | reverse complement strand
CGATGTGCGTCGGATGGCGAGGGGTGGTGTGATCCCGCTCCGTTCGGTCGAGGGGTTGGCGTTGTTCGACGCGGCGGGCTCGACGGGGCGCGCGGTGCTGGCGCCGGTGCCCCTGGATCTGCCCGCGTTGCGCAGGCAGGCGCGTTCCCGGCCCGTGCCGCACATGCTCCGTGGTCTGGTGCGCGGCACCACGCGCGGGACCGTCGAGTCCGCCGCCGTGGCCGGGTCGGCGTTGGCGCGGTCGCTGGCGGGCCTGACCGACGCGGACCGGGAGAAGGCACTGCTGGACCTCGTGCTCGGCCACGTGGCCGTGGTGCTGGGTCACAGTACGACGCAGGCTGTCGCGCCCGATCGCGCGTTCAAGGAGCTCGGGTTCGACTCGCTGACCGCCGTCGAGCTGCGCAACCGGCTGGGCGCGGCCACCGAACTGCGTCTGCCCGCCACGCTGATCTTCGACTACCCGACCCCCACGGCGCTCGCGGCGCACCTCGGCGCCGAACTCGTGGGCGCACCGGTCGTTGCGACGGTCACCCGTACGGCCACGGCCGTCATCGACGAGCCGATCGCGATCGTCGCGATGAGCTGCCGGTTCCCCGGTGGGGTGAACTCGCCCGAGGACCTGTGGCGGCTCGTGCTGGACGGTGTCGACGCCATCGGCGAGTTCCCCGGCAACCGCGGCTGGGACTTGGCGAACCTGTACGACCCCGACCCGGACCACGCGGGCACCTCGTACGCGCGTGAAGGCGGCTTCCTGTACAACGCCGATCTGTTCGACCCGACGTTCTTCGCGATCAGCCCGCGTGAGGCGCTGGCGATGGACCCGCAGCAGCGGTTGCTGCTGGAGACCTCCTGGGAGGCCTTCGAGCGGGCGGGCATCGACCCGGACTCGGTGCGGGGGCTCGACATCGGCGTCTTCACCGGCTCGAACGTGCAGGACTACACCACGCTGCTGACGGCGAGCGAGGAGACCGTCGAAGGGCTGGTCGGCACGGGTAACGCGGCGAGCGTCGTGTCCGGTCGGGTCGCCTACGCGTTCGGTCTCGAAGGTCCTGCGGTGACGGTCGACACCGCGTGCTCGTCGTCGCTGGTGGCATTGCACATGGCGGTGCAGGCGCTGCGGACGGGTGACTGCTCGATGGCGCTGGCGGGTGGCGTGACGGTGATGTCGACGCCGGGTTCGTTCGTCGAGTTCAGCCGCCAGCGCGGGCTGTCCACCGACGGCCGGTGCAGGCCGTTCTCGTCGGACGCGGACGGCACCGGCTGGGGCGAGGGCGTCGGAATGGTCGTGCTGGAGCGGTTGTCCGACGCCCGGCGCAACGGCCACCAGGTGTTGGCGGTCGTGCGGGGTTCCGCGATCAATCAGGACGGTGCGTCGAACGGTCTGACGGCGCCGAACGGGCCTTCTCAGCAGCGGGTGATCCGGCAGGCGCTGGCCAGTGCGGGTCTCGCATCGTCCGAGGTGGACGCGGTGGAGGCGCACGGTACCGGCACCACGCTGGGTGACCCGATCGAGGCTCAGGCGCTGCTGGCCACCTACGGGCAGGACCGCGCCGGTGAGCCCCTGTGGCTCGGGTCGCTGAAGTCCAACATCGGCCACACCCAGGGCGCGGCCGGTGTCGCGGGCATCATCAAGATGGTCATGGCGATGCGGCACGGCGTGCTGCCGAAGACGCTGCATGTCGCCGAGCCCACCCCGAAGGTCGACTGGTCGACGGGTGATGTCGCGCTCCTCACCGAGGCCCGCTCCTGGCCGGACACCGACCGGCCGCGCCGGTTCGGTGTGTCGTCTTTCGGGTTCAGCGGCACCAACGCGCACGCCATCATCGAGCAGGCGCCGGTCACCGAGGCCGCCGTACGGACACCCGTGCCGGGCACGTTCCCGGTGCCGCTGCTGGTTTCGGCCAGGGACAACGACGCGCTGCGGGCACAGGCCGACCGGCTGCGCGCCCACCTCGTGGCGCACCCCGAGCTGAACCCGCTCGACGTCGCCACCACGCTCGCTGTGGCGCGGTCGGCCTTCGACAGCCGGGCGGTCGTCGTGGGCCACGACCGCGACGGTCTGCTCGCCGGCCTCTCGGCGCTCATCGAGGGGCCGACGGCGGTGGCCCGCCGAGTCGAGTCGACCCGTGTGGCGATGGGTGTGAACCGGCCCGTGGGCAAGGTGGCGTTCGTCTTCCCCGGCCAGGGTTCGCAGTGGCTGCACATGGGTGCCGCGCTGGCGGAGTCGTCGCCGGCGTTCCGCGCGTCACTGGAGGCGTGTGCCGTTGCGCTCGCCCCGCATGTGGACTGGTCGCTGCACGACGTGCTGGCCGATGCGGCCGAGCTGGAGCGGGTCGACGTGGTGCAGCCGGCGTTGTGGGCGGTGATGGTGTCGTTGGCCGCGTTGTGGCGCTCCTACGGTGTGGAGCCGGACGCGGTGGTGGGGCACAGTCAGGGCGAGATCGCCGCGGCCTGTGTCGCGGGCGCGCTGTCGCTGGCCGACGCCGCCAAGGTGGTCGCACTGCGCAGCAAGGCGATCCTGGCGCTGTCGGGCCAGGGCGGCATGGTGTCGCTGGCGGTGACGGTCGAGCAGGCCCGCGAGCGGATCGCGCGGTGGGACGGGCGGATCTCGGTCGCGGTGGTCAACGGCCCCGGCTCGGTCGTGGTGGCGGGCGATTCCGACGCGCTGGACGAGCTGATCGAGTCCTGCGCCGCCGACGAGGTGCGGGCCCGGCGGGTTCCGGTGGACTACGCGTCGCACTCGCCGCACGTCGAGCGCATCCAGGAGGCGCTGGCGACCGCGCTGGCCGGGGTGACGCCGACGCGGGCGAGCGTACCGATGCTGTCCACGGTCACCGGGGAGTGGCTGACCGGGACCGAGGTGGGCGCGGACTACTGGTATCAGAACCTGCGGAACACCGTGCGCTTCGAGGAGGCGACGCGCGGCCTGCTCGACCGGGGTGTCGGCGTGTTCGTGGAGTGCAGCCCGCACCCGGTGCTGACCTTCGGCGTACGCGAGACGCTGGACGCGGCCGGTGCGGAGGCCGTGGTCGTGGGCACGCTGCGCCGCGACGACGGTGATCTGGACCGGTTCCTGTTCTCCATCGCCGAGGGGTATGTACAGGGCCTGCCGTTCGACTGGCGCCATGTGGTCCCCGAGGGGCAGCACGTGGACCTGCCCACCTACGCCTTCCAGCACAGGCGGTTCTGGCCGAGCATGGCCGCGGCTCCCGCGGCCGACGCCACCGGGGCCGTCGACGCGCGGTTCTGGGCGGCCGTGGCGGACGGCGACCTCGGCGAACTGGCGGACGAGCTGGCCGTGTCCCTCGACGATCCGATCGGCGCGGTGCTGCCCCGGCTGGCGTCGTGGCGGCAGGCGCAGTCCGAGAACTCCGAGATCGACGGCTGGCGCTACCGCGTCACCTGGCTGCCGGTGCCCGAGCCCACCGCCGCGCTCACCGGCACCTGGCTCGTGGTCAGCCGGGACGGCGCCGGTGAGGAATCCGTCGCCGACGCGCTGACCCGGCACGGCGCGCGGGTGCTGCCGGTCCGGGCCGGAGAGGCGGTGGACCGGGACGCGCTGACGGCCCGGCTGGCGGTCGACGAGCCCGTCGCGGGTGTGCTGTCGCTGCTCGCACTGGACCCCGAATTGCCGTCAGGCGGCGTGTACGCGACCCTCGCTCTCGTCCAGGCACTCGGCGACGCCGGTCTCGCCGCTCCGCTGTGGTATGCGACGCGGGGTGGGGTCGCGGTCGGTCGCTCCGACACGCCCGTCTGCCCCGAGCAGGCGATGGTGTGGGGACTCGCCCGGTGCGCCGGGCGGGAACAGCCCGAGCGCTGGGGCGGTGTCGTCGACCTGCCCGACACGCTGGACGACCGCGCCGCCGCCCGCCTCGCGGGCGTCCTTTCCGGCACGCGGGAGGAGGACCAGATCGCGCTGCGAGCCGGTGGTGTGTTCGCCCGCAGGCTGGTGCAGGCCCCCTCGGGGCACCTCGGCGACTGGGACCCCACCGGCACGGTGCTGGTCACCGGTGGCACCGGCGGGATCGGTGCGCACGTGGCCAGGTGGCTGGCCGCGAAGGGTGCGGAGCACCTGCTGCTGACCAGCAGGCGCGGGCCGGACGCCGACGGTGCGGAGGAGTTGCGTGCGGAACTGACCGCGCTGGGCGCGCGTGTGACGATCGCGGCCTGTGACGTCGCCGACCGTGACGCGTTGGCGAAGTCGCTGGCCTCGGTGCCGGAGGAGTTCCCGCTGACCGCGGTCATGCACACGGCGGGCATCCTGGACGACGGCGTGCTGACCGCGCTCACCCCGGACCGGTTCGCCGCCGTGCTGCGGCCGAAGGTCGACGCCGCGGTCAACCTGGACGAGCTGACCAGGGACCGGGAGCTGTCGGCGTTCGTGATGTTCTCCTCGATCTCGGGCACGTTCGGCGCGGTGGCCCAGGGCAGTTACGCGGCCGCCAACGCCTTCCTCGACGCGTTCGCCGAACGGCGCGTGGCGGCGGGCCTGCCCGCCAACTCGGTCGCGTGGGGGCCCTGGGGCGGTGGCGGCATGGTCGGAGAGAAGCTCGGCGAGATTCTGCGCGGCCGCGGCACGGCCCCGTTCGAGCCCGAGCTGGCGATCGCCGCACTGGACCGGGCCGTCCGTCAGGGCGATCCGACGGTGCTGGTCGTGGCGGACATCGACTGGGACCTGTACGCGCCTTCGCAGCCGGCCTCGTTGCTGCGGGAACTGCCCGCCGCGCGCCGCGCCGCGCCGGCTCCCGTCGAGGCGGCGCCGCTCGACCTGGCGGCCAAGCTCGCCGCGATGTCCGGGCCGGACCGCGAGCGCGTCGTACTGGATCTGGTGCGCGAGCAGGTGGCCGCCGTCCTCAGCTACGAGAGCACCTCGATGGTGGAACCAGGCCGGGCGTTCAAGGACCTGGGCTTCGACTCGCTCACCGCCGTCGAGTTCCGCAACGTGTTCAACGCGGCCACCGGGTTGAGCCTGCCCTCGACGCTCGTCTTCGACCATCCCAACCCGTCCGCGCTCGCCGCACACGTGCTTGACCAGATGCCGGGGATGGGGGCGCCGACCATCGACGCCGAGCTGGACCGCCTGGAGGCCACGCTGTCCCTCCTGACACCGGACGACCAGCAGAGTGCCGCCGTCGGCGAACGCCTCCGCACGCTGCTGACCCGGTGGGACGAAGCGCACACCCGCACGGAACCCGTCAACTCCGGACCGGACGCGCGCACCGCCTCGGCGGACGAACTGCTCGCGCTGCTCGATGAAGAACTCGGTAGGTCTTGAGCCAATGAACTCGCCTGAAGGGTCGGAACACATGTCGAACGAGGAGAAGTACCTCGACTACCTCCGGCGGGCCACTGTGGACCTGCAGGAGATGCGCGGCAAGCTGCGCGAGGCCGAGGAACGCGAGGTCGAGCCGATCGCGATCGTCGGCATGAGCTGCCGGTTCCCCGGCGGCGTTCGGTCGCCGGAGGATCTGTGGCACCTCCTGGCGGACGGCCGGGACGCCGTTTCCGGGTTCCCCACCAACCGGGGATGGGACCTGGAGGCGCTGTACGACGAGGACCCCGATCAGCAGGGGACCAGCTACACCCGCGAGGGCGGCTTCCTGTACGACGTCGACCAGTTCGACCCGGCGTTCTTCGGGATCTCGCCGCGCGAGGCCGCGGCGATGGACCCGCAGCAGCGGCTGCTGCTGGAGACGTCGTGGGAGGTGTTCGAGCGGGCGGGCATCGACCCGCACTCGGCGCGGGGCAGCAAGACCGGTGTCTTCATCGGCACCAACGGCCAGGGCTACCTGGCGCGCTTGGCCAAGGGCGGCGTGCCGGACGGCTACGAGGGGTACTTCCTCACCGGTAACGCGGCCAGCGTCGTGTCCGGCCGTATCTCCTACGTACTCGGTCTTGAGGGCCCGGCGCTGACCATCGACACGGCCTGCTCGTCGTCCCTGGTCGCCCTGCACCTCGCGATACACGCGCTGCGGCACAACGAGTGCGGGCTCGCCGTCGCGGGCGGCGTCACCGTGATGGCGACGCCCGACACGTTCATCGAGTTCAGCCGCCAGCGCGGGCTGGCGACGGACGGCCGCTGCAAGCCCTTCGCGGAGGCCGCGGACGGCACCGGGTGGGGCGAGGGTGCGGGCTTGCTGCTGCTGGAGCGGCTGTCGGACGCGCAGCGCAACGGACACCCGGTGTTGGCGGTCGTGCGGGGTTCGGCGGTGAACCAGGACGGTGCGTCGAACGGTCTCACCGCGCCGAATGGTCCGTCGCAGCAGCGGGTGATCCGGGCCGCGCTGGCCCACTCGGGCCTCGTACCGTCAGATGTGGACGCCGTCGAGGCGCACGGCACGGGTACGACGCTGGGTGACCCGATCGAGGCGCAGGCGCTGCTGGCCACCTACGGCCAGGGCCGGCCCGCCGACCGGCCGCTGTGGCTGGGGGCACTGAAGTCGAACATCGGTCATACCCAGGCGGTTTCCGGTGTGGCGGGCGTGATGAAGATGGTCCTGGCGATGCGGCACGGTGTGCTGCCGAAGACGCTGCATGTGGACAGGCCGTCGTCGCACGTGAACTGGTCGGCGGGCGCGGTGGAGCTGCTGAGCGAGGCGCGGCCGTGGCCGGAGACCGGTCGGCCGTGGCGCGCGGGTGTGTCGTCGTTCGGTGTGAGCGGGACGAACGCGCACGTCATCGTCGAGCAGGCCCCCGCCGTCGAGCGGGAGGAAGCGCCGGAACCGGTGCGCGACGGGCTGGTGCCGTGGCTGCTGTCGGCGCGTGACGAGAGCGCTCTGCGTGGTCAGGCAGAGCGGCTTATGTCCTTTGTGGGCGATCAGTCCCTTGTTGATGTGGGCTATTCGCTCGCCACGTCGCGGGCGGTGCTGGAGCACCGTGCGGTGGTGGTCGCCGCCGACCGGTCCGAGTTTCTGGACGCCTTGGCGGCCGTGGCCGACGGTCGGGCGACCGGAGCCGTGGTCACCGGGGGCGTCGACGACCCCGGCCAGGTGGGATTCCTGTTCTCGGGTCAGGGGTCGCAGCGGCTCGGGATGGGGCGTGAACTGGCGGACCGGTTCCCGGTGTTCGCCGAGGCCGTGGACGCCGTGCTGGCGGAGTTCGACCCGGCAGTGCGTGAGGTCCTGTTCGGTGAGGACCCCGATGCTCTGAACGAGACGGGGGTGACGCAGCCCGCGCTGTTCGCGGTCGAGGTCGCTCTGTTCCGGCTCCTGGAGTCGTGGGGTGTGCGGCCGGATGTGCTGGCGGGGCATTCGATCGGTGAGCTGGCCGCGGCGCATGTGGCGGGTGTGTGGTCGTTGGCCGACGCCACCAAGGTGGTGTCGGCGCGCGGTGCGCTGATGCAGGAGCTGCCCGAGGGTGGCGCGATGGTGGCGATCCAGGCGACCGAGGCCGAAGTCGCGCCGGATCTTCCCGACACTGTGGGCATCGCCGCGGTGAACGGTCCGAACTCGGTGGTGATCTCCGGTGTCGCCGCCGACGCGGAGGCCGTTGCCGATCGTTGGCGTGAGGCAGGGCGGAAGGTGACCCGGCTGCGGGTGAGCCACGCGTTCCACTCGCCGTTGATGGAGCCGATGCTCGACGACTTCCGCCGGGTGCTGGAAGGCGTGTCCTCGGAGGCGCCGGCGATTCCGCTCGTGTCCACGCTGACGGGCCGGTTGGCGACCGCCGAGGAGTTGGGTTCGCCGGAGTACTGGGTGCGGCATGTGCGGGAGTCGGTGCGGTTCGCCGACGCCGTCGAGACACTGGTGGCCGAGGGTGTGGCTACGTTCGTCGAGGTCGGGCCGGGTGGGACGCTGTCGGCGCTGGGCCAGGAGTCAGCGCCGGAGGCGACGTTCGTGCCGATGCTGCGCGGTGAGCGGCCGGAGGCTGTGGCCGCCACGATGGCCGCGGGGCAGCTGCACGTGCGGGGCGTGCGGGTGGAGTGGGAGACGTTCTTCGCGGGGCGTGGCGCCCGGCGGGTGGAACTGCCGACGTACGCGTTCCAGCATGATCGCTATTGGCTGGACGCGTTACCCGCGGTCGGTGATGTGACGGCGGCCGGGCTTGGTTCGGCCGACCACCCGCTGCTGGGCGCGGCGGTCACGGTGGGTGGCACGGATGGTGTGCTGCTGACGGGCCGTCTGTCGGTCCAGACCCACCCGTGGTTGGCCGACTATGTGGTCCAGGGCTCGGTTCTGTTACCCGGTACGGCGTTCGTCGAGCTGGCGGTGCGGGCGGGTGACCAGGTCGGCTGCGACCTGGTCGAGGAGTTGACGCTGGAGGTGCCGCTGGTGGTGCCCGAACGCGGCGGCGTCCGGGTGCAGGTGTGGGTGGGCGCCGAGGACGAGTCGGGCAGGCGCGAGCTGACCCTCTATTCCAGTGCGGGCGACACCGACGACGATGGGTCGTGGACGCGGCACGCCACCGGTGTGCTGCGCGCGGTCGGACGTTCCGCCGGGGCTTCCCTGGTGGAGTGGCCGCCTGCGAGCGCCAAGGTCGTCGACCTGGACGGGCTCTACGACCACGCGGCCGACGCCGGTTTCGGCTACGGGCCGGTCTTCCAGGGGCTGCGGGCTGTGTGGCGGCGCGCGGACGAGGTGTTCGCCGAGGTCGTGTTGCCGGACGGCGTGGGTGTGGAGGGTTTCGGCCTGCACCCGGCGTTGTTGGACGCGGCACTGCACGCCGTCGGCCTGGCCGACGATGCCGACGGGGTCGGTCGGTTGCCGTTCTCGTGGTCGGGTGTGCGACTGCACGCCTCGGGCGCGACAGTGCTGCGGGTGCGCCTGGCACCTGCGGGGGCGGACGGGCTGTCGTTGGCGGTGGCGGACGGGGCGGGCGCTCCGGTCGCGACCGTGGACTCGCTGGTGCTGCGCCCGGTGTCGCTGGACCAGCTCGCCGGTGATGATCGCGACAACGCGTTGTTCGGTGTCGACTGGATGTCGGTACCGCTGTCCGACGGCGATGCCCCGACGACCGAATGGACTGACCTGGCGACCCTGACTCGGCCGCGGTCCGACTTCGTGGTCGTGTCGTGCCCCGTCACGTCCGCGTCCGATCCGGTGTCCGCCGCGCATGAGGCGGCGCACTGGGCGCTCAACGCGGTTCAGAGTTGGTTGGTGGATGAGCGGTTCGACGCGGCGCGTCTGGTCGTGGTGACCAGGGGCGCCGTTGCCGTCTCGTCCGATGAGCATGTGCGGGACATCGCGCAAGCGGCGGTGTGGGGTCTGGTGCGGTCCGCGCAGTTGGAGAATCCGGACCGGATTGTCCTGATGGACCTCGATGACGACGCGCCCTCGCTCGATGTGCTGCCCTCCGCGTTGGCCACCGGGGAGTCGCAGTTGGCGGTGCGCTCGGGTGCCGTCAGCGTGCCGCGGCTGGCCAGGGTTCGGCGGTCCGTGGTGGACGATCCCGGTTTTGGTTCGGGTGCGGTGCTGGTCACGGGTGCGACGGGCACGCTGGGCGCTCTGGTCGCGCGGCACCTGGTCGCGGCGCGGGGTGTGCGGAGCCTGCTGCTGGCGAGCAGGCGCGGTGTTGCGGCCGAGGGCGCCGAGGAGTTGCGTGACGAACTGGTCGCTCTGGGTGCCGAGGTTGTCGTGGTGGCCTGTGACGTGGCCGATCGGGAGGCCGTCGCGGGCCTGCTGGCCGAGTACGAGGTCTCCGCCGTCGTGCACACCGCCGGTGTGCTGGACGACGGCACGATCGGTTCACTGACGCCGGAGCGGATCGACACCGTGTTCCGGCCGAAGGTCGACGCGGCGTGGAACCTGCACGAGTTGACGAAGGACCTCGACCTGTCGGCGTTTGTGCTGTTCTCGTCGGTGGCGGGCCTCCTCGGGGCCCCTGGACAGGGCAATTACGCGGCCGCGAACACGTTCCTGGACGCGCTCGTCCAGCACCGCCGGGCCGCCGGGCTGCCCGCCACGTCGCTGGCGTGGGGCCTGTGGGCCGAGGCCAGTGGTATGACCGGCCAGCTCGACGATGCCGACCTGAAGCGGATGAGCAGGGGCGGCCTGCTCCCCCTCCGCACGGCCGAGGGGCTCGCGCTCTTCGACGCGGCGGGCACGACCGGACGTGCCGTGCTGGCGCCGGCACCCCTAGACCTGCCCGCCCTGCAACGGCAGGCGCGTTCCCACCCCGTGGCGCACATCCTGCGCGGCCTGGTGCGCGGCACGGTGCGCAGGACCGCCGAGTCCGGATCCGCCGCCGGGTCCGCGCTGGCGCAGTCCCTGGCGGGCCTGACCGAGGCCGAGCGGGAGAAGACACTGCTGGACCTCGTGCTCGGCCACGTGGCCATGGTGCTCGGCCACAGCTCGGCGCACGCCATCGCGCCCGACCGCGCGTTCAGGGAACTGGGCTTCGACTCGCTGACCGCTGTCGAGCTGCGCAACAACCTCAACGCGGTCACCGAACTGCGCCTGCCCGCGACCTTGGTCTACGACTACCCGACCCCCGCGGCGCTGGCGGCGTTCCTCGACGCCGAACTCGCGGGCGCACCCCTCCTGACGGCGACCGCTCACGCAGCCGTCGCTGTCGACGAGCCGATCGCGATCGTCGGCATGAGCTGCCGGTTCCCCGGCGGGGTGAACTCGCCGGAAGACCTGTGGCGGCTGCTGGTTGGCGGCGAGGACGCCGTGGTGGAATTCCCGACCGACCGCGGCTGGGACCTGGACGCGCTCTACGACCCGGACCCGGCGAGTGTCGGCACGTCCTACACCCGCATGGGTGCCTTCCTCGACCGCGCGGCCGAGTTCGACCCGGCGTTCTTCGGGATCTCGCCGCGTGAGGCACTGGCGATGGACCCGCAGCAGAGGCTGCTCCTTGAGGCGTCGTGGGAGGCGTTCGAGCGGGCGGGCATCGACCCGAACTCGTTGCGGGGCAGCCGGTCCGGTGTGTTCGTCGGTACCAACGGCCAGGATTACCCGGCGTTGCTGATGGCCGCGCCGGACAGTCTGGAAGGAGTGGAGGGGTACATCGGCACGGGCAGCGCGGCGAGTGTCATCTCCGGCCGGCTGTCCTACACGTTCGGGCTTGAAGGTCCTGCGGTCACGGTGGACACGGCGTGCTCCTCGTCGCTGGTCGCACTGCACTGGGCGAGCCAGGCGCTGCGCTCCGGGGAGTGCTCGATGGCGCTGGTCGGTGGTGTGACGGTGATGTCTACGCCGGGTGTGTTCATCGACTTCAGCCGTCAGCGCGGGCTGTCGGAGGACGGTCGGTGCAAGGCGTTCTCCGACAGTGCTGATGGCACCGGTTGGGGTGAGGGTGTCGGCATGCTGCTCGTGGAGCGGTTGTCGGACGCGCAGCGGAACGGTCACCAGATATGGGCGGTGCTGCGGGGTTCTGCGGTGAACCAGGACGGTGCGTCGAACGGTCTGACCGCGCCGAACGGTCCGTCGCAACAGCGGGTGATCCGGCAGGCGCTGGCCAGTGCGGGTCTCGCTCCGTCCGAGGTGGACGCGGTGGAGGCGCACGGGACCGGTACGACGCTGGGTGACCCCATCGAGGCTCAGGCGCTGCTGGCCACCTACGGGCGGGATCGCGCTGGTGAGCCGCTGTTGCTTGGTTCGGTGAAGTCGAACATCGGTCACACGCAGGCAGCCGCGGGTGTGGCGGGTGTGATCAAGATGGTGATGGCGTTGCGGCACGGTGTGCTGCCGCAGACGCTGCATGTCACCGAGCCGTCGTCGCATGTGGACTGGTCGGCGGGCGCCGTCGAGCTGCTGACGGAGACTCGGCCGTGGCCGGAGACGGGGCAGCCGTGGCGGGCCGGTGTGTCGGCGTTCGGTGTGAGCGGGACGAACGCGCACGCCATCATCGAGCAGGCTCCAGCGGTCGAGCGGGAGGAAGCTCCGGAGCCGGTGCGCGACGGGCTGGTGCCGTGGGTACTGTCGGCCCGGACCCCCGAGGCGTTGCGGGAGCAGGCCGCTCGACTCAGGTCGTTTGTGGACGACAACGCCGAGTTGACCGTGTCGGCTGTGGGTCGGGCGCTGGTGACTTCGCGTGCGGTGCTGGAGCATCGTGCGGTGGTCGTCGCCGGTGAAAGGTCCGAGTTCCTGGAAGCTTTGGTGGCCGTGGCGGACGGTCAGGTGACCGGTGCGGTGGTCAGAGGGGTCGTGGACGAGCCCGGCCGGTTGGGTTTCCTGTTCTCGGGTCAGGGTTCGCAGCGGCTCGGGATGGGGCGTGAACTGTCCGCCAGGTTCCCGGTGTTCGCTGCGGCGTTGGATGAGGCGCTGGCGGAGTTCGTCCCGGCGGTGCGTGAGGTGCTGTTCGGTGAGGATGCCGATGCTCTGAATGAGACGGGGGTGACGCAGCCGGCGTTGTTCGCGGTGGAAGTCGCTCTGTTCCGGCTGTTGGAGTCGTGGAGTGTTCGCCCCGACATGCTGGCGGGGCATTCGATCGGTGAGCTGGCCGCCGCGCATGTGGCGGGTGTGTGGTCGTTGGCTGATGCCGCGAAGGTGGTGTCGGCGCGTGCCGTGTTGATGCAGGCGCTGCCCGAGGGTGGTGCGATGGTGGCGGTCCAGGCGTCCGAGGTCGAGGTCGCGCCGGATCTCCCGGAGACCGTGGGGATCGCGGCGGTCAACGGGCCGAACTCGGTGGTGATCTCGGGTGTTGCCGCTGATGTGGATGTGTTGGCGGAGCTGTGGCGTGAGGGCGGTCGGAAGGTGACCAGGCTCCGTGTCAGCCACGCGTTCCACTCGCCGCTGATGGAGCCGATGCTGGATGAGTTCCGCCGGGTGCTGGAAGGCGTGTCCTACGAGGCACCCGCGATTCCGATCGTGTCGACGTTGACCGGTGTGCGGGCGAGTGCCGAGGAGTTGGGTTCGCCGGAGTACTGGGTGCGGCATGTGCGGGCGTCGGTGCGTTTCGCCGATGCCGTTGAGGCGTTGGTTGCTGAGGGTGTGGCGACGTTTGTCGAGGTCGGGCCGGGTGGGACGCTGTCGGCGCTGGGGCAGGAGTCCGCGCCGGACGCGGTCTTCGTACCGGCACTGCGTGGTGATCGTCCGGAGGCCGTGGCCGCTACGTCGGCTGCGGGACAGCTGCACGTGCGGGGCGTTCGGGTGTACTGGGAGCCTTTCTTCGCGGGTAGCGGGGCACGGCGGGTGGACCTGCCGACGTACGCCTTCCAGCGCGAGCGCTACTGGCCCCATGTGGTGCCGGCGATCGGTGATGTCACGGCGGCAGGGCTCGGTGCGGCCGAGCACCCGTTGCTGGGTGCGACCGTCGCTCTCGGTGGCACGGACGGTGTGCTGCTCACCGGCCGTTTATCCGTCCAGACCCACCCGTGGCTGGCCGATCACGCCGTGCTCGGCTCGATCCTGCTGCCCGGCACGGCGTTCCTTGAGCTGGCGGTGCGTGCGGGTGACCAGGTCGGGTGTGATCTGGTGGAGGAGTTGACGCTGGAGGCGCCGCTCGTTCTGCCCGAGAACGGTACGGTGCGGGTGCAGGTGTGGGTCGGTGCGGCGGATGAGTCGGGCAGGCGTGAGCTGACGCTTCACTCCAGTGCGGGTGATTCCGACGATGGCCGATCGTGGACCCGGCATGCCGCCGGTGTGCTGCGTGCGGGTGGCCGGTCCGCTGGAACTTCCCCGGCCGAGTGGCCGCCTGCCGGGGCCGAGATCGTGGACCTGGACGGGTTCTATGCCCATATGGCCGAGGGCGGTTTCGGTTATGGGCCGGTGTTCCAGGGCTTGCGGGCCGCGTGGCGGCACGGTGGTGAGGTGTTCGCCGAGGTCGCGCTGCCGGAGGGTGTGGGTGCGGATGGGTTCGGTCTGCATCCGGCGTTGCTGGACGCGGCGCTGCATGCCATCGGTCTGGCCGGCGATGCCGACGGGGTCGGTCGGTTGCCGTTCGCGTGGTCGGGTGTGCGGCTGCACGCCTCGGGTGCGGAGATGCTGCGGGTGCGGCTGACTCCCTCCGGGTCGGACCGGGTGGCGTTGACGATCGCGGATGGGGCGGGCGCCCCGGTGGCCACGATCGACTCGCTGGTGATCCGGCCGGTCTCGCAGGAGCAGTTGGCCGGTGACGATCTCGGCGATGCGCTGTTCGGCGTGGACTGGGTGTCGGTGCCGCTGCCCGACGGCGATCTCCCGACGACCGAGTGGACCGACCTGGAGACGCTGACGCCGTCGGCGGAACTGCCCGACTTCGTCGTCCTGGCACGTCCGATCATGTCCGCTTCCGATCCGGTGTCCTCGGCGCACGAGGCGGCGCACTGGGCGCTGAACGCGGTTCAGGTCTGGCTGTCGGACGACCGGTTCGACGCGGCGCGCCTGGTCGTCGTGACCGGGGGCGCGGTCGCTGTCTCGTCCGACGAGGACGTGCGGGACGTCGCGCAGGCCGCGGTGTGGGGTCTGGTGCGGTCTGCTCAGTCGGAGAATCCGGACCGGATCGTGCTGGTCGACCTCGACGACGAAGTGGCCTCGCTCGACGCGTTGCCGTCCGCGTTGGCCACCGGGGAGCCGCAGTTGGCGGTCCGCTCCGGGGCCGTCAGCGTGCCGCGCCTGGCCAGGGTTCGGCGGTCCGTGGTGGACGACCCCGGTTTTGGTCCGGGTGCGGTGCTGGTCACCGGCGCGACGGGCACGTTGGGCGGCCTCGTCGCGCGGCATCTCGTGGCGGAGCGGGGTGTGCGGAGTCTGCTGCTGGTCAGCAGGCGCGGCGCGGCGGCGGAGGGTGCCGAGGAGTTGCGCGACGAACTCATCGCGCGGGGTGCCGAGGTGACGTTCGTGGCGTGTGACGTGGCGGACCGGGAGGCCGTCGCGGGCCTGCTGGCCGAGTACGAGGTCTCCGCTGTCGTGCACACGGCTGGTGTGCTGGACGACGGCACGATCGGGTCGCTGACGCCGGAGCGGGTCGACACCGTGTTCCGGCCGAAGGTCGACGCGGCGTGGCATCTGCACGAACTGACCCGCGACCTGGACCTGTCGGCGTTCGTGCTGTTCTCGTCCGCCTCCGGTGTGTTCGGCGGCCCCGGCCAGGGCAATTACGCGGCGGCGAACACGTTCCTGGACGCGCTCGCGCAGCACCGCCACTCCGCCGGCCTGCCCGCCACGTCGCTGGCGTGGGGCCTGTGGGCCGAGGCCAGTGGTATGAGCGGCCAGCTGGACGAGGCCGACGTGAAGCGGATGAGCAGGGGCGGCCTGATCCCGCTCCGCACGGCTCAGGGGCTCGCGCTGTTCGACGCGGCGGGCTCGACCGGGCGTGCCGTGCTGGCGCCGATGCCCCTCGACCTGCCCGCCCTGCACCGGCAGGCGCGTTCCCATCCCGTGGCGCTTGTCCTGCGCGGTCTGGTGCGCGGCACGGTGCGCAGGACCGTCGAGCGCGCCGCCGTCGCGGGCTCGGCGCTGGCCGAGTCACTGGCCGGGCTGACCGACGCGGAGCGGGAGAAGGTACTGCTGGACCTCGTGCTGGGCCATGTGGCCATGGTGCTGGGCCACAGCTCGGCGCACGCCATCGCTCCCGACCGCGCGTTCAGGGAACTGGGCTTCGACTCGCTCAGCGCTGTCGAGCTGCGCAACAACCTCAACGCGGTCACCGAACTGCGCCTGCCCGCGACCTTGGTCTTCGACTATCCGACCCCCGAGGCGGTGGCCGCTTTCCTCGGCACCGAGATCGTGGGCGCCCCGGTCGTCACGGCGCCCTCCCGCACGGTGGCCGCCGTGACCGACGAGCCGATCGCGATCGTCGGCATGAGCTGCCGCTACCCCGGCGGGGTGAACTCGCCCGAGGACCTGTGGCGGCTCGTGCTGAACGGTGTCGACGCCATCGGCGAGTTCCCCGGCAACCGAGGCTGGGACGTGGAGAGGCTGTATCACCCGGACCCGGAACACACGGGCACCTCCTACACGCGTGAAGGCGGCTTCCTGTACGACGCCGACCTGTTCGACCCGGGTTTCTTCGGGATCTCGCCGCGTGAGGCGCTGGCGATGGACCCGCAGCAGCGGTTGCTGCTGGAGACCTCCTGGGAGGTGTTCGAGCGGGCCGGGATCGCCCCGGAGTCGGTGCGGGGCAGCGCGACCGGTGTGTTCGCGGGCTTGATGTACCACGACTACGCGGCGCGGTTGCGTTCCGTTCCGGAGGACGTGGAGGGCTATCTGGGCACCGGCGCGTCCGGCAGCGTCGCGTCCGGCCGCGTCGCCTACGTGCTGGGGCTGGAGGGCCCCGCGGTCACGGTGGACACGGCGTGCTCGTCGTCGCTGGTGGCCCTGCACATGGCGGTGCAGGCGCTGCGGTCCGGGGAGTGCGATCTGGCGCTGGCGGGCGGTGTCGCCGTGATGGCCACCGCGAGCACGTTCGTGGACTTCAGCCGGCAACGGGGTCTGGCCGCCGACGGCCGGTGCAAGTCGTTCTCCGACGGCGCGGACGGCACCGGCTGGGGCGAGGGCGTCGGGATGCTGCTCGTGGAGCGGCTGTCGGACGCTCGCCGCAACGGGCACCCGGTCCTGGCGGTCGTGCGGGGTTCGGCGATCAACCAGGACGGCGCGTCCAACGGTCTCACCGCGCCGAACGGCCCGTCGCAGCAGCGCGTCATCCGCCAGGCACTCGCGAGTGCCGGCCTGGCTCCGTCCGAGGTGGACGCGGTGGAGGCGCACGGGACCGGTACGACGCTGGGTGACCCGATCGAGGCTCAGGCGCTGCTGGCCACCTACGGGCAGGACCGTGCCGGTGAGCCGCTGTGGCTCGGCTCGATCAAGTCGAACATCGGCCACACCCAGGCCGCGGCGGGGGTCTCGGGCATCATCAAGATGGTCATGGCGCTGCGGCACGGCGTGCTGCCGCGGACCCTGCACGTCAGCGAGCCCACGTCGCAGGTGGACTGGTCCGCCGGTGACGTCGAGCTGCTGACGGAGGCCCGGCCGTGGCCGGAGACCGGTCGCGTGCGTCGGGCCGGTGTGTCGTCGTTCGGCGTGAGCGGCACGAACGCGCACACCATCATCGAGCACGTGCCGAGCGAGGACCACCTTCCGGTCCCGGCCGACGGCGTCGTGCCATGGGTGCTGTCGGGCAGAAGTGCGGAGGCGTTGCGGGCACAGGCGTCGCGGCTGCGGGAGCATGTCGCGGGCGAGCCGGGGATCGGCGTACTGGACGTCGCCTACGCGCTGGCGGCGACCCGGTCCGCCTTCGACCACCGGGCCGTCGTCGTGGCGGACGATCGTACGGCACTGCTGGACGGGCTCGCCGCGCTGGCCGAGGAGCGGCCGTTCCCCGGCCTGGTCGCGGGGTCCGTCGCCGCAGGCGGCGTGGGTTTCCTGTTCTCGGGTCAGGGGTCGCAGCGGCTCGGGATGGGGCGTGAACTGGCGGACCGGTTCCCGGTGCTCGCCGAGGCGTTGGACGAGGTGCTGGGCGAGTTCGACCCGGCGGTGCGTGAGGTCCTGTTCGGTGAGGACGCCGACGCGCTGAACGAGACCGGGGTGACGCAGCCCGCGCTGTTCGCGGTCGAGGTCGCTCTGTTCCGACTGCTGCAGTCGTGGGGCATTCGGCCCACCATGCTGGCCGGGCATTCGATCGGTGAGCTGGCCGCCGCCCACGTATCCGGCGTGTGGTCGTTGGCCGACGCCGCCGCGGTGGTGTCGGCGCGTGGTGCGCTGATGCAGGCGCTGCCCGAGGGCGGTGCGATGGTGGCGATTCAGGCGACCGAGGCCGAGGTCGCGCCGGAGCTGCCTGACACCGTGGGCATCGCGGCGGTGAACGGCCCGAACTCGGTGGTGATCTCCGGTGTCGCCGCCGACGCGGAGGCCGTTGCCGCTCGTTGGCGGGAGGCCGGGCGCAAGGTGACCCGGCTGCGGGTCAGTCACGCGTTCCACTCGCCGCTGATGGAGCCGATGCTCGACGAGTTCCGCCGAGTGTTGGAGGGCGTGTCCTACGAGGCGCCGGCGATTCCGATCGTGTCGACGCTGACCGGTGCGCAGGCGACGGCCGAGGAGTTGGGTTCGCCGGAGTACTGGGTGCGGCATGTGCGGGAGCCGGTACGTTTCGCCGACGCCGTCGAGACGTTGGCAACCGAGGGCGTGGTCACGTTCGTCGAGGTCGGGCCGGGCGGGACGCTGTCGGCGCTGGGCCAGGAGTCCGCGCCGGACGCGGTCTTCGTACCGGCGCTGCATGGCGATCGCCCGGAGGAGTCGGCGCTCATCTCCACCGTGGCGCAGCTGAGCACGCGGGGTGTCCGGGTGGACTGGGAGGCGTTCTTCGTCGGTCGTGGCGCGCGGCGGGTGGACCTGCCGACCTATGCGTTCCAGCACCAGCGCTACTGGCTGGACGCCGGGGTCTCGGCGGGCGACCTGGACGCGGCGGGGCTTGGTTCGGCCGACCACCCGCTGCTCAGCGCGGTCGTCGACACAGCCGACTCGGACGGGCGGCTCTTCACGGGCCGGTTGTCCCTGGAGTCCCACCCGTGGCTGGCCGACCACGCGATCCAGGGCTCGGTCCTGTTGCCCGGCACGGCGTTCGTCGAACTGGCGATCAGGGCGGGCGACCAGCTCGGCTGCGACCTCGTGGAGGAGCTGACGCTGGAGGTGCCGCTGGTGGTGCCCGAGCGCGGCGGCGTCCGGGTACAGGTGCAGGTCGGTGTGGAGGACGGGTCCGGTCGCCGCTCGCTGACGGTGCACGCGCGGGACGACGACAGCGAGTTGTGGGTGCGGCACGCGAGCGGTGTGCTCGCGGGCAGCGTCGATGTGCCGTCGGTCGACGTCGGCGCCTGGCCGCCCACCGGGGCGCAAGTCGTGGACCTGGACGGGTTCTACGACCACATGGGCGATGCCGGTTTTGCCTACGGACCGGCGTTCCAAGGGCTGCGGGCCGCGTGGCGGCGCGGAGATGAGGTGTTCGCCGAGGTCGCGCTCCCGGAGGGAGTAGGTGCGGACGGGTTCGGTCTGCATCCGGCGTTGCTGGACGCGGCGCTGCATGCCGTTGGGCTGATGGGCGATGCGGACGGGCCCGGCAGGTTGCCGTTCGCGTGGTCGGGTGTGCGGTTGCATGCTTCGGGTGCGACGGTGCTGCGGGTGCGGTTGTCGCGTGCGGGGTCGGACGGGGTGTCGTTGGCGGTGGCGGACGGGGCGGGTGCTCCGGTGGCCACGATCGATTCGCTGGTGCTGCGACCGGTGTTGGCGACGCTGTCGCGGCAGGGCTGGGAGTCGCTGTACCGGCTGGACTGGGTGACCGCTTCGGCGTCGGCCGGCGGCGCCGGTTCGGTGGCGGAGTTCGCGGGCTGGGCCGCGGTGCGGTCGGCGCTGGAGGCGGGGGAGTCGCTGCCGGAGAGTGTTGTGGTGCGGTGCGCCGGGTCGCGTGACGTGGACGTGGTGCGCCGGGAGGTGCTGGTCGCTCTGGAACTGGTGCGGGGCTGGCTGGCCGACGACCGCTGTGCGGCCTCGCGGCTGGTGCTCGTGACCCGCGGCGCCGTTGCGGTCGCCCGTGAGGACGACGTGCCGGATCTGGCGGCGGCCGCGGTGTGGGGTCTGGTGCGGACGGCGCAGTCGGAGAACCCCGATCGCTTCGTGCTGGTCGACGTCGACGACGAGGACGGCTGGAGGTCGGCGCTGACGACCGGGGAACCCCAGGCCGTCGTGCGGGACGGGCGGGTGTTCGTGGCCCGCCTGGCGCGGGTGCGGCCGGAGTCCGGCGCCGACCCGGTGTTCGGGCCGGACAGTTCGGTGCTGGTGACGGGCGCGTTGGGCGCGCTGGGCAGTCTGGTCGCCCGGCACCTCGTCGGCAGGCACGGGGTCGGGCGGCTGGTGCTGGTCAGCAGGCGCGGGATGGCGGCGGAGGGTGCCGAGGAGTTGCGCGACGAGCTGGTCGCGCAGGGCGCCGAGGTCACCGTGGCCGCCTGTGACGCCTCGGACCGGGAGGGGCTGGCCGCGCTGCTGGCCGAGCACCCCGTCACCGCTGTCGTGCACACCGCCGGTGTGCTGGACGACGCCACGATCGGCTCGCTGACCCCGGACCAGGTCGACACCGTGTTCCGGCCCAAGGTCGACGCGGCGTGGCACCTGCACGAGCTGACCCGCGACCTGGACCTGACGGCGTTCGTCCTGTTCTCCTCGGTGGCGGGCACGTTGGGCGGCCCCGGTCAGGGCAATTACGCGGCGGCGAACACGTTCCTGGACGGGCTCGCGCAGCACCGCCGTGCCCAGGGCCTGCCCGCGACGTCGCTGGCGTGGGGCCTGTGGGCCGACGGCATGGGTGCTCGGGTGACGCAGTCCGCCTCCACCGGTCTGTCCGCGGACGAGGGGGTCGCGCTGTTCGACGCCGCGGTCTCCGGGACCGATCCGGTCGTCGTGCCGATGCGGCTCGACCTGAGGGCCGTACGGGAGCTCCCGCTGGTGCCCCCGGTGCTCAGCGGCCTCGTGCGGACGACCAGCCGCAGGGCGGTGGGGAGCGGCGCCGATCCGGCCGCCGCGCTGCGGAACCGGCTGGCACCGCTGGCCGAGGCCGAGCGCGACCGGGTGCTGCTGGACCTCGTCCGTACCCAGGCCGCCGCGGTGCTCGGCCACTCCGGGCCGGAGGCGGTCGCGTCCGGCCAGGCGTTCACGGAGCTGGGTTTCGACTCGCTGACCGCCGTCGACCTGCGCAACCGGCTGGGCGTGGCCACCGGGCTGCGCCTGCCCGCCACGCTGGTCTTCGACTATCCGACGCCCGCGGCGCTCGCCGCGTTCGTCGGCACCGAGTTCGCGGGCGCGCCCGTTGTCGCGGCGATCACCGGCACGGCCGTGGCCGTGACCGACGAGCCGATCGCGATTGTCGGCATGAGCTGCCGCTACCCCGGTGACGTCCGCTCGCCGGAGGACCTGTGGCAGCTGGTCGTCGACGGCGCCGAGGGCATCACGCTGTTCCCGACCGAGCGCGGCTGGGACACGGACGCGCTCTACGACCCGTCGGGCGAACGGGTCGGCAGCTCCTACACCCGCGAGGGCGGCTTCCTGCACGACGCCGACCTGTTCGACCCGGCGTTCTTCGGGATCTCGCCCCGCGAGGCGCTGGCGATGGACCCGCAGCACCGGTTGCTGCTGGAGACCTCCTGGGTGGCGTTCGAGCGGGCCGGCATCGACCCCAGGTCGTTGCGGGGCAGCGCGACCGGCGTGTTCGCGGGCGTGATGTACCACGACTACGCCTCCCAGCTGCACGGTGTGCCGAAGAGCGTCGAGGGCTATCTCGGCACGGGCAACGCGGGCAGCGTCGCGTCCGGCCGTGTGTCCTACACGTTCGGTCTCGAAGGCCCCGCGATGACCGTGGACACGGCGTGCTCGTCGTCGCTCGTCGCGCTGCACCTGGCGGCGCAGGCCCTGCGGTCGGGTGAGTGCTCGCTCGCGCTCGCGGGTGGCACCACCGTCATGTCGACGCCCGCCGCGTTCATCGACTTCAGCCGCCAGCAGGGCCTGTCGCCGGACGGCCGGTGCCGCTCGTTCTCCGACGACGCCAACGGGACCGGCTGGGGCGAGGGTGTCGGGATGCTGGTGCTGGAACGGCTCTCGGACGCCCGGAGCAACGGACACCCGGTGCTCGCGGTGATCCGTGGTTCGGCGGTGAACCAGGACGGCGCGTCGAACGGTCTGACGGCTCCGAACGGTCCGTCGCAGCAGCGGGTCATCCGACAGGCTCTGGCGAGCGCGGGCCTGGCACCGTCCGAGGTGGACGCGGTCGAGGCGCACGGCACCGGTACGACCCTGGGCGACCCGATCGAGGCCCAGGCGCTGCTCGCCACCTACGGGAGGGACCGGGCGGGCGAGCCGCTGTGGCTGGGGTCGCTGAAGTCCAACATCGGTCACACGCAGGCCGCCGCGGGTGTGGGCGGCGTCATCAAGATGGTGATGGCGATGCGGCACGGTGTGCTGCCGAAGACGCTGCACGTCGGTGAGCGCTCCCGGAACGTCGACTGGTCGGCGGGCGCCGTGGAGCTGCTGACCGAGGCGCGGCCGTGGCCTCGGGCGGACCGGCCCCGGCGGGCGGGTGTGTCGTCCTTCGGCTTCAGCGGCACCAACGCGCACGTCATCATCGAGTCCACGTCGGACGTCGACGCGCCGCAGGCTCCGGACGCGCCGCAGGCTCCCGAGGCGCCGCTCGGTCCGTGGCTGGTGTCCGGCCGCACGGAGAGCGCCTTGCGCGACCAGGCGGTGCGGCTGTGTGACCACCTGACCGCGCGGCCCGACCTCGACCCGGCGGGCATAGCCCGCGCACTCGCGACCTCGCGGGCCGGGTTCGAGCACCGGCTCGCCGTCGTCGGCCGGGACGTGGCCGACCTGGTGGCCGGGCTCACCGACGCCGTCGAGGGGCGGCCGAGTGGCGGGGGCGTACGCGGTGTCGCCGACGAGCACCGGGTCGGTTTCCTGTTCTCGGGTCAGGGTTCGCAGCGGCTCGGCATGGGCCGCGAGCTGGCTGCCCGGTTCCCGGTGTTCGCCGAGACTCTCGACGCTGTGCTGGGCGAGTTCGATCCGGTGGTGCGTGAGGTGCTGTTCGGTGAGGATGCCGGGGCGCTGGACGAGACGGGGGTGACGCAGCCGGCGTTGTTCGCGGTCGAGGTCGCTCTGTTCCGGTTGTTGGAGTCGTGGGGTGTCCGGCCGGATGTGCTGGCGGGGCATTCGATCGGTGAGCTGGCCGCCGCGCATGTGTCGGGTGTGTGGTCGTTGGCTGATGCCGCCAAGGTGGTGTCGGCGCGCGGTGCGTTGATGCAAGCCCTGCCCGAGGGCGGTGCGATGGTGGCGATTCAGGCAGCTGAAGCCGAGGTCGCGTCCGACTTGTCGGAGACTGTCGGTATCGCGGCGGTCAACGGTCCGAACTCGGTGGTCGTCTCCGGTGTAGCCGCCGATGTGGAGACGGTCGCGGAGCGGTGGCGCGAGGCGGGTAGGAAGGTGACCAGGCTCCGCGTCAGCCACGCGTTCCACTCGCCGCTGATGGAGCCGATGCTCGACGAGTTCCGCCGGGTGCTGGAAGGCGTGTCGTTCGAGGCGCCCACGATCCCGACCGTGTCCACGCTGACGGGCCGGTTGGCTGCTGCCGAGGAGTTGGCCTCGCCGGGGTACTGGGTGCGGCACGTGCGGGAATCCGTGCGGTTCGCCGACGCCGTGGTCGACATGGGCACGGACGTCCTGGTCGAGATCGGACCCGGTGGCGTGCTGTCGGCGCTGGGTCAGGAGTCCCTGCCGGCCGCGGCTTTCGTCCCGGTGCTGCGCGGCGACCGGGCCGAGGACGGCGCCGTCATGACCGCGCTCGCCGAGCTGCACGTGCGGGGCGTACACGTCGACTGGGCCGCCTACTTCTCGGGCAGCGGCTACGGTGTCGACCTGCCGACGTACGCCTTCCAGTACCAGCGGTTCTGGCCCGACACGAGCGTGCGGCCCGCCACCGACGCGACCGGGCTCGGGCTCGGTTCCGCCGACCACCCGCTGCTGGGCGCCGCGGTCGCCCTGGCCGACGAGGACACCGTCCTGTTCACGGGCAGGCTGTCGCTGCGGACGCACCCATGGCTCGCGGATCACGTGATTCAGGGTTCGGTGCTGCTGCCCGGTACGGCGTTCCTTGAGATCGCGGTGCGTGCGGGTGACCAGGTCGGGTGTGACCTGGTGGAGGAGTTGACGCTGGAGACGCCGCTCGTTCTGGCCGAGAACGGCTCGGTGCGGGTGCAGGTGCGGGTCGGTGTGGAGGACGGGTCCGGTC
The DNA here is from genome assembly GCF_044766385.1 of Streptomyces sp. NPDC102274. Taxonomy (NCBI): domain Bacteria; kingdom Bacillati; phylum Actinomycetota; class Actinomycetes; order Kitasatosporales; family Streptomycetaceae; genus Streptomyces; species Streptomyces sp. NPDC102274. Next base: position 46,006 of record NZ_JBIWLW010000041.1, on the reverse strand, counting down.
GCCGCTCGCTGACGGTGCACGCGCGGGACGACGACAGCGAGTTGTGGGTGCGGCACGCGAGCGGTGTGCTCGCGGGCAGCGTCGATGTGCCGTCGGTCGACGTCGGCGCCTGGCCGCCCACCGGGGCGCAAGTCGTGGACCTGGACGGGTTCTACGACCTTGTGGACGCGGGCGGTTTCGGTTACGGGCCGGTGTTCCAGGGTTTGCGTGCGGTGTGGCGTAGTGGGGACGAGGTGTTTGCCGAGGTCGCGTTGCCGGAGGGTGTGGGTGTGGACGGGTTCGGTCTGCATCCGGCGTTGCTGGACGCGGCGCTGCATGCCGTTGGGCTGATGGGCGATGCGGACGGGCCCGGCAGGTTGCCGTTCGCGTGGTCGGGTGTGCGGTTGCATGCTTCGGGTGCGACGGTGCTGCGGGTGCGGTTGTCGCGTGCGGGGTCGGACGGGGTGTCGTTGGCGGTGGCGGACGGGGCGGGTGCTCCGGTGGCCACAGTCGACTCGCTGGTGCTGCGACCGGTGGCGGCGGGTTCGCTGGGGTCGGCGCGTAGGCATGAGTCGCTGTACCGGCTGGACTGGGTGACCGCTTCGGCGTCGGCCGGCGGCGCCGGTTCGGTGGCGGAGTTCGCGGGCTGGGCCGCGGTGCGGTCGGCGCTGGAGGCGGGGGAGTCGCTGCCGGAGAGTGTTGTGGTGCGGTGCGCCGGGTCGCGTGACGTGGACGTGGTGCGCCGGGAGGTGCTGGTCGCTCTGGAACTGGTGCGGGGCTGGCTGGCCGACGACCGCTGTGCGGCCTCGCGGCTGGTGCTCGTGACCCGCGGCGCCGTTGCGGTCGCCCGTGAGGACGACGTGCCGGATCTGGCGGCGGCCGCGGTGTGGGGTCTGGTGCGGACGGCGAGGTCGGAGAACCCGGACCGCTTCGTGCTGGTGGACATCGACGACGAGGACGGCTGGAAGTCGGCCCTCGCGAGCGCGGAACCCGAACTGGCGGTGCGGGCGGGTGAATTGTTCGTGCCGAGGCTTGTGCGTGCTCGTGCTGTGGAGTTGGAGGGGTCGGGCTTCGGTGAGGGTCCGGTGTTGGTGACGGGTGCCACGGGGATGCTCGGTGGGTTGGTGGCGCGGCATCTGGTGGTGCGGCACGGGGTGCGGCGGCTGGTGTTGGCGAGCAGGCGGGGCCAAGTGGGAGCGCTGCACGATGAGTTGGTCGGTCTGGGTGCCGAGGTCGCGATGGTGGCCTGTGATGTGGCGGACCGGGACGCGGTGGCGGCGCTGCTGGCCGAGCACCCCGTCACCGCTGTCGTGCACACCGCCGGTGTGCTGGACGACGCCACGATCGGCTCGCTGACCCCGGACCAGGTCGACACCGTGTTCCGGCCCAAGGTCGACGCGGCGTGGCATCTGCACGAGTTGACCCGCGACCTGGACCTGTCGGCGTTCGTGCTGTTCTCGTCGGCGGCGGGCACGCTGGGCAATCCCGGTCAGGGCAACTACGCGGCGGCCAACGCGTTTCTCGACGCGCTGGCCCAGCACCGGCGTGCCGGCGGTCTGCCCGCGACGTCGCTGGCGTGGGGCCTGTGGGGCGGGGAGGACGGCATGGGCGCCCGGATGGCCGGGACCGGGGCCGCGGGCCTGTCCGCCGAGGACGGCCTGGAGCTGTTCGACGCGGTGGCCGTCGGCGCGGACCCGGTCGTCGTGCCGATGCGGCTCGACCTGCGGGCCCTGCGGGAACTCACGGTGGTTCCGCCGGTGTTCAGCGGCCTCGTGCGGACGACGAACCGCAGGGCGGCGGAGACCGGGGCCGACCCCGCCGCCGCGCTGCGAGACCGGCTGGCGGCGCTGCCGAAGACCGAGCGGACGTCCGCCCTGGTGGACCTGGTGTGCACGCATGTCGCGGCCGTGCTGGCGTTCCCCGGTCCCGAGGAGGTCGACGAGCGGCGCGCGTTCACCGAGCTTGGCTTCGACTCGCTGACCGCCGTCGACCTGCGCAACCGGCTGGGCGTGGCCACCGGGCTGCGCCTGCCCGCCACCCTGATATTCGACTACCCGACCCCGCTCGACCTGGTCGGCCTCCTCGCGGACGGACTCGTCGTCGACGAGCCCGGCGGGGTGGCGCCGCTGCTCGCCGAGCTGAGCCGCATCGAGGCGAGCCTCGCCTCGATCAAGCTCGGCGACGACGAGGACGACCGGGTCGGCGCCCGCCTGTCGGCGTTGTTGGCGGTGTGGCGCGACAGCCGGGCCGACGCCGCCGCGCAGGCGTCCGACGACCTCGACGACGCGACGGACGACCAAGTGTTCGAACTGCTCGGCAAAGAGTTCGGCATCTCCTGACCCGCCCGACCACCCCACGTGCTTGACGTTCCCTGGAGTAGAGACGGCATGGACAACGAGGACAAGCTCCGTTACTTCCTGAAGCGGGTCACTGCTGACCTGCGCGAGACACGTCGGCGGTTGCGCGAGGTCGAGGAGGGTGAGCAGGAGCCGATCGCGATCATCGGCATGAGCTGCCGCTACCCCGGCGGCGTGCGCTCCCCCGAGGACCTGTGGGAGCTGGTCGCGAACGGCCGCGACGGCGTGACGGCCTTCCCCACCGACCGGGGCTGGGGCGACGTCGAGTTGTCCGACCCCGAGGACCCCGGCCGCGTGTTCCTCACCGAGGGCGGGTTCCTGCACGACGCGGCCGAGTTCGACCCCGGCGTGTTCGGGATCTCGCCGCGCGAGGCGCTGGCGATGGACCCGCAGCAGCGGCTGCTGCTGGAGACGTCGTGGGAGGCGTTCGAGCGGGCCGGGATCGACGCGTCGTCGCTGCGCGGCAGCAGGACGGGCGTGTTCGCGGGTGTGATGTACCACGACTACGTGTCCCGGCTGCGGTCGGTGCCGGAGGGGCTGGACGGCTTCCTCGGCACCGGCAGCTTCGGCAGCGTCGCCTCCGGCCGCGTGTCGTACACGTTCGCGTTGGAGGGGCCCGCCGTCACGGTGGACACCGCCTGCTCGTCCTCCCTGGTCACGCTGCACCTGGCGGCCCAGGCGCTGCGGTCGGGCGAGTGCTCGCTCGCCCTCGCGGGCGGTGTCACCGTGATGGCGACGCCGAACACGTTCATCGGCTTCAGCAAGCAGCGCGGCCTCGCCGCGGACGGCCGGTGCAAGTCGTTCTCCGACAGCGCCGACGGCACCGGCTGGGGTGAGGGCGTCGGGATGCTGCTGCTGGAGCGGCTGTCCGACGCCCGGCGCAACGGCCACCAGGTGCTGGGGGTCGTGCGTGGTTCGGCGGTGAACCAGGACGGGGCGTCGAACGGCCTCACCGCGCCCAACGGCCCGTCGCAGCAGCGCGTGATCCGGCAGGCGCTGGACAGCGCCGGACTGACCGCGGCCCAGGTGGACGCGGTCGAGGCGCACGGCACCGGCACCACGCTCGGCGACCCGATCGAGGCTCAGGCGCTGCTGGCCACCTACGGCCAGGACCGGGCCGGTGAGCCGCTCTGGCTCGGTTCGCTGAAGTCCAACATCGGCCACACCCAGGCCGCTTCGGGTGTCGCCGGCGTCATCAAGATGGTCATGGCGATGCGGCACGGCGTGCTGCCGCGGACCCTGCACGTCGGCGAGCGCTCCCGGCATGTCGACTGGTCGGCGAGCGCCGTGGACCTGCTGACCGAGGCGCGGCCGTGGCCGGAGACGGGGCAGCCGCACAGGTCGGCGGTGTCGTCGTTCGGTATCAGCGGCACCAACGCCCACGTCGTCCTCGAACAGGCTCCGGCCGAGGACGAAGACGACGAGCTGGGCGAGCCCGTCGACCCCGTACTGGCCGACGCCGTGCCGTGGGTGCTGTCCGGCAACGACCCCGCCGCGCTGCGCGAGCGCGCCGTCGCCCTCCTGTCCCATGTGGACGGTCGGGACGTGTCGGCGGTGGATGTCGGCTACTCGCTCGCCATGAGCAGGACCGCGCTGGAGCACAGGGCCGCCGTAGTCGGCGCCGACCACGCGGAGCTGCTGCGCGGGCTGGAGGCCCTGGCCGCCGGCGGCGAGGCACCGAACCTGGTGCGTGGCACGGTCGGCACGCGTGGCAAGCTCGCGTTCCTGTTCAGCGGACAGGGCAGCCAGCGGGTGGGCATGGGCCGCGAGCTGTACCGGGAGTTCCCCGTGTTCGCGCAGGCGCTGGACGAGGTCTGCGCCGGCCTGGATCCGTACCTGGACCGGCCGCTGCGGGACGTGCTCTTCGCCGAGCCCGGCAGCGAGGCCGCCACCCTGCTCGACCTGACCACCTACACACAGCCCGCGCTGTTCGCGATCGAGGTGGCGCTGTTCCGTCTCGTCACGGCGTGGGGCCTCGCTCCGCAGTTCCTCGCGGGCCACTCCATCGGGGAGTTGGCGGCAGCCCATGTGTCGGGCGTGTTCTCCCTCGCCGACGCGTGCGCGCTGGTCTCCGCCCGCGGCAGGCTGATGGGGGCGCTGCCCGAGGGCGGGGCGATGCTGTCGCTGCGCGCGGACGAGGACACCGTCCGCCGCCTGGTCGGCGAGCACGGCGGCGCGGTGGACGTCGCGGCGGTCAACGGCCCCGAGTCCACGGTGGTCGCGGGCGACGCCGACGCGGTGGCCGCGATCGACAGCGCGTGGCGGGAGCGCGGCGGGAAGACCCGGTACCTGCGGGTCAGTCACGCGTTCCACTCGCCGCACGTGGACGCCGTGCTGGACGACTTCCGCGCCGTCGCCCGGACCATCGCCTACGGGACGCCGACGATCCCGATCGTGTCCACCCTGACCGGCGCCGTGCTGGCCCCGGCGCAGGCGCGCGACCCGGAGCACTGGGTGCGCCACGCCCGCGAGGCGGTGCGGTTCCTCGACGGCGTGCGGTGCCTGCGCGATCAGGGCGTCGCCAACTTCCTGGAGCTTGGCCCCGACGCGGTGCTGACCGCGATGGGTCGCGACTGCGTCGACGAGGACGCACTGCTGGTGGCCGGGGCGCGCGCGAACCGGTCCGAGGGCGCCACGCTCACCTCGGCGGTCGCCGCACTGCACGTACGGGGCGTCGCCCTCGACTGGCAGGCGGTGTTCGCGGGACGCGCCGCCCGGCGGATCGACCTGCCCACGTATCCGTTCCAGCGCACCAGCTTCTGGCTGGACGCGGGCGCGCACGTGTGGGACGTCGCCTCGGTGGGCCTGCGGCCCGCCGACCACCCGCTGCTGGGCGCCGCGGTCACCTTGGCCGACGAGGAGGGCGCCCTGCTCACCGGCAGGCTCTCCCTGGCGACCCACCCGTGGCTGGCCGACCACACCGTCGGGGGCGTGGTCCTCGTACCGGGCGCCGCGTTCGTGGAGCTGGCGATCAGGGCGGGCGACCAGGTCGGGCTCGACCACATCGAGGAGCTGACGCTCGCGGCGCCGCTGGTCCTGCCGGAGGACGGCGCGGTGCGGCTCCAGGTGTCCATCGGGGCGCCGGACGAGTCGGGGCGCCGCCCGCTGAGCGCCTACTCGCGGGGCGACGACGCGCCCGACGACCAGCCGTGGACGCGGCACGCCTTCGGCACGCTCGCGGCGGGGGAGGCGGTCCCTGCCATCGGTGGGGAAGCCTGGCCGCCCGCGGGGGCCGAGCGGATCGACACCGAGGGCCGCTACGACGACCTCGCCGCGTCGGGACTCGGCTACGGGCCCGCGTTCCGCGGCCTGCGCGCGGCGTGGCGGCGGGGCGACGAGGTGTTCGTCGAGGTGGAACTGGTCGACCGGGACACCGCGGGCTCGTTCGGGCTGCATCCCGCGCTGCTCGACTCCGCGCTGCACGCCATCGGGCTCGGCGGCTTCGTCGCCGACGCGGAGCGGCTGCACCTGCCGTACTCCTGGCGCGGGGTGCGGCTGCACAGCAGCGGCGCGTCCGCACTGCGGGGACGCCTGTCCCCGGCGGGCGCCTCGGGCGTCGCGATCGTCCTGACCGACGACACGGGCGCTCCCGTCGCCTCGGTCGAGGCACTGTCGCTGCGGCCCCTGTCGGCCGACGGGCTCGGCGGTGACCGGCTGGACTCGCTGTTCCGGGTCGACTGGAGACCCGTGCGGCCCGCCGCCTCGGCCCCCGCCCGCTGGGCGGTCCTGGGGGACGGGCTCGGTCAGGCGAAGATCTCCGAGCCGGCCCGTGCGTACGCGGACCTGGCCGCGCTCGGGGAGGACGAGGTGCCGGACCTCGTGTTCGCCCCTGTGCCCTCGGCCGAGGGCCCCGCGGAGGCGACGCACCGGGCGCTGGCGCTGGTGCGGGCCTGGCTCGCCGACGACGGGTTCGGCTCGGCGCGGCTGGTGTTCGTCACCACCGGCGCGGTGGCGGCGGGCCCCGACGAGGACGTCCCCGACTTGGCCAACGCGCCGGTGTGGGGCCTCGTGCGCGCGGCGCAGGCCGAGCACCCCGGCCGGTTCGTGCTCGTCGACGTCGACGGGTCGGCGGTCTCGGTGCAGGCGCTGCCGAGCGCCGTCGCGACCGATGAGCCCGAACTGGCGGTGCGGGCGGGTGAATTGTTCGTGCCGAGGCTTGTCCGTGTTCGTGCTGTGGAGTTGGAGGGGTCGGGCTTCGGTGAGGGTCCGGTGTTGGTGACGGGTGCCACGGGGATGCTCGGTGGGTTGGTGGCGCGGCATCTGGTGGTGCGGCACGGGGTGCGGCGGCTGGTGTTGGCGAGCAGGCGCGGCCAAGTGGGAGCGCTGCACGATGAGTTGGTCGGTCTGGGTGCCGAGGTCACTGCCGTCGCCTGTGATGTGGCGGACCGGTACGCGGTGGCCGCGCTGTTGGCCGAGCACCCTGTGACGGCCGTCGTGCATGCGGCGGGTGTGCTGGACGACGGTGTGATCGAGTCGCTGACGCCGGAGCGGATCGACACGGTGTTCCGGCCGAAGGTGGACGCGGCGTGGCATTTGCACGAGCTGACCCGTGACCTGGATCTTTCGGCGTTCGTGCTGTTCTCGTCGGCGGCGGGTACGTTCGGCAATCCCGGTCAGGGCAACTATGCGGCGGCCAACGCGTTTCTCGACGCGCTGGCCCAGCACCGGAGCGCCGGCGGTCTGCCCGCGACGTCGCTGGCGTGGGGCCTGTGGGCGGACGCGAGCGGCATGACCGACGAGTTGGCCGAGTCCGACCGCGGCCGCCTCTCGCGTGCCGGTGTCGCCGCGCTGTCCGCCCAGGAGGGGCTGCGACTGTTCGACGCCGCCATCGCGCTGCCGTCGGCCGTGGCCGTGCCCATGCGGCTGGACCTGGCGCCGCTGCGGGCGCGCCCCGAGGCCGTCCCCGCGCTCCTGCGCGCGCTGGTACGCACGACGCGCCCCGAGGCAGCCAAGGCCGACGGGAGCCTGGCGGCACGAATATCGGCGCTGCCGGAGGACGAGCGTCTCCCGCTGCTGCTCGACCTCGTGCGCACATGCGTCGCCGCCGTGCTCGGCCACGCGTCCGCCGCCGAGGTGGAACCGGAGCGGGCGTTCGGCGAACTCGGGTTCGACTCCCTCACGGCGGTCGAGCTGCGCAACCGGCTCGACACGGCCACCGGGCTGCGCCTGCCCGCGACGCTGGTCTTCGACTACCCGACGCCCCTGGTGCTCGCGGGCCACCTGCGCTCCACGCTGCTCGGCGGCGACGAGGCGCGGACGGCGACCCACCGCGCTGCCGTCGCCGAGGACGAGCCGATCGCGATCGTCGGCATGAGCTGTCGTTTCCCCGGTGGTGTCGAGTCGCCGGAGGACCTGTGGCGACTGGTCGCCGAGGGCCGTGACGCGGTGTCCGACTTCCCGGACAACCGGGGCTGGGACGTGGAGGCGCTCTACGACCCGGACCCCGAGCACACCGGCACCAGCAGCGTCCGGTGGGGTGGCTTCCTCTACGACGCCGCCGAGTTCGACCCGGCGTTCTTCGGAATGTCGCCGCGCGAGGCGCTGGCGGTCGACCCGCAGCAGCGGCTGCTGCTGGAGACGTCGTGGGAGGCGCTGGAACGGGCCGGGATCGAGCCGAAGTCGTTGCGGGGCAGCGCGACCGGCGTGTTCGCGGGAGTGATGTACAACGACTACGCCGCCCGGCTCCGGCGCGCTCCGGAGGGTTTCGAGGGCCAGCTCGGGTTCGGCAGCTCGGGCAGCGTCGCGTCCGGCCGCGTGTCCTACGTGCTCGGTCTTGAAGGCCCCGCGATGACCGTGGACACGGCGTGCTCGTCGTCGCTCGTCGCGCTGCACCTGGCGGCGCAGGCGCTGCGCTCCGGTGAGTGCTCGCTGGCGCTGGCGGGTGGTGTGACGGTGATGTCCAGCCCAGCGGCCTTCGTGGAGTTCAGCAGGCAGCGGGGCCTGGCCCCGGACGGCCGCTGCAAGGCGTTCTCCGCCGACGCGGACGGCACCGGTTGGGGTGAAGGGGTTGGCATGCTGGTGGTGGAGCGGCTCTCGGACGCGCGACGCAACGGTCACCAGGTGTTGGCGGTCGTGCGGGGTTCCGCGATCAATCAGGACGGTGCGTCGAACGGTCTGACGGCGCCGAACGGTCCTTCTCAGCAGCGGGTGATCCGGCAGGCGCTGGCCAGTGCGGGTCTCGCGCCGTCCGAGGTGGACGCGGTCGAGGCGCACGGCACTGGCACCACGCTGGGTGACCCGATCGAGGCGCAGGCGCTGCTGGCCACCTACGGCCAGGACCGCGCCGGTGAGCCGCTCTGGCTCGGGTCGCTGAAGTCGAACGTCGGCCACACGCAGGCCGCGGCCGGTGTGGCGGGTGTGATCAAGATGGTGATGGCGATGCGGCACGGCGTGCTGCCGCGGACGCTGCACGTCTCCGCACGCTCCCCGCACGTGGACTGGTCCGCCGGCGCGGTCGACGTGCTGACGGAGGCCCGGCCGTGGACGGTGGCGGGCCGGCCGCGTCGGGCGGGCGTGTCGTCGTTCGGTGTGAGCGGGACGAACGCGCACACCATCATCGAGCAGGCCCCGGAAGCCGAGGAGTCCGCTCCCGCCGTGACGTCCGCGCCGGTCGACGGCGTCGTGCCGTGGGTGCTGTCCGCGCGGAGCGCGGAGGCCTTACGGGACCAGGCGATCCGGCTGCGGGAGCACGTAGCGGGTGAGCCGGGGACCGAAGTGGTGGACGTCGGTTACTCGTTGGCGACGACGCGGTCGGCCTTCGACCACAGGGCTGTAGTGGTGGGCGACGACCGCGAGGCACTGCTGGACGGGCTCACCGCTCTGGCCGAGGGGCGGCCGTTCCCCGGCGTGGTCGAGGGGTCCGTTGCCGTGGGTGGTGTGGGTTTCCTGTTCTCGGGTCAGGGTTCGCAGCGGCTCGGTATGGGGCGTGAGTTGTCCGGACGGTTCCCGGTGTTCGCTGCGGCGCTGGACGAGGTGCTGGCGGAGTTCGATCCGCAGGTGAGTGAGGTGCTGTTCGGCGAGGATGCCGATGCTCTGAATGAGACGGGGGTGACGCAGCCGGCGTTGTTCACGGTGGAGGTGGCGCTTTTCAGGCTGTTGGAGTCGTGGGGTGTCCGGCCCGACATGCTGGCGGGGCATTCGATCGGTGAGCTGGCCGCCGCGCATGTGGCGGGTGTGTGGTCGTTGGCTGATGCCGCGAAGGTGGTGTCGGCGCGTGCCGTGTTGATGCAGGCGCTGCCCGAGGGTGGTGCGATGGTGGCGGTCCAGGCGTCCGAGGTCGAGGTCGCGCCGGATCTCCCGGAGACCGTGGGGATCGCGGCGGTCAACGGGCCGAACTCGGTGGTGATCTCGGGTGTTGCCGCTGATGTGGATGTGTTGGCGGAGCTGTGGCGTGAGGGCGGTCGGAAGGTGACCAGGCTCCGCGTCAGCCACGCGTTCCACTCGCCGCTGATGGAGCCGATGCTGGATGAGTTCCGCCGGGTGCTGGAAGGCGTGTCCTACGAGGCACCCGCGATTCCGATCGTGTCGACGTTGACCGGTGCGCGGGCGACCGCTGAGGAGCTTGCCTCGCCGGGGTATTGGGTGCGACACGTACGGGAGTCGGTGCGGTTCGCGGACGCAGTCGGCACGCTCGTGGACGAGGGCGCCGCCACGTTCGTCGAGATCGGGCCGGGCGGGACGCTGTCCGCGCTGGGGCAGGAGTCCGCGCCGGACGCGGTCTTCGTACCGGTGCTGCGCGGCGATCGCCCGGAGGAGTCCGCGCTGATCTCCGCTGTGGCGCGGCTGGGCACGCGGGGCGTGCGGGTGGACTGGACGAGGCTGCTCCCCGGCGGGCGCTCGGTCGAACTCCCCACGTACGCGTTCCAGCGCAAGCGCTACTGGCTGGACGCGCCCCGTGACCTGCGTTTCGACGGAGCGGCCGGTGGTCTCGGCCTGGCAGGCGCGGACCACCCGCTGCTCGGCGCCGCCGTGGACCTCGCCGACGGGCAGGGCCTCGTGTGCACCGGCAGGCTGGGCACGGACACCCACCCGTGGCTCGCCGACCACGCCGTCGCGCAAGTGATCCTCCTGCCCGGTACGGCCTTCGCGGAACTCGCACTCGCCGCGGGTGGCAGGCTCGGTCTGGACGAGGTCGAAGAACTGACGCTCGCCGCACCGCTGGTGCTGCCCGAACACGGCGGGGTGCGGCTGCGGGTGACGGTCGGCGGTGACGACGGCTCGGGCCGCCGCACGCTGAACATCGACTCCTGCCCGGACGACCCGGCCGCCGACACCGACTGGACCCGGCACGCCACCGGCTTCCTCACCACCGGCGACCCCACCCATCCGGCCGAGATCACGGACTGGCCGCCCGCCGGAGCCGAGGCCGTCGACATCGACGACCTCTACGACGGGCTGGCGGGGGCCGGGTTCGGGTACGGGCCCGCCTTCCAGGGGCTCAGGGCGGCGTGGCGCGACGAGGGCGCCGTGTACGCCGAGATCGAGTTGGACGAGGCCCAGCACCGGGACGCCACGTCGTTCGGGGTCCACCCGGCACTGCTCGACGCCGCGCTGCACGCCTGCACGCTCGGCGGCCTCGTCGAGGACGCCGGTCGCCCCCGGCTGCCGTTCTCGTGGAGCGGTGTCCGGTGGCACGCGACCGGTGCGACCGCGGCGCGCGTACGGCTCACGCCGGCCGGACCCGACGCCGTCACCTTGGAACTGGCCGACGCACAGGGGCACCCCCTGGCGACGGTCGCATCCCTCGTGCTGCGGCCGATCGCCGCGGACCAGTGGGGTGCGCGCCACCGCGATTCACTGTTCCGGGTGGAGTGGGTGGCCGCACAGACCCGTGCGGCCACTCCCGCTCCTGCCCGCGGTTGCGCTGTCATCGGCCCGGACGACCTGAAGGTCGGCGCGGGCCTCGCCGCGTCCGGCATGGTCGTCGAGGAACACAGCGACCTCACGGCCCTCGCCGAGGCCGGGGTGCCGGGGCTGGTCGTCGTCCCGTGTGCCGAGGACGACTCGGAGCCGGTCTCCGGCGCCCGCACCGCCGCCCTCCGCGCGCTGCGGCTGGCCCAGGAGTGGCTGGCCGACGACCGGTTCCTCGACTCCCGCCTCGTCTTCGTGACCCGCTGGGCCGTCGCGACCGGGCCGGACGAGGACGTGCCGGCTGTCGCCAACGCGGCGGTGTGGGGCCTGATCCGGTCGGCGCAGTCCGAGAACCCCGACCGGTTCGCGTTGGTCGACGTGGATGTGCACGACGCGTCCTGGGCGGTGCTGCCCGCCGTCCTCGCCGGTTCCGAGCCGCAGGTGGCGGTGCGCGCCGGTGACCCGCTGGTGCCGCGCATCGCACCGTCCCGACCGTCCGTGGCGGAGTCCCCGATCGAGTTCGCGCCCGGCGGCACCGTCCTGGTGACCGGCGCCACCGGCATGATCGGCGGCCTCGTCACCAGGCACCTCGTGACCGGCCACGGCGTCCGGCACCTGGTGCTGGCCAGCCGCAGCGGCGCCGCCGCGCCCGGCGCCGACGACCTCTGCGCGGAACTGGCCGGCCTCGGTGCGCATGTCACGCTCGCCGCCTGCGACGTCACCGACCCCGGTGCGCTGGCGGAACTGCTGGCCGCGGTGGACCCGGACCACCCACTGACCGGCGTGGTGCACTCGGCGGGTGTGCTGGACGACGGTGTGATCGGCTCGCTGACGCCGGAGCGGATCGACACGGTGTTCCGGCCGAAGGTGGACGCGGCGTGGCATCTGCACGAGCTGACCCGCGATCTGGATCTTTCGGCGTTCGTGCTGTTCTCGTCGGCGGCGGGTACGTTCGGCAATCCCGGTCAGGGCAACTATGCGGCGGCCAACGCGTTTCTCGACGCGCTCGCCCAGCATCGGCGCGCCGGCGGTCTGCCCGCGACGTCGCTGGCGTGGGGCCTGTGGGAGACGACCGGCGCGATGACCGACGGACTGGCGGGGACCGACGTGGCGCGGATGTCCCGCTCCGGTGTGGCGGGCTTGACCGAGGAGCAGGGCCTCGCGCTGTTCGACCTCGGGTGCGCGGCGGGTGACGCGGTCGTGGTGCCGATACGGCTCGATGTCGGCGCGTTGCGCGGCGCGCCCGACGAGGTGCCCGCGCTGCTGCGCGGCCTCGTGCGCCCGCGGGCCACCAGGGCGGCCGGCGCGGGCGAGGAGCGGTTGGCGCGGCGGCTGGCCGGACTGACGGAGGAGGAGCAGGAGCGGGAACTGCTGCGGGTCGTCCGGGACCAGGCGGCGGCCGTGCTCGGCTACGCGCCGGACGAGCTCGACGTCTCCGGCACCCTGACCCAGCTCGGCCTGGACTCCTTGACCGCGCTGGAACTGCGCAACCGGCTCGCGGGCGCGACCGGGCTGCGCCTGCCCACCACCGTCGTGTTCGACCAGCCGACCGGCCCGGCGCTCGCCGGGTACCTGCGGCGCGAACTCGCCTCGGGGACCGTGGGCGCCCCCGCCGCACCCGCCTCCTTGGCTCCGGAGGACACGTTCGCCGGCCTGTTCCGGCAGTCATGTGACCTCGGACTGTACGAGGAGGGGTGGCAGATGGTGACCGCGGCCGCGCGGGTGCGGCCGGTGTTCGAGTCACCGGACGAGGTGCCCGCACTGCCGCCGATCACGCTGGCGACCGGGCCGGGAACCCCGCTGCTGTGCTTCGCGCCGACGATGGCGCCCTCCGGTCCGCACTACTTCGGCCGGTTCGCCCCCGTGTTCGCGGGCGAGCGGGACGTGACCGTGCTGCCCCACCCCGGTTTCGCGTCGGGGGAGGCGCTGCCCGCGACCAGGGAGGCGGTCGTCCGCTTCCAGGCCGCGGCCGTCAGGAGGCAGGCGGGCGACCAGCCGTTCGTGCTCCTCGGCTACTCGTCGGGCGGATGGATGGCCAACGCCGTCGCAGCGCTGCTCGAACAGCAGGGCAGCGCACCGGCGGCGGTGGTGCTGCTGGACACCCACACCGCGACGACCTCGTTCGAGGACCGGCTGGAGGCGGCGCTGAGGGAGCGCCTGTCCAGCAGCAAGGCGTTCGAGCTGATGACCGGCGCGCAGCTGACCGGGCAGGGCGGCTACGTGCCCGTGTTCAGCGACTGGGAGCCCGAACCGGTCGAGGCGCCGACGCTGTACGTGCACGCCACCTTCCCGCCGGGGGAGTCGGCGGCACGGGAGACCGAGGACGACTGGCGGCCCACATGGCCGCTCCCGCACGAGGACGCCGAGGTCCCCGGCGACCACTTCACGATCATGGAAGACCACTCCGAGTCGACGGCGCTCGCCGTGCGGGCCTGGCTGGGCGACGGCCGAGGCGACAACACCCTCTGAGCACGACAACGACAGCAGAACGGACGATGGACATGACAGTTACCGATGGCAGCGAACTCTGGCTCCGCCGGTTCCACCCCGCACCGGACGCCCCGGTCCGGCTGGTGTGCTTCCCGCACGCGGGCGGATCGGCGAGCTTCTACTTCCCCGTCTCGGCCGCGCTCGCGAGTGACTCGGACGTGGTGGCCCTCCAGTACCCTGGCCGCCAGGACAGGCGGACCGAGTCGAGCGTCGCCGACATCGGTGTGCTGGCCGACCGGATCGCGCCCGTGGTCGCGCCGCTGTTCGACCGGCCCGTGGTGTTCTTCGGGCACAGCATGGGCGCGGTCGTCGCGTTCGAGGTCGCGCGCAGGCTTGAAGGCGCGGGTCACACGCCCGCAAAGCTGTTCGCCTCCGGCAGGCGCGCACCGTCGACGCACCGCGTGGAGACCGTCCACCAGCGGGACGACGACGGGCTCGTGGCCGAGATGAAGGCCCTGAGCGGAACCGACGCCCAGGTGCTCGGTGACGAGGAACTGCTGCGGATGGTGCTGCCCGCCATCCGCAGTGACTACCGCGCCATCGAGACGTACGGTCCCGTGGACGCGACCGTCGACTGCCCGATCACCGCCCTGGTGGGCGACGACGACCCGAAGGCGACGCCCTCGGAAGCGGACGCGTGGCGCGCCCACACGACAGCCGCGTTCCACATCCAGGTGTTCCGCGGGGGCCACTTCTACCTCAGCCCGCGCGCGGTGGAGGTGATCGCGGTGGTGCGCGAGGCGCTCCGCAGCGCTGTAGCCGTCGGATAGGCACAGGAGAACGGGGGGCTGGACGAGGAGGTCGTCCAGCCCCCCCGTTTCGGCGACGATGATCCGGGTTCTGTCCTGCTCGCGGTGTGGAATGCGATATTTCCGCCCCCGGAGACGTCGCCACCCAGGCCTTCCGCGCGGAATGACAAGGCCGGTTGCGGTCACTCCAGGCACGCTGGAGGCCGAAATCGGGCCAAGGACCAGGAGCCGGAGCACCACCGTGTTCGAGCACGTTCCGAACGGGATTCCTCCGGTAGCCGGCGCTCCATGGCCACACACTCATCGGATCGCAGATAACTGGTCCGATACGCGATACGCAGCTTGGAGGACTGGACGAGACGGCCGTCGACCTCGGGCGGGTGTTCGGTACGGGCCCGGCGCAGGGCCCATGTCCGAGGCAGGCTCAATGCGTCAGGCTGCGCTGTCCCGCCGAAAGGACTTCGACGAAATCGCCGCCTACTTCTGCGTGGGGGTGGCGGCGAGCAGCAGTGCGGCGAACACGACGGGGGCGGCAGAGCGGAGACCAGGGAACGCAACCGCCGAGCCTTGCTGGACGCCGCGTTCCAGGTCGTCTCCCGAGACGGGTACCGGGCCAAGCTTGACGAGATCGCCGGACGCGCCGATCTGACCACCGGTGCCATCTACTCACTGTTCGGGAGCAAGAACGGCCTGGTGGTCGCCCTGGTCGCCGACTACCTGCGGCCGTATTACGAAGAGATCGAGGAGGCGGTTCCCGTTGGACTGGATCTGCTCGAAGCGGTCGACGCCTTCGCTCGGTACTACCGGCGAAGCTGTGACGCCCCCGACGCGCTGTCCCGTCTGTTGCTCCAGATCACCTTGCTGGATATGGCGCTGCACGACCCAGACCTGGGGTCCCAGCTCGCCACGTCCATCCGATCGCAGGAGAACCACCTGATCACGCTGTTCACGGGAAGATCGCACAACGGGAACGTCGTGACGTCGCATCAGGCACAACGCCTGGCCACCGCACTCAGGGCACTGTTTGTCGGCCTCAGCCAGGGCGTCACACTCGGCCTCGCCCATGGCGCCGACGAGCAGTACTTCGCCGACGCTGCCCGCGCTCTGGCATCCGGCATGACCTTCACCGATCACGATGCGGATGCTTCGTGACGGTCATGCGGAAGAACATGACGAGTTGGGCGAGCAGGACATCGCGGAGACAGGCGGCGGCTCGCCGGAAGCGCTGGACGGGTCCTTCAAGGGAATCCCCGGCTGCCGCCTTACTCGCAGGCCTCTGCCGACTCCAGCTGCCTGCTCGCTCCGCGCTTGTAGTGGGTCACGCCGCCCCCTGAAGGGGTATCCCAGTCTCCGAGAGCAGGTCCTCAACCGGTGACAGACAGGGGGAGCCGTGCCGGACAGCAATCTCGATCCGACCGCCCTCGGCGATAGTGCCGATGCGCGCTTACTCCATCTCCGCAGCGAGGTCGAGCGGATCGTCACGGAAGCACGCATTGGAGCGAAGCGGGCCCAGCGACGTAGCAAGCTGTGGAACGCGACGTACATCTGTCTGGGCTTCCCCACCGCTGTCTTGGCCGGGGTCTCCGGTGCCGCTGGTCTCGCTTCACCCGAAGCCCGCGTGCCCGCAGCCATCCTTGCCCTGCTGTCGGCCGGCTTCTCGGCCGGCTCAACCTTCTTGCGCGCGGACGCACGGCAACTGGCCAATCTCCGCAGACGCTATGCCTGGCAACATCTGGAGACCCAAGCCCGGTTGGTGCTGGCGCATGAGGCGTACGAGGGCTTCGATCGACTCCACGCAGCCCTCACCGGCCTCGTCGAACTACGCTCCGCCATTCCCTCCAGCGCCCTCATACTCGTGGAACTGCAGCCCCTCGCCACCCAGTTGCCGCCGACCAGCCCCTCGAATTCGACACTCTGACCGGTCCGTGCACCTGCTCTCCCCAGCTGCGTTCGACGGGGGTGGCGCCCTTGGCGGCAACTCCTGTTCGTGACGATCGACAGTGATCAAACTTTCACCGCAGCTCCAGGCGAGGCGCCTGACCGTGAGGAGATCCAGGACGTGTTGCGAAAGTCCCGCCTGGCCTGCGGGCGGGCGGCGCTACTTTCGCAACACGCCCTAAGGCGTGGTGACGGCTTGGTGGCGGCCCACGATCCGGACGTCGCTTTCGATGGCCGCCGCCGTCGCGCGCAGTGGGGGAAGCAGGCGGGCGAGGGCCTGAGCCGATGGCTCGGGGCTGGTGTGGCTGGAGACGTTGATGGCCGCGACGACATGTCCGGTGAGGTCGCGAACAGGGACAGCGATCGAGCGCAGCCCCTCCTCCAGTTCGTCTTCCACAAGGGCGTGGCCTTGGTGTTCCACCTGGGCGAGGATCCCCAGGAGTTGCCGCTGTGACGTGATGGTTCTGTTGGTCAGTGCCACCGGTTTGGTCCGGTGAAGGAGAGCGGCGCGCTCTTCGGTGGGCAGCCCGGCCAGCAGGACGCGGCCCATGGAGGCGGCATAGGCGGGGAAGCGGGTGCCGACCGTGATGTTGACGCTCATGATCCGCACGGTGGGCACCCGGGCGATGTAACGGATATCGGTGTTCGCGAGGACGCTCATCGACGCCGACTCGTGCACCTGCCCCACCAGCGTGGCCAGGTGCGGTTCCGCGATCTGCGACAGAGTTCGCTGTGACAGCGCCGCGTAGCCGAGACCGAGGACTCGGGGAGTGGGGCGGAACAGACGTCCGTCGGCGAGGGCATAGCCGAGGTACTCCAGGGTCATCAGCGATCGGCGAGCCGTGGCGCGCGGCAGGCCGGTTGCCTGGGCGACGGCGGTGAGTGTGAGACCGCCGGGCGAGCCTCCGAGGGCGGTCAGCACGGCGAGGCCGCGCGCCAGCGACTGCACGGGATTGCCTTCCGGTCGCTCGACGGATTCGGGTTCGACCGGCGGTGGTGGCACGGCGAGCATGTCGCGCATGCGCACGACGGTGTCCCGCAGCACGGGCAGCGCGGTGGCGGCGAGTGAGTCGGCGGTGTGGCGGCTGGTGTGGCTGACGACGCTGATCGCGGCGGCCGTGGTCCCGTCCGGGGCGTACAGGGGTGCGGCGACGGCGATGAGCGCGGGTTCGATGAGCTGGTTGTCCACGGCGAATTCGGCCGCGCGGGCCTCGGTGACGCGGTCGGGGAAGGACGCGGCCGCCGTGCCGTCGTCGACAGGGACAGAGCGGAACCCGGCGTCGTTCGGGTCGGCGGTACGGCGGCGCCAGGCGTCCCATTCCCGTTCGGTCCAGTCGGCGGCGAAAAGGGCCCCCGGCGCGCCGCGCTCGGCGGGGAGGAGGTCGCCGATGCGGAAGGTGAGGGACATCGCGCGCCGTCGCGGCGCCTGGTGGACGAAGCGCACGCCGTCGAGATCGGGGACGGAGATGGAGACCGACTCGTCGATGGCGTCGGCCAGTCGGTTGGCCAACGGGCCGAGCAGGTCGGGCAGTCGGCAGGACGTCAGGTAGGCGTTGCCGAATTCCATCGCCCGGGGGGCGAGAACGGCTTCGTGCCCGTCCAGACGGACGTGTCCGGTGTTCTCCAGAGTCGCGAGGATCCGGTCCACGGTGCTGCGGGCGAGCCCGGTCGCGCGTGCGAGGTCACCGGCTCGCTGCTGGTCACCGGAGGACAGCGAGCGCAGTACGGCGAGGCCCCGGATGAGCGGGCCCACCGCCTCCTGGGGTGGGGCAGTGGTCGAAGAGGAGGTCATGCGCTGCTCCAACGTGCGGGACAAGCGTGAGGAACCGTAGCGGACAGTGGGCGTTGACAGTACACGCCGTCCAGGTACACACTCTGGCCCACATGGTAGCGAACTAAAGTTCGCTAGGCGAACGCGAGGTGGCGGGTGGACAAGGTAGTCGCGTCGGCTGCGGACGCGGTGGCGGACATCGGAGACGGAGCGGTCCTGGCAGTGGGCGGCTTCGGGCTCTGCGGAGTCCCCAACGCGCTGATCCAGGCCGTCCACGAAGGCGGTCCACGCGGGCTGCACGTCGTTTCCAACAACTGCGGCGCTCTCGACTCGGGCCTCGGGACCCTGCTGGCCGCGCGCCGCATCGCCCGGGTCACCGGGTCGTACGTCGGTGCCAACAAGGAGTTCGAACGCCAGTATCTGGCGGGGGACATCGAACTGGAGCTGATACCGCAGGGCACGTTGGCCGAACGGCTCCGGGCCGGCGGCTGCGGCATTCCGGCCTTCTTCACTCCGGCGGGCGTGGGTACGGCGGTAGCGGACGGTGGGATGCCGTGGCGGTACACCTCCGACGGAGACGTCGCCGTCGCCTCTCCGCCCAAGGAGACCCGGATGTTCGACGGCCGTGAGTACGTCCTCGAGGAGGCGATCACCACCGACTTCGCCCTGGTCCGCGCCGCGCGCGGCGATCGGCACGGGAATCTCGTGTTCAACAAGTCCGCGCGGAACTTCAACCCGCTGGCCGCTATGGCGGGCCGGGTGACGATCGCCGAGGTCGAGGAACTGGTGGAGCCCGGGAAACTGGACCCCGACGCGGTGCACCTGCCCGGCGTCTTCGTACAACGGGTGGTCGTCCTGACCTCCGCTCAGGCCACCGACAAGGGAATCGAGAACCGCACAGTGCGCGAGAAGGCGGCCTCCTGATGCCCTGGAGCGAAAGCGAGATGGCGGCGCGCGCCGCGGCCGAAATGCCCGACGGTGCCTACATCAACCTCGGGATCGGGCTCCCGACCCTGATCCCCGACCACCTGCCGCCCGGCGTCGACGTCGTCATGGAGTCGGAGAACGGGATTCTCGGCGTCGGCCCCTACCCGGCCGAGGACCAGGTCGACCCGGACCTGATCAACGCGGGGAAAGAGACGGTGACGGTCCGGCCGGGCGCGGCGTTCTTCGACTCGGCGCTGTCGTTCGGGATGATCCGCGGCGGTCACATCGATGTGGCCGTTCTGGGCGGGATGCAGGTTTCGGAGCGCGGTGACCTGGCGAACTGGGCGGTCCCGGGCAAGATGATCAAGGGTGTCGGCGGGGCGATGGACCTGATCCACGGCGCGCGGCGGGTGATCGTGCTGATGCGGCACACCACACGCGACGGCGCTCCGAAGATCCTCACCGAGTGCGAGCTGCCGCTGACGGGACGGACGTGCGTCGACCGGATCATCACCGATCTCGGCGTCCTGGACGTCACCCCCGGCGGCCTGGTCCTCGTCGAGACCGCGCCGGACGTGACACCCGACCGGATCAGGGCAGCGACCGGCGCGACGATCCATGATGTCGAGGAGTGAGTGCTATGGCCTATCCCCGTGACGTCTTCATCGTGGACGCGGTTCGTACACCCGTCGGGAAATACGGCGGCGCGCTGACGGATGTGCGTCCGGACGATCTGGCCGCCCACGTCATCCGGGAGCTGATCGCCCGGTCGCCCGGTCTGGACCTTGAGCGGGTCGATGACGTGGTGTTCGGCAACGCCAACGGTGCGGGGGAGGAGAACCGCGACGTGGGCAGGATGGCCGCCCTGCTGGCGGGGCTCCCCACGACAGTGCCGGGCGTGACGGTGAACCGGTTGTGCTCATCGGGTCTGGAAGCAGTGGTTCAGGCGGCGCGGGCGATCGCGGTCGGCGACGCGTCGGTCGTGGTCGCCGGCGGCGTGGAGTCGATGAGCCGCGCGCCGTGGGTCATGCCCAAGCCCGACCGGGCCTTCCCCTCCCGTGGATCGGAGTTGTTCTCCACCACCCTCGGCTGGCGGATGGTCAATCCTCGGATGAAGCCGGAGTGGACGGTCGCCCTGGGCGAGGGCGCCGAGCTGATCGCGGACAAGCACGGCATCACCCGCGGACAGCAGGACGCGTTCGCGTTGGCCAGCCATGAGAAGGCGGCGCGAGCGTGGGCGGCCGGCCTGTTCGAGGCCGAGAGCGTTCCCGTCGAGGGCACCGGGCTGAAGCGGGACGAGACGATCCGTGAGACGACGTCGCTGGAGGCGCTGGCCGGACTCAGGCCCGCGTTCCGCAGTGCCGGCGGCACGGTGACGGCGGGCAATTCCTCGCCGCTCAACGACGGTGCGGCGGCGTTGCTGGTGACCGATGAGGCGGGCCTGAGGGCGACGGGCCGTGAACCTCTGGCACGGCTGCGGGCATCGGCGGTGACGGCGATCGATCCGCAGTACTTCGGACTCGGCCCCGTGCGGGCGGTGCGCATCGCCCTGGAGCGGGCCGGGCGCACCTTCTCGGACCTGCGGACACTGGAGCTGAACGAGGCGTTCGCCGCCCAGGCACTGGGCTGCCTGGCCGAATGGCCCGAGCTGGACCCGGCAGTGGTCAACCCGCGTGGTGGCGCGATAGCGATCGGGCACCCCCTGGGCGCGTCGGGCGCGCGGATCACCGGAGCCGTCGCGCACCAGCTCGCCGCCGCCGGGGCCGGCACCGGCGTGGCCGCGTTGTGCGTGGGGGTCGGTCAAGGCCTCGCCCTGGTTCTCGAACGCTGACACAGATCCCCAAGGAGGAGTTCCATGTCCCTTCCCACCCCGCCGACCCAGACCGCGATCAGCGCCGAGATGGAGGACGCCCGCGCCGCGTACCACAAACGCCGTGCCGACGGCGCTCCCGCCGAAGACCATCCGGATCGCGGCTACGCCCCGTACCGAAGCAGCGTCCTGCGGTATCCCGTCCGCCCGCTTGTGGCTGTCAGCGACCCGGAGGCCGTCGAGTTGACCGGCCCGGTGTTCGGCCTCACCGATGTCACGGAACGGGACCACGACCTGACCCGCCGGCATGTGGGCGAGCCGCTGGGAGAGCGGATCACCGTGACGGGCCGCGTGCTGGACCGTGACGGGCGTCCGGTGCGCGGCCAGCTCGTGGAGATCTGGCAGGCCAACGCGGCGGGCCGGTACGCGCATCAGCGCGACGACCATCCCGCGCCGCTGGACCCGAACTTCGCCGGTGTCGGCCGCTGTCTGACCGACGACCAGGGCCAGTACTCGTTCGTCACCGTCAAGCCGGGTGCGTACCCGTGGCGCAACCATGTGAACGCCTGGCGTCCCGCGCACATCCACTTCTCGCTGTTCGGGACGGCGTTCACGCAGCGGCTCGTCACCCAGATGTACTTCCCCGGTGACCCGCTGTTCCCCTACGACCCGATACTGCAGTCGGTCACCGACACCGCCGCCAGGGAACGGCTCGTCGCGGCCTACGACCACGACCTGTCCGTCCCGGAGTGGTCGCTGGGCTTTCGGTGGGACATCGTTCTGTCCGGCCCGGCCGCCACCTGGAACGAAGGGGACCGCTGACATGCCCTTGCCTGTGACACCGTCGCAGACCGTCGGCCCGTTCTACGGCTACGCGCTCCCGATTCCCGACGGCGCACATCTCGTCCCGCCCGGCACGCCCGGTGCGATCACCGTCCACGGCCGGGTGTTCGACGGGGCCGGAGCCCCGATCCCGGACGCGCTGCTGGAGATCTGGCAGCCCGCCCCCGACGCGACACGGACCGGGCTGCCCGGCAGCATGCGCCGCGACCCGGTGACCGGCGGGTACCTGGGCCGTAACGGTGTGGACTTCACCGGGTTCGGCCGCGTCACCACCGACGCCGACGGCCACTACGCGTGGCGCACCCTGCCACCGGGCGGCGTACCGTACCTGTCGGTGATCGTGTTCGCGCGAGGCCTGCTCCATCATCTGCACACCCGTGTCTACCTGCCGGGCGCGGCCGACGACGCCCTGCTCGCGTCGCTGGAGCCCGCACGGCGCGCCACGCTGTTGGCCGTCCCCGAGCGCGAGGGCGTGTACGGCTTCGACATCCGGCTGCAGGGCAACGACGAGCACGAGGAGACGGTGTTCCTTGTCTTCGACTGATCCCTGGTCCGATGATCCTTGGTCCGACGACGGCCTGCTGTCCCCGGTCCGCGTCGGTTCGCCCGGCGAGGAGGAGACGGGCGACCCGGCGGTCCTGCGCGCGATGCTCGACGCCGAGGCAGCGCTCACCTGGGCCCAGGCGGACCTCGGGCTCGCGCCGCGGGGCGCGGCCGAGGTCGTGGCCGCCGCGGCCCGCGACGGATATGACACCCGGGAGCTCGCTGTACGGGCCCGCTCGGGCGGCAATCCGGTGATCGGGCTGGTCGCGGTGGTGACCGAGGCCGTCGCCGCGCGGGACGCGGACGCCGCGGAGTACGTGCACCGAGGCGCGACCAGTCAGGACATCCTGGATACCGCCCTGATGCTCGTCGCGTCGCGAGCCCTCGGCCCGGTGCTCGCCGACCTGGACCGGACGGCCACAGTTCTGGCCGGGCTGGCCGCCTCGCACCGACTCACACCCATGCCTGGCCGCACCCTCACCCAGCACGCCGTGCCGACGACGTTCGGGCTGAAGGCAGCGGGGTGGCGCTCGCTCGTCCAGGCCGCCCACGACCGTCTCGCCGCCGTTCGCGCGACGCTGCCCGTACAGCTCGGCGGCGCGGCAGGAACGCTCGCCGCCTTTGCCCCCGGCCCCCATCGCGCCGTCGGGTCGCAACTGCTGGCCGCCTACGCACGACGGACCGGCCTCGCCGAACCGGTACTGCCCTGGCACGTGCTGCGTACCCCGATCGCCGACCTCGCGGGAGCCCTGGCCTTCACCGCCGGCGCGCTCGGGAAGATCGCCGCCGACGTGCTCGTGTTGTCGCGGACGGAGATCGGTGAGCTGGCCGAGGGCACCGGGGGAGCGTCTTCGGCGATGCCGCACAAGACCAACCCGGTCCGCGCGACAGTGATCGCGTCCACCGCCCGCCAGGTTCCGGCGCTCGCCTCCGTGCTGTTCGGTGCGGTCGCCGCCGAGGACGAACGTCCCTCCGGGGCCTGGCACGCCGAGTGGCAGCCGCTCCGCGACGCGCTGCGCCTCGTCGGAGGAGCGGCTCGCGATGCCGCCGAACTGGTCGCCGGCCTGCGCGTCCGTCCGGAAAGGATGGCCGCGAACCTGGCCGCGACCGGCGGTCTGCTCGCGGCCGAACGGGTGGCGGCCGTCCTCGCCGCCGACCTGGGGCGCGCCGAGGCGCGCGACATCGTCACGCGTGCCTCCCGCACGGCCGCCGACCGCGGCATCGGGCTGGACAGGGCTCTCGCCGACGATGCCGCCGTGAACCTCTCTCCCGAACGACTGCGTGACCTCGTCGACCCCTCCGCGGACATCGGCCATGCGGCGGCCCTGGTGGACCGTGCCCTCACCTGGAAGCGGACCTCCCCATGACGATCCCGAGCCGCGACAACGACAGGCGGCACGGCCCGAAGCCACCGCCGGCGAACCGGTACCCGGCACCCTTGGGTGAACAGACCCCGCGAACGGCTCGCTCGTTCCCACCAGGAAGGCAGGATGCGATGGACGGGCTGTACCACCGCGTGGATGGACAGTCGGACGCGCCCGCGCTGATTCTCGGCCCGTCGCTGGGGACGTCGCTGCGCGTCTGGGACGCGCAGGTCACGGTGCTGGCCCGGCGCCATCGTGTGATCCGCTACGACCTGCCCGGCCACGGCGCGTCCGCAGCCGAACTGGTAGGGCCCGGCGCATCCGTCGGTGACCTCGCCGCGCTCGTGCTCGACCTCGCCGACCGGCTCGGCATCGCCACGTTCGCCTACGCGGGCGTCTCCCTGGGCGGAGCCGTCGGCACATGGCTTGCCATCCACCATCCCGAACGAGTCGCTTCACTGAGCGTGGTCTGTTCGTCCGCGCGCTTCGGGCAACCGGCAGGCTGGCGGGACCGGGCCGCGCTCGTTCGTGCCGATGGCATGAGGCCCCTGGCGGAGACGGCGAGGGAACGCTGGTTCACTGCCGCCTTCCGGGACGTCCCGGCCGCCACCGCTCTCGTCGGGGACCTGCTCGCGGTCGATCCTGCCGGATATGCCGCCTGCTGCGACGCGCTCGCGGACTTCGACGTGCGCGCCGACCTGCCGGGCGTCCTCTGCCCCACGTTCGTCGTCGCGGGCCGCGACGACCCCGCCACCCCGCCCGCCCACGCCCGGGAACTCGCCGACGGCATCCCCGGCGCCACACTCGTCGAGATCCCCCGTGCCGCCCACCTGGCGAACGTCGAGCGGTCCGCCGCCGTCCTGGCCGCCCTCGTCGGCAACCTCGCCGGCCCGGATGGCGACGAAGCGCGGTACGCAACCGGCATGACGGTGCGTCGTGCGGTACTCGGAGACGCCCATGTGGACCGGGCGCAGGCGAGCACTACCGACTTCACCTCCGACTTTCAGGACTTCATCACCCGCTACGCCTGGGGTGAGATCTGGACGCGTCCCGGCCTCGACCACCGCAGCCGGAGCTGCATCACGCTCACCGCGCTGGTCGCGCACGGCCATCTCGATGAACTGGCCCTCCACGTCCGCGCCGCACTGCGTAACGGCCTCACTTCCCAGGAGATCAAGGAAGTACTGCTTCAGACAGCCGTGTACTGCGGAGTCCCCGCCGCCAATTCCGCGTTCGCTGTCGCGAGCCGCGTCCTGGACGAGGAGACCCGCACACAGGACAAGGAACACTGATGCCCGAGCACACCACCGTCGCGATCATCGGTGGCGGCCCCGCCGGTCTGTTGCTGGCCCGTCTGCTGCACCGGGCCGGGATCGACTGTGTTGTGTTGGAGAGCCGTGACCGCGCCTACGTCGAGCACCGCCAACGCGCGGGAATCCTTGAGCAGAGCACCGTGGACGTCCTGCGCGCCTCCGGTGCCGGGGAGCGGCTGGACCGGGAGGGGCTGCCGCACGACGGTGTCGAGCTGCGCTGGGCGGGACGCGGCCACCGCATCGATTTCCCCGCGCTGACGGGTGGCCGCCGCGTCTGGGTCTATGCCCAGACCGAGATCGTGAAGGACCTCATCGCGCTTCAGCTCGCCGAGGGGCCACCGCTCCTCTTCGAGGCCCAGGCGACGGCCATCAAGAGCCTCGACACCGACCGGCCCACCGTCCACTACGTCCACCACAACACGGAGAAGACGCTGACCTGTGACTACGTCATCGGTTGCGACGGATTCCACGGTGTGACCCGGCAGACTGTCCCCGATGCGGCTATCACGACATTTGAGCGGAGCTACCCCTTCAGCTGGCTGGGCATCCTGGCCGACGTGCCGCCTCCGAGTGATGAGCTGATCTACGGCCACTCCCCGCGCGGGTTCGCCCTCGCCAGCATGAGGAGCCGGACAACCAGCCGCCTTTACCTTCAGGTCCCCAATGGCACCGACCCGGATGCCTGGCCGGACGAGCGCATCTGGGAAGAACTGGACGCCCGCCTGGAGCTCGACAACGGGCGGAAGCTCGAACGAGGGCGGATCACTCAGAAATCGGTGCTGCCGATGCGGAGTTTCGTCACCGAGCCCATGCGCTACGGCCGGATATTCCTGGCCGGGGATGCCGCGCACATCGTTCCGCCCACCGGCGCCAAGGGCCTCAACACCGCCGTCGCCGACGTCGTGGTCCTCGCGCGGGCATTCGACCGGCTGCGCCGCACCGGCTCCACCGAACAGCTCGACGCCTACTCCACCACCTGCCTCCGCCGCGTCTGGCGGGCCGAGCATTTCTCCTCCTTCATGACCAGCACCCTCCACACGGACCCGGAGCAGAGTCCTTTCGCCACCCGCCTGCAGATTGCCCAGCTCGAACGCATCGCCACCTCCGCCCACGCAGCCGCCGAACTCGCGGAGAACTACGCGGGCCCGCCCATCGCCTGACCGGGACGAAGCCGCATGAGGGACGTACGTCTTGGAACCGGGCCTACCCCGGCCCACGGGTCTCGACCGACCACTACCAATCGAGCTCGGCCAGTACGAACGGCTCGTTCTCGGGCGCCTCCTTGCGAGCCCTCAGGGCTCGTTCGGCGGGCGCGCCGGCCGGCACGCGCAGCGGAGGTTCAGGCTGCTCGATGGTGTCGGCCACGACGACGGCCACCTCCTCGGAGGTGATGACCTCGCCGCGCAGAGCGCCGAGCTGGTGATACAGCGGGGCGTAGGGACTGCCCTCCTCGACGAACGACTTGGCCTGCTCGGCACCGTTCGTGGACACCGCGCCCGGCTGCACGATGCTCACCTTGATGCCGAAGTGACCCATCTCAATGGCCAGTGTCTCGGCGATCGCCTCCAGCGCCCACTTGCTCGCGCCGTACGGGCCGATGACCGGCAGCACCAGTCGTCCTTGGACGCTGGAGACGAAGACGAGGCGGCCAGTTCCTCGTTTCCGCATCGCCGGCAGCACCCCCTGCGCGACGCGCAGTGCTCCCAAGGTGTTGAGCTGGTAGAGCCGTTCGACCTCCGCGAGCGGAACGGTCTCCAACGGCGCGCGCAGCGTCGCGCCGGCGTTGCTGACCAGCACGTCGATCTCGCCGGCGTCCTTGATGGCCTGGTCGACGCTGTCCTGATCGGTGACGTCGAGGCGCAGACGCCGGTCCACGGGGAGGTCGGCCAGAGTTTCGGGCTGACGAGCGGTGGCGATCACCCGATGGCCACGGTTTGCCAGTTCGATGGCGATGGCTCGGCCGATTCCTTTGGACGCGCCGGTGATGAGCACGGACGACATGATGGTTCTCCTAGGCAATGAGTTTCGTTTGGTAATGAGTTCGGTGCCTGCGAGCAGGGCTCCGCGGTGAATGCGGGAGACGAACGGGTTCGGTCTCAGAGATACGATTCATAATCCGGCTGTGCTGTCCAGAAGTACTCGGCACCGAGCTCTTCGCCGATCCTTGCCTTGACGCGGGAATAGACCGCCAACGACGCGGACCAGGGTCGCGCGCAAGCCTTGATGTCGGCCAGTTCGCCGGCGTCGAACCGCAGGACGGCCGTGATCGTCACCGGCTGCCCCTTGATGTCGCCGGTAAAATAGGCCATGCGCTTGTTGTCGCGGTTCAGCGCGATATCGCTCCACTGCCTGGCGCCGTAGATCGAGGTCGCGTGTCCGAGGACCCTGCTCGACAGGGGCTCGGGGGACACGCTCTTGCGCAGGACCGGGCTGTGGAAGGTCAGCGACGGGCTGTAGGAGTGCGACGGCTTGGCAAAATACTCTCCCGTATCGGGCTGTAGTTCCGTCACGCGCCAGGCCTCGGCCGGCAGATCCGGCATGCTTCGCCTGATCCTGTCACGCAACAGGGTGAACGGGTACATACAGTTGAAGAAGCTCTTGATCTCGGTCATTCGTCCGTGATCGTCGAATGCGGCCAGGAGGATCTGATCGATGGGCTCGCCCTCGATCTCGCCGGAGATCAACAGGCCTTCGCGGCCCTCGGCTACGAAGCGTTCCGTGATCTCGCTGTTCCGGATGGCGGCCGTTTCCGCTGCGACCAGCGTCGCTGCCTGCGGACGGGACAGGCCCGGCCAGTCGGTCAGCGCGCTGTCGAACACCACATCAGGGGCGGCCGTCGAGAGCAATGACTGTGCGGCGATTCCTGAACTGAGCAGGTCTGCCAGCGAGCCTTGTGATGACACCGTCATGTGATCTCTTTCTGAGGGTAAACGGGGAGCAATCTTTTCTTGTCGACCGCGAGTCACTCATGTGCGGGCTGCCGCATTGCGAGCCGGCCAGGTTTTTGACAACTCAGAACCTCATCGTCCGTGTCAGGGGGCGGGGACGAAGTAGGGGCCGCTGGTGTCGAACTCGTGCTTGTGCTCGATGACGAACTGTTCGACGGACAGCGGACTATGGTGACCGATCTGCTCGATGACGTCGTTCGTGCCGGCGAATACGCCGTTCTGGTAGTCGACGGCGACGTTGCTCAAGTGCTGGACGAGGTGTGGGGGCAGCCCGCGTTCGGTCATGGCCGAGGCGAACTCCTCGACACTGATCGGCTCGTAGTGCACCGGGATGCCGAGCGTCGTGGACATGACCCGGGCGATGTCGTAGTGGTTCAGTTCGACCGGGCCGTGCAGGGTGTGGATAGCGCGGTCGTGCGGTTCGGGGTCGAGGAGCAGGGCGGCGACCACGTGGGCTTGGTCGGCCGCGGCGATCGGGGCGTGGTGGCCGTTGCCGAACGGAAGCCGGAGGTACCCCTGGCCGTCCCGCTTCTCCCACCAGGTCGTGAGCCACTCGGCGAAGAAGGTCGGCCGGATGTGTGCGGTGAGCATGGTGGTCCGATCCAGCAGGCGCTCGCACAGCCAGTGCTGCCGAGCGGCCTCGCTGCCCGCTTGGCGGCGGGCGGAGATCTGCGACATGTCGACCACGGACCGGACACCCGCCTCGGTCGCCGCCTGGGCGAAGTAGGTGGTCGCCTCGATCAGGCCCGGGAGGATCGGGTGGCACAGGTAGGCGCCGGTGACGCCCTGAACGGCCGCGGTCACGCCGTCGAGGTCGTGGAGGTCCGACACGGCGATCTCGGCGCCGGTCTCGGCCAGCTCGCGGGAGCGCTCGTCCTCGCGGTGCACCAGAGCACGGACGCGATAGCCGCGCTCCAGCAGCAGTTTGACCGTCGCGGCCCCGGTTTTGCCGGTCGCGCCGGTGATCAGGAACAGCCTGTCGTCGGTGGTCATCCGAACACCTTTCGTAGAACTTCGGAGTGCTGTCACAGGGAGCACAGCGCCGCGTCGGGCCGCTGTGCGAGCGTCATGTCGCTGTGCACGCGGTGGAAGGTCAGGGGCCCGCTCATCCATCCGCTCCGATGCCGCGGATGCCGCGGACGAAATCCGCCAGCGCGGCACCGATCAGATCCGGGCTGTCCTCCTGTATGAAGTGCTCGCCCGGCACGGTCACTTCGGTCTGATTGGGCCAGGTCCGGCAGAACTCGCGTTGCCTCCGGATCAAGATCCCGCCGGGGTCCGCGTTGACGAACAGCTTGGGCACCGTCGAGGAGGCCAACCACCGTCCGTAGTCCTCGACGATCCGCACCACCTCGGCGGGTTCGTCGGCGATCGGCAGCTGGCGCGGCCAGCTGAGCGTGGGTCGGCGGTTCTCGCCCGGGGTGAGGTAGGGCGCCCGGTAGACCGCCATCTCCTCCTCGCTCAGATTCCGCAGGACCGCCGTCGGCAGCACCTGTTCGACGAACAGGTTGTCGGTGAGCACCATGGACTCGCCGGCGGGAGAACGGAAACCCTGGAAGGTCCGACGAGGACGGTCCCGCCAGTCGTCCCAGCTCATCGGAGCCACGATCGCTTCCATATAGGCGATACCGGCGACCCTGTCCTGGTGCTGGTACGCCCAGTCGAAGCCGAGCGCGGAACCCCAGTCGTGCACGACGAACACCACGTTGTCACCGAGGCCGAGGTGGTCCCAGAGCGCGAACAGGTACTCCCGCTGCTCCTGGTAGGAGTAGCGGTCCGGGCCGGACGGTGCCAGTCGGCCGGAGTCGCCCATCCCGACGAGATCGCAGGCGATCAGCCGGCCCAGGCCCTCCAGGTGCGGCATCACGTTGCGCCACAGGTAGGAAGAGGTCGGGTTACCGTGCTGGAAGATGATCGGATCGCCCTCACTCTGGTCGAGGTAGGCCATCCGCACCCCCTTGATCTCAGCGAACTTCTTCTCCGCGTAGGGGCGGCTGTTCATCGTCGCTCTCCTCGGGCGGGTGGTGCGGGTCGATCGTCGAACCCGACCGAGAGGTCGTTGCGACGCTCCGGTCGGACAGTGAAGGGACGAGAAAATTGGTACACCGGAGCAACCACCCCTCGATAGTTCAATCAATGAACTCATTCAACCGTAGCAGTGGCCAGTTCAGTGAGCAAACTACCGAGGGCGGTGGTTCAGTGAGAGAACTATCGAGGTTAAAGTGGATGTATGACCCTTCCCAGTACCTATGCGGACCGCAACTGCTCGCTGGCGCGAGCGTTGGAAGTCATCGGAGAACGGTGGACACTGCTCGTCGTCCGTGACGCCTTCTACGGGATCTGCCGGTTCGGAGACTTCGCCACCCAGCTCGGGATTCCCCGTGCCGTCCTGACCAGCAGGCTGAAGCTCCTCGTACGGGAGGGTGTGCTCGCTCGGGACGACGACGGCGCCGGAACCGTCGAGTACCGGCTGACCACCAAGGGTGTCGAACTGTGGCCGATTGTGCGCGCCACGATGGCCTGGGGGGACGCGTTCTACTCTCCGGCCGGGGTGAAGCGCGCCCTGCGTCACGACCGGGACGGAGGTCCGCTCGACCACGAGGGACGCTGCGAAGAATGCGGTTCGGTCGCGCCGGTCCCGGAGATCCGGATCGAGCCCGGCCCCGGATACGATCCGTCGAACTCCAACCCCGACCCCGTATCCGCCCTGCTCAACGCGCCGCGACGGCTCCTCGAACCGTTCGCGGCCTCGCGTGCACGCCAGGCCGACGAAAGCAACCAGAAGTCGTGATGGCGGGGTGCTCACCACTCCGGCCGACCAGCGCGTCGGGCCGGCGTCGCCGTTCGAACCCCACCCGATTTCGGTTCACGTTGTTGCCATGAGTGAGGACACTGATTTGCCATCACCATCGCTGGACAATTCGATCTACTCAGCACTGACCGGGCCGCACGCCCACTTCGCGCAGCGACGAGGCAACGCACTGCGTTACCCCGCCGACATGTCACCGTTCATGGCGCTTCCGGACCACCCCGACGAAGCCGACTGGACGGACATCGCGGTACTCGCCGGCCCCGGTGCGAAGGTGACGCTGAGCGGTCCCGCCATCGAGCCGCCGGACGGCTGGGAGGTCGTGTCGCGTATCCCTCTGCTGCAATTCGTCGACGACGGGATCGCCGCTGCGCCGGACGAGGAGGCCGTCGGCCTTCGCCGGACGGACGTTCCGGAGGTGCTCGCCCTGGCCGAACGCACCAAGCCGGGGCCGTTCCTACCGCGAACGATCGAGATGGGCACCTACCTGGGTATCCGCCGCGGCGGTCGTCTGGTGGCGATGGCCGGTGAACGACTACACGCTCCGGGTTGGACGGAGATCAGCGGGGTCTGTACCGATCCGGGGTGGCGAGGACAGAGGCTGGGGACACGTCTTCTGCTGGCTGTCGCGGCTGGCATCCGCGAACGCGGCGAGACACCGTTTCTGCATGTGCTCGCGTCCAATACGAACGCCATCCGCCTGTACGAGTCCCTCGGCTTCCGACTTCGCCTCCGCACCGCGAACTTTGTCCTCACTCCCTCGCCGGTCATGCGTTCAGGCAACCTCTAGATTCCAGCCGCAGACCCTGATCAGGCCCGTGAGGGGCCTGTGCGCGGTGCTGCTCTACGCTGCCCTTCATGATCGCCAAGTTGCAGTGTGTGGTGCTGGACTGTGCCGATGTCGTTGAGCTGTCCCGGTTTTACCAGTCGCTTCTGGGGGGTGTGGTGAACCAGCCGGATCCACGGTGGTCGGTCGACGACGGCTGGGCGACGCTCCACGCCGACAGGGGGTTCGTGCTGGCCTTCCAGCGTGTGGAAGACCATCGGCCGCCGCGGTGGCCGGATCCCGCTCACCCTCAGCAGTTCCATCTCGATCTGGGGGTCGAGGACCTGGACCAGGCCCAGGAAGACGTCCTCGGTCTGGGCGCCGCACTGCTCGACGAGGGTGGCGGACAGCGGAGTTGGCGCATCTTCGCGGATCCCGCGGGACACCCGTTCTGCCTCGTCCGGGACTGACGGGAGGCCCCCAAGGGGTGCGGCCACCGGTCGTCATCGTGAGGTGTACGGACTGACGATGATCACCGGTGGCCGCAGGTCACAGCATGGATCCAGCCCGCCGGCGGGAGGCATGCGCGGGCCTGATGAAGAGGCCGGCGGGCCGGTCACCGGTCCATGACGGAAGTGACGCCCGTCAGGCGCTCTGGTGGGCGGGAGCGAGGGAGAGGGACTCCCAGCGATCCAGCTCGGTCAGGCGGGAGCGGAGCGAGGCGCGGATGTGTTCGACGGCGTCGGCACCGACGGCCAGGCGCAGAGGCGGCTCTTCCAGAGCAGCGACGGTCATGATCGCGTCCGCTACGGCATGGGGGTCGCCGAAGGCCTCGGGCGGCAGTTCGGAGATGTCGGTGAGGAACTTCCCGACGGTGGGCGCGTAGACGTCGTTCGGGGGGACGACGCGCAGGTTGGTGGCGAACTCGGTGGCGAATGTACCGGGTTCGATGATGGTGACCTTGACACCGGTGGGGGCCAGCTCGTGGGCGAGGGCTTCGCTGATGAGCTCCACGGCGCCCTTGGAGGCCGCGTACAGGCCGGAGGAAGGCCAGGCGAACTGGCCGATGAGCGAGGAGGTCTGCAGGACGCGGCCCCGGGAGGCGCGCAGGGCGGGGAGGGTGGCCCGCAGGACGGCGAGGTTGGCCAACACGTTGGTGTCGAAGACGGCGCGTGCTTCGTCGGCGTCGATCTGCTCAATGGACCCGAACAGTCCGTAACCGGCGTTGTTGACCAGGACGTCCACGCGGCCCACGGAGCGCACCGTGTCCGTAATGACGGTCTGCGCATCCGGGGCGGTGAGGTCCAGCTCGACCGCGGTGATCTGTCCCTTCGGGGCGAGCTGGACCAGCTCGGCGATGCGGTCGCGGCGTCGGCCGACAGCAATCACGTGAGCGCCGGCGGCGAGCGCGCGTTCGGTCACGAGGCGGCCGAAGCCGGAGGTCGCACCGGTGATGAGCCAGGTGGAAGGCATGGCGGATACTCCCTGTGATGTTCGTGCGGCTGACGCACGGGCGGTGTCGCCGTGAGGCAGCCAGGTGGTGTCTCGTCCTCCAGCCAACCGCTGACGGACGCCGGCGAGGAGCGTGGACCTGGCCCCCTCCTTCCTGGGAATGGGAGGGCCACCCTGAATGCGGCATCGTGCGCCGATCCGCGCGACCATCGCACTATGGAGCGGAACGAAGGGCTCGGCGATTTCCTACGCGCTCGGCGCGCGGCACTGGACCCCCGGAGTCTGGGCATCCACGATGCGTCACCGCGCCGAGTACCCGGGTTGCGCCGGGAGGAACTGGCCGCACTCGCGGGCGTCAGCGTGGACTACTACACGCGCCTGGAGCAGGGCAGGCACATCACCCCGTCGGAGTCGGTTCTGGACGCTCTGGCGAACGCGTTGCGGCTCGATCCGGCGGAACGCAGCTATCTGCATGCGGTTGCGCGCCGACCGGTCTCCAGCCGGCGCGCCCCGCGCGCAGTGCAGAAGGTGCGGCCCGGGGTGCATACGTTGCTGGCCCGCCTGGGGGACACTCCCGCCTTCGTGCTGGGCCGCCGCACGGACATCCTGGCGGCCAACCGGATGGCCCGTGTGCTCCTCGCCGACTTCGACACCGTACCCGTCCGGGACCGCAACGCCGCGCGTTGGATCATGCTCGATGAGGCTGCCCGATCGCTGTTCGGAGACAGCTGGGAACGGGTCGCCTCCGTGTTCGTCGGGACGCTGCGGATGGATGCCGCCCGCCATCCCGACGACACCCGTACCGCCGAGCTCGTGGGCGAACTGTCCATGAAGAGTGAGTCCTTCCGCCGCTGGTGGGCCGTGCAGAAAGTCGTCCAGATCGGCCACGACACGAAGGTTATGCACCATCCGATCGTCGGCGAGCTGACGCTTCGCACGGAAGCTCTGACGTTCCCGGACGATCCGGACCAGACTCTCTTCACCTTCCTCGCCGATCCTGGATCGCCGTCGGACGAGGCGCTGACGGTGCTGTCCTCGAGGGCCGCCGAACACGCCCCCTCCGGCGGTTCACGCGCAGCCCTGATCAAGCCCTTCCGGGAAACAGACCGTCGATAGGACGCCGCTTTACCTGTTGACGGTGAGGTGGTTGACGGGGGTGCCTTCCCTCTCTTTCGTCAAACGCGGTGTGGGGTTCTGAGTTCGTGGAAGGTGCCGTCGCGGAGCATCGCGGACCACCACGGCCGGATGCGGGAGACCAGCGGAGACGGTCAGAAGGGGTAGAAGGGCTGGGTCGTACGGGCTGTGATCCAGCGCGTTTCGGTGAACGCTTCGATGTTGGCGTTGCCGCCGAAGCGGGCGCCGGTGCCCGAGGCGGCGACGCCTCCGAAGGGAGCAACAACCTCGTCGTTGACTGTCTGGTCGTTGATGTGGACCAGGCCTGTGGGGATACGTTCGGCGAGGTCGAGGCCGCGCATGACATCGCCGGTAAGGATGCCGAGCGACAGTCCGTATGAGCTCGCCGTGGCCAGCGCCACCGCCTCGTCGAGGTCGGCGAAGGCCCGGACGGGAGCGACGGGACCGAAGACCTCCTCGGTGTACGCGGGTGAGGCGTCGGTGAGATCGGTGAGCACGGTGGGCCGGTAGAAGAGATCTTCGTAGGTGCCGCCGGCCATGAGTCTGGCGCCGCCCTCAAGGCTGGAGCTGACCAGGCCGTGGATCTTGTCACGCTGGGCCGCGTCGATGATGGGCCCGAGCGCCACCTGTTCCCTCGCCGGGTCGCCGACCGGGAGCTGCTCGGCCTTCCGCGCGAGCCGTTCGATGTATTCGTCGGCGACCGACTGATGGACCAGGTGGCGTCCGGTGCTCATGCAGACCTGCCCCTGATGGAAGAAGGACCCCCAGGCGGCCGTGGAGGCAGCGTGCTCCAGATCCGCGTCGGGCAGCACGATCAGCGCCGAGTTGCCGCCCAGTTCGAGGTGCGCGCGCTTGAGATTCTCGGCCGCGGCGGCACCGACCTTACGGCCCGCCGCCGTGGAGCCGGTGAACGAGATGACCCGTACGTGCGGGTCGACCACCAGGGCGGCCCCCGCGTCCGCGCCGCCCGGGAGGACATGGAGCACGCCGTCGGGCAGCCCGGCCTCCTCGAACACCCGCATGAGCGCCACGCCCCCGGACACGGCGGTGCGCAGATCCGGTTTGAGCAGGACGGCATTGCCGAGTGCGAGGGCCGGGGCCACCGAGCGAATCGCCAGGACAAGCGGCACGTTGAAGGGGGCGATGACCCCTACCACCCCTGCGGGTGTCCGGCGCGCCAGGCTGAGCCGGGGCTCGGCGGAGGGCAGCACCTCACCGAGGGCACGTGATACGAGCGCGGCGGCCTCGTAACACTCCTGGGCGGCGGTATCCGTCTCGAAGGCCGCCTTGCCGGGAACGCTTCCGGCCTCGCGGATCAGCCACTGCTGGATCTCCTCGGCGTGCTGGGCGAACACGTCTCCGGCCCGGCGCAACACGGCGGCACGTTCGGTGTAGGGCAGGCGGGCCCAGGCCGGTTGGGCCTTGGCGGCATGACGGGCCGCGGCCGAGACGTCGTCGGCCGTGGCGTTGCCTATCCGTTCAAGGACTTCGCCGGTGGCGGGTTCGATCACGGGGGCTGTGCCGCCCGAAGTGGCCTTCCAGCCGCCGATGGCGGCCTTTCCGGACCAGACGGTGGGATCGAGCAGGGGCATCGCGAACTCCTTGACGGCGAGTGGGAGCAGGGATGAGGAGCGGACCTGAGGGCGGGTCAGGGGCGGAACTCGCCGCCGTCGGTGACGGCGACCTCGACGACGAGCGGCCCGGTGCGGTCGGCCAAAGTAGCGCAGAGCGTGTCGAGCGTCACGCACAGGACCGCGTAGTCGTCGATTCGACGGGCGGTGCAGCCGAAGGCCTGGGCCGGGCCGGCCACGTCGACCTCCTCGAAGGCGGGCCATGGCGGATTGCCCCCGTGCTGTTCGGCGAGCCGGCCCCTCACCGCGTAGCGGCCGTTGGCGAGGACGAGGAAGAGGACGCCTATGCCGTAGTGGGCGGCAGTCCACCGGGACTGGACCTGGTAGAGCGAGAGCCGTCACCGACAATGGCGATCACCGGGCGGCGAGGCTGTCCCATGCGAATCCCGATCGCGGCCGGCATCGCGAAGCCAAGTCCGCCCATGGCGGTCGCAGAAATCGGGCCGTACGGTTCTGGACATTGATCCCGGGTGCGGGCCGGTCTTCGCCGCGGTCAATCACAGACCCTGTCCCAAGCCTTCCGCGGCAGGACTTTCATCTTTGTCGGGCCCACCACCATGTAGGTGCTGACCCTGTGGAAAGCATAGGGTCGCGGCGGCAAGAGATCCTTGCGGAGGGAAAGTCACGGCGGTGAGTTCACCGAGCTCTCACTGATCCAGGCCGGCGGCCTTGATGACGCGTTGGGCAAATACGTCCTCACGGCGGTCTGCCATCTGCCGCAGCGCGTCTCTGCGGTCCCGTTTGGAGAGCCGGTCGAGATACGTGTGACCGAAGAGGTGGTCGGTCTCGTGTTGCAGACACCGGGCGAAGTACCCCGTTCCTTCGATGACGATCGGGTTGCCGTCCTTGTCGAGCCCGCGAGCGACGGCACGATCGGTGCGGGGAACCACCATGCCGGCACCGGGCACGGACAGGCAGCCCTCGAAGTCGTCAATGAGCCGGCGGCGACCCGGATCGGGCAGCTCCAGAACCGGGTTGATGATGTGGCCGACATGCCGGATCCCGTGGTCGTCCGGGCAGTCGTACACGAACAGCCGCAGGTCGACGTCTACCTGATTGGCAGCCAGACCGGCACCGTCGGCCACATACATCGTCAGGAACATGTCGTCGATCAGCGCCGACAACTCGGGGGTGCCGAACTCGGTCACTTCCTGGCACGAACGGCTCAGGATCTCCTCACCCACCACCGTGACCCGGCGTACCGAACCCCGTCCGGTCTCCGGCGGGAGAGCCGGATAGAAGTCAACTGGGCGGCCTTGCACACGGACTCGCCGGTCGACGGGACGGGACCGCTCGTGACCAGCAGACATCACTGTCTCCCCTTCTGCGCACGCCACAGATGCCGCGGACGTCACCGCGGCCTGATGCCCTCAAGCAAGGACCGCTTGCGAAGGTCTTTGCAAAGTAGCAGACTTTGCAAAGTGACTGAAGATGACCTCAACGCCCCCGACCAGACACACGACACCGGCGAAGAACTGCGCGAGCACGAGGTCCGCACAGCCCTGCTGGACCTGCTCGCCGAAGTCGGCGCCGTCACGGCGACCGAAGCCGCCTCCCGGCTGGGCTACAGCTCAGGTCTCTGCTCATTTCACCTACGGCAGCTCGCTCGTCACGGATACATCGAAGAAGCCCCCCACAGCGGGGGTCGCGCACGCCCCTGGCGTCTGAAGCGGCACACCCCCACTGGCAGTGGCCCCACGGAGGAGCAGTTCGGCGACTTGGCGCGAGGGCTGGAGGACGAGAGCTGGCAACGATGGCTGACCCAGCGAGATGAGGCGCCGTCCGATTGGCGCCATGACGAGGCCTTCAGCGCCGTCGCCTATCTGACACCTGAAGAGATGCGCAGGGTCGCGGGCGCGATCCGGCGGGCGCTCGCGCCTTACCAGGACCGCGAACAACGCCCCCTGGCCCGGCCCGACAGCGCTCGACCGGTGGCCCTCATCACCCGGCTGTTCCCGCTGCTTCCCCAGACGACGGACGACGCGGACCAGGACTGAGAAGCCGTCGGCTGTTTTGCGCCCTCCCGAAGCAATGACACGAAGGTAAGAGGGCAGGCGCATGACACCGTGTGAGACAGCCTGAGAACCCGCTGGTCACAGACGTGCCCCGTTGGCGTGCCGGTTTCGTTTATGTGTCCGACGATAAGGGCGGGACGCCTCAGTGGAATCTGCTGTTGCGGGATGTCCGTTCCCATTCACTGCCCCGTCTTCTTGTGAGGAATACAGGCCAGTCGATCAACGGCTCTTACCAGTCCCAAGGCCGGATATGGCTCGTTCGAGGCAGCGTGGCGTCGTGATGAGAGCGGGGACAGTTCTTAAGATTATCTTGACCTGAGTGGCACTCCTGGCTTACCCGTGGGTCGCAGTCCCGAAAGCATGGATGGACGGAGGCGGAATGTGGCTGCCGGGATGGACTGAAATCGCCTTCGCCTCATCGGCTTGTGCACTTGGCTGCGCAAACTCAGTCGACATACCCAACCTCCGCCTCTACCGGCGTGGCGCACGGTCCCCGTCGGCCGGCGCGCACGGCAGCAACGCCTGCTGCTTCCCGCGGTGGCCTTTTCGGAAGCGGTACCGGTCTGCCGAACTCAAAGCCGGCTCTCGGCCGACCACGTAAACCTCAGGGGCCCTTTACCACGAGCAGAGGAGAAAGAGATGAGCAATCAACCGCCAGTCACGACTACGGATGCCGGGTGTCCCGTCGCCAGCGACGAGTTCTCGCTCGCGGTCGGAACCAACGGCCCTCTCTTGCTGCAGGACACCTACCTGATCGAAAAGCTGGCCCATTTCGTACGCGAGCGCGTCCCCGATCGCGTATATCACGTCAAGGGCGGCGGCGCCTTCGGCTATTTCGAGGCGACCGCGGACGTCACCGAATGGACCAAGGCCGGTTTCCTCAGCAAGGTCGGCAAGCGCACTCCGGTGCTGATCCGCTTTTCGTCGGTGGCCGGCGAAGAGGGCTACCCGGACTCGGACCGTGACGTGCGCGGCTGGGCCTTGAGGTTCTACACCGAGGAGGGCAACTACGATCTCGTCGGCAACAACACGCCGGTCTTCTTCGTACGTGACCCCATGAAGTTCCCCGACTTCATCCATTCGCAGGAGCGGATGCCCGACACCGGCTTGCGCAGCAACAACATGCAGTGGGACTTCTGGTCGCTCTCGCCGGAGTCGGCGCACCAGGTGACGGTCCTGATGAGCGACCGCGGCACGCCGCGTACCTGGCGCCATATGAACGGCTTCGGCAGCGACACGTACATGTGGGAGAACGCGGGGGGCAAGAAGTTCTGGGTCAAGTACCACTTCAAGACCGAGCAGGGAATCCAGAACTTCACCGACGCCGAGGCCAAGGCGATGCGCGCGGAGGACCTCGACTGCCACCGGCGCGACTTGTGGGACGCCGTCGCAGGCGGCGACTATCCGTCCTGGCGCCTTGAGATGCAGATCATGCCCTACGAGGACGCGGCCGACTACCGCTTCAACCCCTTTGACGTGACCAAGGTCTGGCCGCACGCCGACTATCCACCGATCACCGTCGGACGCCTGGTGCTCGACCGCAACCCCGAGAACTTCTTCGCCCAGATCGTGCAGGCCGGCTTCGACGTGGCGAACTTCGTCCCGGGCATCGGGCCCAGCCCTGACCGGATGGTATTGGCACGAATGCTCGCCTACGCCGACTCGAGCCGCTATCGCACCGGCCCGAACTACGCACAGCTGCCCGTCAACCAGCCGCTCAACGAGGTGCACAACTACAACAAGGACGGCCCGATGCGCTATCGCCATAACGGGAACCAGCCGGTCTACGCACCGAACAGTTACGGCGGCCCCAAGGGCGATCTGCAGCGCTACCGCGATCCGAGCTGGTTCGTGGAGGCCGCCGAGATCATGCGTACAGCGTACGAATCGCACAGGGACGACAACGACTTCATCCAGCCCGGCATGCTCTACCGCCAGGTGATGACGCAGACCGACCGGGACCATCTGGTCGACAACATCGTCGGGCACCTGAGCCAAGGGGTGGAGCGTCCCATCCAGGAACGCGCGGTCAACGACTACTGGGCAAAGGTGGACCCCGATCTCGGCGCTCACGTAGCCCACGGCCTGGGAATGCCGAAGCCGAACAAGCCGTAGCGCACACAATCCGCCGGCGAGGCACCTCGGGCAGCCGGTGGCGCCGCCGAGGGAGCGGCGGCGCTGTCGGCGCGTGCGTGCCCCATGCCCGTCAGCTCATGGCCGTTCACCGGACGGGCTGACGACCACCGTGGTCTGCGGCAGGACGACCTGCCCCGTGACAAATGAACTCCACAGTCCGATCCGCACCTCCTCGCCGGGCTTCGCCGACGTCTCGGCGAAGCTGACCGGCCGGCCGCCGGCCTGCCGGGTGGCCCCCCACTCCAGCTCGAAGCGCCGGGTCCCGGCCCGCTCCTGAGGCGGGATCGGGCTCGGCGGCAGGATCTCGTCAGGTGCCCAGAGATAGCCGAGCTGTTGATAGGGACGGGTGACACGTTCCCAGGTGAGCTCCAGCACCGTGCGGGACGCCGGGATGACGACCAGAGCGCCGCGCGTCCCGTTCGCGTACCGGGTGTTGAAGGCGAGGACCTCCGCCGGGCCCTCGGGGTACACATGGCTGGTGCCCCGCCCGACGCGCGAGCCCTCGGGGCAGGCCGGCACCCCCTTCTCCTCGATCACCGAGCGGGCACAGACGGCGAAGGACTCGGGCCGGAAGCGGATCGAGTCGTCGAAGAGGAAGACGAAGCGGCGGGCACCGGCCGTGGCCCCGCCCGTGTCGGCACGGCCCGGACGTACTCGGGCGACTCCGACAACGCGGCGAGTGTGCGTGCCGGCCGCCGCGGTGCAGACGGGACTTCTGAAACACGCCGTAGCATCGCGATACGTCCTGGCCAGGTGGATTCGCGCGTCATGCGTCACTCCGTCCGTCCGAGGGCCCGTGGGCCCCGTCACCACCTCATGCTCACCCGGCGGGCTGTCCCGTCGGTGTGCTCCACCCTGCCTGGGGTCTGGCGTACCCAGGGACCACGAGCCCCAGGACGGACAATGAACTCCATGAGGAAACAACGAGAGTTGGGGGATTTTTTGCGCTCGCGCCGAGCGAGGATCCGGCCCGAGGACGTCGGCTTCGCCTCCGGATCGGGACAGCGTCGGGTGCCCGGTCTGCGCCGGGAGGAGCCGGCGCATCTGGCGGGTGTGAGCGATCGGACACGGCCACGCAGGCGCCCAGACCGAAGGGGACGGCGGCGCAGACGCCGACCACCAGCCCCTCCTTGAGTCCATTGCCGGTACCCGCAGCCATGTTGTGGACGCCGAGGGCTGTGCCCATGCACGCTCCGAAGGCCACACCGAAGAGAAGGGACTGCCACCAGTCCTGGCGCCAGGCACGGTCGGGCCGGGCATCCCTGCGCTCCGCGGACCGGGCGGCCCCGACGATGAGCCCGCTCGCGACCGCGGCGAAGGCCCCCGTGGCCAGCCCGACCAGCAGGCTGCGGTGACTGATCCCGAACGCGCATCCGATGAACGCCCCGGCAGTCACTGCCGTCGCAAGGGAGAAGCGGGAGCGCAGGGCGCCGCTCAGGGAGCGGATCGCAGGCAGGGAACCGTCCGCCCGTGTCCGGGAGCGGTGGTTGCGCCACTTCGCGGCATAGGCCGCGATGGCACCTGCCCCGACCCCGGAGATCAGGCAGTAGAGCAGGGTGACGGGCAGCCCCAGCCCGGCGTAGTGGGTCATCTCCCGGACGGAGTAGTAGGCGACCAGGAGCCCGATCAGCACGCCCACCACGGGGTTGACGCCGCGCCGCGCCCTGCCTTGGGTCACGAGGCGCCCGGAGCGCCGTGGGACAGGGTCCCGGAGCTCGGAGATGACCCCTACCGCCGCCCCCGAGACCAGGCCCAGCACTGCGCCCCAGAGCAGGCCGAAGCCGGTGCCGTCCTGGCCCAGGGCCCCCGTGTCGCCCCAGTCGCTGAAGGCCACCGCGCCGGCCGGAAGGGCGATGAGTACGCCCCCGGCCGTAATCATGGCGATGCGCCAGAACGGCGGCGCCCACCAGTGCAGATGCCGCCAGTCCATGGTGTGCTCGGAGTGGGTGTCCTGCCAGGTGGCGAGGGAGCCCAGCCACTTCCGGGCACCGTCCGGACTGTAGGGCCTCGGCCGGTGGGGCTTCCGTGATCCCGTGGAGCGGACGGGGACCCCCGGCTGGTAGGCGATGTCCAGGAACCGGCCCAGCAGATACCTTTCGACCTCGTCGGTGCCGGTGAACCGCGCGGGTGTGCGCAGCTCCGACAAGGCGTCGGGACCGGAGGAGAGCGCGAGGGCGTCTCGTATCAGTGTCAGGTTCAGCGGTGAGTGCAACGAGCGGGAGACGGCGCTGCCGGGGCGCTCTCGCAGTTCCTCGATCAGGTGTTGGCACAGCTCGGACTGGAAACGCTCGGACTGCTGGTCGAGATAGTCGACGGCGGCCGAGGAGGCGACCGGCTCCAACTCCACGACCACGGCGCCGTGCATACGGGACCCGTCGGTGGCCCTGTCGAACTCCTCGGTGCGGCTGAACAGCACCCACCGGGCATCGGGGAAGCTCCTGAGCGCCGTTATCGCGGGCCGGTGCCACTCCTCCCGCATCTCGTCGAAGCTGTCCAGGAACATCGTGATGTGGCCCTGCTCCACCAGTTTGGCCGCCGCGTCGCCCCCGTACCTGCCCGTTGCCCGGAACGGGTATCGGTCGTGGAGCTGGTCGGCCACCCAGTCACGGAGCGACTGCCGGTTCGGGTTCCACGAGGCGACGTCCAGCAGGAGGGGGACGGGTAAGCGGCCGGTGTCGTCGACGCGTTCGCGACGCTTCAGGCTCCCCAGCACCGCCAGGATCGCGGCGGCGGACTTGCCGGTGCCCGGATCGCCGAGGACGACGAGACGGCCGGAACGCAGCCCACCGTGGAGGGAGAGCAGAGCGTCCACATCACCGCCGTCCACGGCGCCCGCCTCGGCCTCGGCCCCGGTCTCGCCGGGCAGTACCGGGAAGCGGCCTCCCCAGTGGGACACCGACCGTGGGCGGGACAAGGTCCACCGCACCTCGATCGGCGCCGGGTCCTGTAACTTCTGCTCCGCCGCCACTTGTGTCAGTCGTGACCTGACCTCGCGTGCCACTCTGTCCGCCGCGCCCCCCAACGTGCC
This sequence comes from Streptomyces sp. NPDC102274, assembly GCF_044766385.1. Taxonomy (NCBI): domain Bacteria; kingdom Bacillati; phylum Actinomycetota; class Actinomycetes; order Kitasatosporales; family Streptomycetaceae; genus Streptomyces; species Streptomyces sp. NPDC102274. Next base: position 3,153 of record NZ_JBIWLW010000041.1, on the reverse strand, counting down.
GTTGGCGCCGACGAACTCCGCGGCGAGGCCGATGCCGCCGGTGAAGATCGCCGGGAGCGTGGGCAGGAGACCGCTGATGTGCTGCGGGTCCCGGTACCAGATGCTCCAGACAATCGCCCAGATGATGGCAGCCACGGAGAGCGTCACGTAGATCACCAGACGGGGCTTCGCTCTCAGCCACATCTCATCTGCCCCCGCATTCCGTCCCCCCATGTACGCCGAAGCTCCTCGGTAGCTGAACGCCAAACCATGGGCCTCGTCAAGACGGCCTGAAGGGCCACGCGGAGGCGGTCGGACGCCAACACCTGTGCGGACCGGGCCTTCTGTCATACCTTCGGCCGCCATGAGGGCAGGCATCAGATGATGCCCGGCCGGCCGTACTCGATCGTGCGCGCGGTGGAGAACCGGCCGCCAGGTTCCCGAGAGTGGTGACCATCTGGAGGATCGCGCGGATTTCGTCTCGGCCGGCACGGACAGCCCCGCCCGCCGGCACCTGCGTCAGGACAACAGGTCAGGCTGAGAATCGGCACGAGAGGTGGCAACGGCGGGCTTGGGCGCGGCACCCGTGCGTACCAGAACGCCGCGCCGACCGGCAAGCCGGCACCAGAGGCAGCCCGTGTGCCCCTGGCGTGCGGAGCGGTCCCGCACCTTGAAGTCCCGATGGCCGACAGCCCGCACGCCGGGCGGTTTGCCCCAACCGGCGAGGTGCGGCCGCGACCGGCTCCGCGGCCACTGGCACGGTCGAGCATCTTGGCGATCGCCTCGGCTTGGAGCGTGCGCCGGTTCGCCAGGCCGACGGAATCCCTACATCCGGACGAACCATGGCTGGTCAGGTCACCGCGTCTATCAGGCTTCCGCAGTGTGTTGTTCATCTCACCCTGTCCAGAGGGAAGTTCAACGTGATCGCCTCGGACGGGCGGGTAACGTTTTGGGATCGGCAGGCGAGCGATACGGAGAAGGGCACAGCGATGCGGCGAGTATCAGCGGCAGTTGTGCTGCTGGTCGCGGCTGTCCTGCTGCACGTCGCCACTCCGCATCACCTGCCTGTCCTCGCCACTGCCCGGGCCTCCGCGATCCAGGCGGAGACGAGGGAGATGTCCGCGGCGCCTGATACCCCGCGCATGGGCTCCGCCTCGGAACATCACGCGGACGACCCGCAGGCTCTGCCGACCCGAGGCCAGCAACTGACGAGGCTCACAGCCGCAGTTGACGAGGCACATGACACCGCCGCGGCGTCTGCCGCGTACGCCGCACTACCCGGTCCTGTGCTGGTGAGCACTGCGAGAGAGCAGTGGACCCCCAGCGCTGGAGTCATGCCCGGGGCCTACCTTCACCGCACCCTTGAAACGTGCGTTGCGCACCGATCTGACCGCTTCCCTCGGTCGTCTTCCTCATCGCCCTGCCACTGTGCGTCGGCGTCGCCGTCGCCTCCGGCGTCCCGGCCGAACTCGGCCTGCTCACAGGCATCGTCGGCGGGCTTCTCACCGGCCTGCTGCCGGGCAGCAGCCTCCAGGTCAGCGGGCCGGCGGCCGGCCTGACCGTACTGGTATACACAGCCGTTCAGGAATACGGCCTGCCCCGACTCGGCGTACTGGTACTCACCGCCGGGCTGCTCCAACTCCTCATGGGCTTCGCGAAGTTGGGCATCTGGTTCCGCGCGATCTCCCTGTCCGTCGTGCAGGGCATGCTCGCGGGCATCGGCTGGTACTGATCGCCGGACAACTCTACGCCCTCACCGATGTGCAGGCGCCCGGCACCAGCACGGCGAATCTTGCCGGGCTGCCGGGCCTGGCCGTCGAGGTCCTCGGATCACCTACCGCCACCACCGCCCTCGTCATTGGCGTGGGCACCATCATGGTCATGACGTTGTGGAAGCGGCTGCCACAGAAGGCGCGGCTCATCCCCGCGCCCCTTGCCGCAGTGGCACTGGCGGCCACCATTACGGCGGTCTTCGACCTGCCGGTGGCCCGCGTCCAGGTCCGCGGTCTCCTCGACGCGATTCAGCCCCCGAACCCCGAAAGCTTCGGCCGCCTGGCCGAGATCGGTGTTCTGGGCACGGTCGTCGCGTTCACTCTTATCGCCTCGGCGGAAAGCCTGTTCAGCGCCGCGGCGGTGGACCAACTGCACGATGGGCCCCGCACCCACTACGACAAGGAACTCATCGCCCAGGGGGCGGGGAACACTGTCTGCGGTCTGCTCGGTGCACTGCCGATGACCGCGGTGATCGTACGCAGCGCGGCCAATGTGCAAGCAGGAGCGCGTACCAAGGCGTCACGCGTACTGCATGGAGTGTGGCTGCTGTTGTTCGCGGCGCTGCTGCCCACAACCCTCGGCGTCATCCCCACCGCCGCGCTCGCCGGCGTCCTCGTCCACGCGGGCTGGAAGCTGCTGCCCGTGAAGGAATGGGGCCCGCTCCGGCGTGAGCACCGCGGCGAGGCCGTGGTCCTGGGCGTCACCGCCGGGGCAATCGTGGTGACCAACATGTTCGAGGGGGTCCTGATCGGATTGCTGCTCGCGGTCGTCAAAACGGCTTGGGATATTTCCCACGTCCACATCAGCACCATCGATCGTGGCACCGGCCCGGTCCGCGTTCGCCTCCAGGGCAACGCCACCTTCCTGCGGCTGCCCCGGATCCTGGACGCTCTGGAGGCGCTGCCGAGGGACCGTCCTGTCGAACTCGACCTGGCCGGGCTGCGACATCTGGATCACGCTTGCATAAGCGCGTTGCAGCACTGTGCCGACCAGCACAACACGGCCGCCATCGACCCCGTACGGACACCTTCGTCGGCCTGACACCCGGCCCGAGCGCGAGACCGGGGAACTGCGGTCGCGTTCCCCGGTCTCCCGGAGCCCTCGTTGGCGGACGTCGGTTGGCCCTTGGGGTACAGGGCTGTGCTCTGCCCTGAGAACACCGCCAGTCTGACCGGGAACCGCCGCGTGCGCGTTGTTATCGGTGGTCCCTATCCGTGTTCACGCGGCATTCGATTTGCCCCCCGAGACTCGGTTGTCGCCCCCCACTTGTTGGAACGAGAGGCTTTACCGTGACGGACAAGCACAACGAAGATCCTGAGTACTCGGCGATCTCGCGGCGCCGGCTGGTCAAGTTCGCCGGTGTCGGGGCGACGCTGGCGGCCGCGAGCCCGCTGTTGACCG